>NZ_JALKBB010000040.1:0-42010 GCF_023016025.1 Arenibacter sp. S6351L | reverse complement strand
AAAAAAAAAAAAAGGAACAACAGTTTCCCATTGTTCCTTTTGCAACTAAACTAACTCAAAACTTAATATTCTAAAAACTGCTTACCTCAATAATGTATTATTCTGACACCAACGTTACCCCTTTAAAAACATCCTTTTCCCAATTTTTCAGTTTTTTACGTAACCGCTTTACTATTCTAGGATAATATTCAGCAACATTGTTTTTTTCAGAAATATCTTTTGACAAATCAAATAACTCAACGGTTTCCTGGTCGTCCAATTTAATGGTCACTAGTTTCCAAATATCACTTCTGACTGCATTTTTATTTCCAAAATTCCAAAACAAATCCCGCTTTGGCAATGCTTCATTGGATAAGAGATGATTCTTAATACTGAGTCCATCTATCACAGAACTTTCTGGCTCTTCCCCAATAAAATCTAAAAAAGTGGGAAGAAAATCCATAGTGAGTACAGGCTGTTCACTTACTGCCCCTGCTGCGAATTTTGAAGGAAACCAAGCAATAGCTGGAACACGATGACCACCCTCATACAAACCGGCCTTAAATCCTCTTAAGTTGCCGTTGTTACCATTATTTGATGCTCCATTATCAGAGCAGAATATTACAATTGTATTTTTATCCAACCCTGTTTCTTTAAGTTTTTGCATGATCTTGCCCACACCCTCATCCAAAACCTCAACCATTTCTTTGTAAATACCTGCTATACTATCTTCCGGTACAGGATCGGTGCCTCTTTCCCCAACTCTGCGAAGCGCCTTATCAGTTCTTCCCTGATATGGGTAATGGGGGGACTCATGTGGGAGATATAAGTAAAACGGTTTTTCAGTTTTTTTAGGATTATTCCTATCTATAAAATCCAAACCATATTCTGTTATCAAGTCGGTCGTATAGCCTTTATCATCCTTAATTTCCGTGTTGTCCCACCAATCAAAATATCCTTCCTGGTCTATATGTGCGTGGTAATCTACATTCCCACTCACAAAACCCCTAAATTGATCAAATCCTTGAAGGGAAGGATTGAATTTGGAGTCATATCCTAAATGCCATTTACCAAAAATACCAGTGTTATAACCATATTTCTTAAGTTCATCTGCTATGGTTATTTCATTGATTGACAATCCTACTTCCCGATGACTGGCAGCCGTAATAACTCCCCCTACCCCTGTACGCTGCTGATATTTACCTGTTAATAGAGCTGCTCGTGTGGGACTGCAAACTGCCCCATTGGAATGAAAGTCCGTAAACCGTATTCCTTCCGTCGCCAACCTATCAATATTTGGAGTGTTGATATAAGTATTGCCATAACAGGAGATGTCACCATAACCCAAATCATCGGCCATGATAAGAATAAAATTAGGTTTAAGGACTTCCCTATGGTTCTCTTCACTTTTAAATTCCTGCGAGAAAACCGAATTCAATGTTATTAAAGTGACAAGAAAGAAACATACTGTATAAAGTGTTTTATTGATCATCATTCCTAAGATAATTTTGATTCCATGCATTACGGTGTAGTTTTTATTTGGCAGCCACAGGGGTCCGTTCTACGGAATATCCTTGTTCCCGATATTTTTGTAAAAGCTGGTCCATCGTATCTATTTTCTCTGGATGTTGAGCAAATAAATTGATGCGTTGCTCGGGGTCTTTCTCCATATCGAACAAAAGACCATCTCCTTCAAAGTCAGTGTAATTCCTTAGCTTTTTAAAGGAGTCCGGCATTTTGGTATGTTCGCCAGAAGGAGCATTGATATAAAGCCACTTACCCTGCCTCAACCCCCATGCCTTTTCAAAAGTGTTGTGAACTGTAGCTTCGCGTAAGGGTGAAGTATATTTTTCCCCCTTAAAAATCGGTAGTAAATTATAGCTATCAGGAGCTGCTCCTTCTACCAAGGGAGTATTGGTGGCAGCCGCCAGTGTGGCCATGATATCCACCTGGGATATTACCTCCTTGGAAACAGAACCGGCACTGACCTTTCCAGGCCATTTTACAATAAATGGTACGTGGTGGCCTCCTTCCCATACATCGCGTTTTAAACCCCGAAAATCACCCATACTATAGTGGCCATATTTTTCTGCCCGTTCGAACGCATATTTTTCGGGACCATTATCGGCACTGAATATAACAATGGTATTCTTATCTAAACCTTTCTCTTTCAATGCTCTTAACACCTGTCCGGCAACCCAGTCCGTCTGTACCATAAAATCTCCATAACCCCCTGCTTCAGACGTTCCAATAAACTCATCGTTAGGAATTATAGGTGCATGCGGCGAGGGAAGTGCAAAATATAGAAAAAAGGGTTTGTCCTTCTCTTGTCCATTTACGTATTCAACTGCTTTTTGGGTAAGGGTAGGTAATACTTTATAAGGGTCCCATCCTTCTACCATTGGTCCTGGACGAAATTCCCAATTCCCTTCTTTGGTCTCAAAACCTCTCTTAACAATGTCTTGATCTTTTGTCGGCAGTTCTACAAATTTATCGTTTTCAATCCATGCATAGGGCGGGAAATTTATGGTTCCATCACCAAAATAGTAATCAAAACCCCGATCTAAAGGTCCGCCTGAAATTGGAGCACTCCAATCTATATCCTGGGGAAGGTAGTAGTTTACCTCTCTTTCCCACTGCACCGTTTTTCCTGATGGCTCATTCTTAAACTTCCAATCCCATCCCAAATGCCACTTACCAATACAAGCCGTAGTGTAGCCTGATTTTTGTAAAACCTGTGGAAGTGTAACATCGGATTCCTTGAAGAAGGGTTTGCCAAATGAATTTACTATTCCATGTTGATTTCGCCAATGGTATGTCCCAGTTAACAAAGCAAAACGACTAGGAGAACAGATTCCAGAAGAACTGTGGGCATCCGTAAAACGCATACCGTCCGAAGCCAGTTGATCAAGATTAGGTGTAGGTATTTTAGAGTCCGGATTCTGATAATGAAGATCTCCGTAGCCCATATCGTCCGCATAAATTATAACAATATTGGGCAAGTTTTCTTTTTGAATTGCCCCCTCTTTCTTGGATTGTTGATTATCTCCACAAGAGGTAATGAGAACCATAAAAAAACATGCCACCGAACGTTTAAGGATTTTATTCATTTGATTCTATAATTGTATGTTTAGGTCGATTACATTTTTTTGGCATTATCCAAAAGCGATAAAAGTGCCTCTACAACATCAGGGTGTTCCCCATAAACATTTTTGGTTTCCTTTGGATCCTCCTTCAAATTATACAAAGTTGCGTTTGGATTTCCTTTTTCCGGCTTTATTTCGTCGGGTTTGGTAAAACCTCCAGAACCGAGAGATGTGGTAAGTTTCCATTGATCTTTTCGAATCGCAAAAAATCCATTTAGGGAATGATGAACAGTAAAATCTCTAATCTGCTTTTGTGCTTTTCCTGTAAAGGCAGGTAACATATCATAACTATCTTCCCCCGCACCCTTGGGCAAATCTTTACCGACTATACCCGATAGAGTAGCCAATAGATCGGTGGTACAAAGAACTTGATCAGAAACACTTCCCGGTTTAATTTTTCCCGGCCACAGCGCAATAAAAGGGATACGGTGTCCACCTTCGTAAATATCTGCTTTCTGACCACGATAAATATAATTTGCACGATGTTCATATTGTGCTTTGTCTTCCTCCGTCCAATTAGAACCGTTGTCCGAGGTAACAATAATTAAGGTATTTTCTGCCTTGCCAGATTCTTCCAAAGCCTTTAAGACAGCGCCAACAGTATTATCTACCAGGGTTACAAAATCACCATAACGTCCTGCATTCGATTTTCCATTCACCTCTTCAGTTGGTAACCAAGGTGTGTGTGGTGCAGTTAATGGAAAATAAAGAAAAAATGGTTCCTTTGACTTCTTTTGTTCAGTTATATAATTTGTAGCCTTAAAAGTTAGATGATCCATAACCTGATTAAAGTCGAAGTTGGGAGCAACTTCTCCAGGTCTCCAAAATACTCCTCTTCCATCCTTGGCCTGACTTTTGCCTTTTGTGTAAGCTGTAGGAAGTTCGGTTGCCTTTTCATTTTCCAAATATAGGTATGGTGTCATATCCAAGGAAGAAGGAATGATATAAGAATAATTAAAGCCTAATGTATTTGGGCCGCTAACCTTTTTACTAAAATCTACATTGCTGTCAGCTCCTTCTTCAAAGACCTTGTCCCATTCGTATTTTGCAATGGGCTTTTCCGAATTCTTAGCCTGCCAACCCAGCCCCAAATGCCATTTGCCAATACATGCTGTATTGTAACCATTATCTTGTAAAAATGAGGCCACCGTAGTTCGGTCGGCTTCAATCAATGGTTGGTCATAGCCCCACAAAACCCCTTCCTTTAATCTGCTTCTCCAGGCATAGCGACCTGTAAGAATTCCATATCGGGTAGGTGTACAAACTGCTGAATTGGAATGTGCATCCGTAAAGTACATGCCCTGTTCCACAATCCCATCCATAAATGGCGTTTTAATTCCAGAATTCGGATTTAGGGAAGACAAATCACCATATCCCATGTCATCGGCCAAGATATAGACGATATTTGGACGATTATCCTCCGTCTTTTCCTCTTCCAATGATTTCTTGGAAGTGTTTGAACCACAAGAAACAATTACCATAGATAGGCACGCCACCACAACTGGCCATTGACGTAAAAAATCGTATTTTTTATTATCTAATGTCATAATTCTATTGTTTAAATTTACATACAGATTGTTCTAACATACTAAATTTTCGCCTTTGCGTTCAAGACATTATAAAACTTGGCTTGTGCATACAAAATATGCCTTTAAAGGGTTTCTATGAATGTCTAGAAACCCTCGTCGGCATTGAAATTTAGTAATGTAAAGACCTGATATATTAAATTAATACCCAGGATTCTGCTCTTGCAGGTTGGCATTGTTGGAAAACTCCACCAATGGAATTGGATATAGAAAATATGACTTCCCTGTAATAGGGTGGGAAATTAATCTATTGCTTGGAAATGTTAATTCCCCTTTAATATCCATTTGAAATTGGATTCTGTCCTTTAAGATGCCCCATCTATTCAAATCAAAATAGCGTTTGCTCTCAAAAGCCAGTTCTACTCTTCTCTCCTTTCTTAGGGCTTCCCTAAATTCTTGCTGAGTGGTCAATGATAATGCATCATGTGCTCCCAGACCTGCCTTGACCCTGATTTCATTCAAAAGCACAAAGGCTTCCCCATTAGGCACATAACCAATTTCATTCAATGCTTCTGCCCGCATTAATAGCACATCCGCATATCTTATAATAGGAAAGTTCCACGTACTTTGGTTTATAGGCTGATCAACCTCATTGAAATACTTGTTTATATATAAAAGGCTACCTATTGGTTGGTCGGGAAACAAGAAATTATCCAAGTCATAGCTTGCCAGGGTAACATCTTTTCGTTTATCGCCTGGTTCATATTCTTGAACAATACCATTACCGGATGACAAACTACCCCCTTCCCCGTTCCAAGTATCATCGGTGGGTAAATTAGCTGAACCACCTTGCAAAGCGGGAGGCGCAAAAATATCACGGGTATTAATTGTTGTAGCCCCTGTCTCACCTCCATATTGTACTTCAAAAATGGAACCTGGACCATTTTCTTGGGACCCGTTAAAATTATCCGCATAATTGTCCAATAGACGCCCCTTTCCAATGATTTCGTTGGTATTTGACACTACCCCTTCCCATTCTTCCAATTCAAGATTTACAGTAGCCAATAGCGCCAGGGCCGCATATTTTGTCGGCCTACCTACTTCTTTTCCGCTACCACCAGTATAGGTCGTAGGCAAAAGGGATATTGCATCTCCCAGATCCAATTTTATTTGGGTATAAATCTCCTGTATGGAAGACCTCGGCAATTCAGCGTCAGCAGGTGTTTTTATTTCGTTTACCAATAATGGAACTCCTCCATAGAACCTAACTAAATTAAAATAGTAATAAGCACGCATAAACTTGCTTTGGCCCTCTATTAGGAGCCTCATTTCTTCACTTGAAAAGGATTCAACTAACGGCAATCTCTCCAGCACTGTATTGGCCCGGGTAATTCCACGATAATGATTCTCCCAGGTAGTCTCTATAAGACCGAATGCTTCGTCAATATTAAAAATATCGGATTCCGTTTCTTTTCGCCATGTCCAAGTATCGTCACTTGACCTACCTGCCATCTGCACCATGGTACCACCTGCATAAATGTTATGCAAGGGTTGAAAAATACCATTGACACCTGTAATTAGCCCTTCTTCTGTGGCCAAAAGGGCATCAAGAGCAACTTGCCCTTCAGGTTCTGGTTCCAAAATTTTACTACAATTGTAGAATAATATTCCGATTAATATTAGGCCTATATATTTTATATAATTATTCATGTTATCATTTTTACGTTAAAAACCAATTTTCACTCCTAAGTTATACTGCTTGGTATTTGGATAAGGTGTATAGTCTATACCAGCAGACAAAAGGCTTTCCCTACTTGATGCCTCAGGGTCCAAACCTGTGTACTTTGTAAAAGTCAGTAGATTTGTAGCCGATATTGTAAATTGAGCGCTACTAATAAAAGAGGTCTCAAATATTTTACCAGGAAGGTCATATGTTAAGGCAACGTTCTTTACCCTTAAAAAACTTGCATCTTCTAAAAATCGGGTAGAGGCTAAAGTGGCCAAGGTGGTAGTAGTACCTCCTTGGGAAGGTCTTGGGGAGGTAGCTAATGGATTATCAGGTGTCCAAAAATCTGCAGCTTCCGCAAAATTCTGTACAAAAGGAACTCCTCTTGAGAATAGGTTTCTAGCGGTGTTATAGAGTTTATTTCCTGTTGCAAAATTCATAAAAACAGATAAAGAAAGATTCTTATAAGAAAAGGTATTGTCCATTCCCCCTATAAACTTTGGGTGCGGGTTACCTACAAAAGCTCTATCCCCAGCATCTAAAAGTCCATTATTGTTAAGATCTTTGTATTTTGGATCTCCCGGAACCGCATTAAACCATGTAGCTGCTTCTGCCTCTTCGCCCAACTGCCACATACCATCAAATATGTACATATTAAAAGCGCCCACTGGTCGCCCAGCTACAGTTAAATTTGTTGGAACATTGGATAACGGTATATTCTGGCCTGGTATTTCCAATGGCTCACCCGCTGAATTGCTCCCTATGTCCAACACTTCATTTTCATTGTAAGAAATATTGAAATCTGTAGACCATTTAAATTTTCCTGTCAGGTTTCTTGTGAAAATGGCAAATTCGACTCCCGAATTTCGTACCGAACCTATATTAACAATAGGAGGATTGGGTACACCCGCTGTCAAAGGAATAGGATTCTGAATCAACAGGTCTTCCGATTTCTTATCGTAATAATCTATGGTACCGCTAATTCTGCTCTTGAATAGGGCAAAATCCACTCCAATATCCAATTGCTTATTTGCCTCCCACTGTAAGGACGGATTTCCAATATTGGATGCCGAGTTACCGACCACCACAGAATTGCCAAATACATAGGGTGTAGAGGCGGCTCTAGTTATAAACTCAAAATTACCAATATTCTGATTTCCTGTAAGACCATAACTCACCCTAAACTTCAAGTCATTCAAAGTAGTGCTGTTCTTCAAAAAGTTTTCCTGCGAAACCCTCCAGGCAAGTGAGGCCGAAGGAAATACACCATATCTTTTATCCGGTCCAAAACGTGAAGATCCATCTCTCCTAACCGTAGCGGTTAATAAATATCGGTCATCAAACCCGTAGTTTAATCTTGCAAAGGTAGAGGCCAGTCCCCCTTCTACATTACTTCCAGTGCTATTGAAACTGGTTTGATTTGATAACTGATTCAAAGCATTATCAATTGTCCCTGTTCCAAATGCTGAAGTTCTTCGCAAAAGAAACTGCTGAGCAGACACCCCTACCAATAACTTTAAATCATGCTTATCAAATTCCTTAGTATAATCCAAAGTGGCATCTGCCACCCAGTTGGTATCACTATTATTGGATACTGTTACTGAACCTTGGGTGTTGATCATTCTACCAATAGAATAAATAGGATTATAGGTGTAACCCTCAACTCGGACTAAATCGCCACCTAAATTGGTATTAAAGAAAAGGCCATCCATAAGTCTAATGTTCGCTTGGAAATTACCCAGTAACCTTGTAGTATTCAATTCTTTGGTAGGTAATAAAAGTGGGACCAATGGATTGGAATTTGCTCCAAAATAAGGAGCCGATGCGGTATCTATATTGGCAAGTTCACCATTCTCATCATAAGCTGGAGTGTAACTATGATGGTAAACAAAACCTCTATAACCTGTAGCTCCCCAGTCATCACCATCAGAATAGTTTTGAGGCTGGAAGCTCCCAGTAATATTAGTACTAATTTTAAGCCAATCGTTAACTTGTGAGCTTAAATTGGTTCGTAAAGAATATGTTTTAATATCTGTATTCAACAAAATACCTGTACGGTTCTGATACGAGGCAGAGGCCGAATATTGTGTGTTTTCGGTACCTCCTGAATAATTCAAATTATGTATTTGACGAATACCGGCACGCGTACCTAAATCTTGCCAATCGTTATCTACCTGCCAAATAGGGTTACTTGGATCGTCGTAGACAGCAGTACTTCTATTTGAATTTTTAAAGGCTTCAACAAAAAGTAATCTCTGCTGCTCCGTAGACATAACATCATAACGTTCAGAAATATGTTCTATACTCAAGTCTGAACTATATGTTAATTGGGGTTTGCCAACCGTTCCTTTTTTAGTAGTGACAATTACAACACCGTTGGCGGCCCTTGCCCCATAAATAGCAGTTGCAGAAGCATCTTTCAAAATATCTATGGAAGAAATATCCTTAGGGTTTATTGTAGAAAAACTTGCGCTGACCAATGGAACACCATCTACAACGATCAATGGCTCATTACTACCGGTCACGGATCCTACACCACGGATAGCTATTTGAAACTTTCCGTCCAAATCTCCACCGGATTGTCTAATTTGAACCCCACTGCTGCGCCCTTGTAAGGCATCTGAAAAATTTGCTGTAGGTCTGCTCTGTAATTTTTCTTCGGAAATGTTGGACACAGCTCCTGTGATATCCGACTTTTTTTGCACACCATACCCTACTACAACTACTTCATCAAGTCCCGCAGCGCTTTCTTCCAAAACAATATTAACACTGGCCTGTCCATTAAGAGGGACATCCTTGGTAGAGTACCCTATATAGGAAACCACTAAAGTGGCACTTTCATTGGCGACCTGAATGGAAAAATTACCATCAAAATCGGCAGTAACCCCATTGGTAGTACCTTTTTCTACCACATTGGCACCTGCCAAAGGAATACCGTCGCTATCTGTAATAAGTCCGGAAACTAAGCTCTGCAGATTAATTGGACCGGGCTGAACTTTTGGATTATGGGTCTTAATTTGAGTTTCACGTTCTTTAAGGAATATTTGTTTATCCACCACATTGTGCGTAGTCCTCGTGTTTCCAAATATCCTTTTCAGAATACTGGTTACGAGCTCTTTATTGGCTTTTACACTTACTACACGGTTTAGATCAACTTCCTTTATTTGGTATACAAAATGAAAATCGGTTTGACTTTCAATTTCATCAATAAGCCTTTCTACCGTTACGTTGTTAAGGTCCAATGTAATCTTTGTACGCTGTGCATAGGATGAATTGGCCTGCATGGTAAACAGTACCAAAAACATGAATAACATACTGATCTTCATCTTTAAACTGAGTTTAAGCAATGGGTACGACCTTCTCTTTTGGTCAAGAATTTTTTTCATACTTTTATAATGTTTGATTGTGGTTATACTTAATGGTTAATCACTTCTACCGATCGGGAAATGGTGACGCATTTTCCGATTTTTTTTTAATCCCTTCTGAGGGAAATACAAAGTGAGTTTTTGGTTGTTTTTAGTTTTTCATTGGCAGTTATTATTTAGGTTTTAGTTATCTAGTTTACAATTATTTCATTGTCATTAATTATAGAGTAATCAATATTGTATTCCCCTTTAAAATATTCCAAAATTTTATCGATCGGCATGTCACCAAAACTGGCGTTGAATTTGGCCGTAGCCAGATTTGAATTTTTATTGACGATCTTGACATTGTAATGCCGTTCCAGTTTTTTAAGAATGTTTTCGAACGTCATATTTCTAAATACTAATACGCCCTTAACCCAAGAAGTGTAAACACTTGTAACAACCGGTTCCGTAGTAATATTTCCTTTAGTATTGTCAAAGCTACCCTTGAGGCCAGGTGTAAGCACCGTTCCTTCATTGCCTATGCTCATATCGGTTTCTGAATACAACCCAACAGATCCCTCTACCAACACAACTTCTTTAACTATATCCTCTGGATAGGCCGATACATTGAACTTTGTTCCGAAAACCCTAATATCCAAATTAGCCGCCTTTACAATAAACGGATGTTTCGTGTCTTTGGCTACTTCCAAAAATGCCTCCCCCGTTAGGAAAACAGTACGATCTTTTCCTTCTATAAATTCTACCGGATACTTAATGGAAGAACCAGCGTTCAAGTAAGCTAAGGAACCATCGGATAATTTCAATTCGAAATGTTTCCCATATGGTACGTGAAGTGTATTGTAGATAGGTTCTTCCGAACCCGTCATTTTCCCATTCGTATAAACAAGTTGATTCCCCACTTGGGAGCCAACTACATTTCCTTCCGAGTCAATTACTTCCGAAGTGCCATCTTCCGAAATAACTTGGATGTTACCATCCTCACGTTCTAGAGTTATAAAATTCTCTTTTGGGGCGAATTCTTTTGCAGGGGTCTCATTAGATAGATTATCATTGACAAAGTACCCCAGAGTCATGGAAAAAATGATTATGGCTGCATATTTAAGAATACTTCTGTACTGGAATTTATTAAGATTGCCTTTGTCCTTTTTAATTTTATCCAGCAAAAGGCGTTTTGATTTTTCTGTATCGTAGGTTTTCATTTTACGGTCAATTCTATAATTAGTTTTCACGTAATCATTAAAAAGTTGAGTATTGGAAAACTCTTTCAGACTAACTTCCAACTCGTCCAACTCCTTCGCTGAAATTGAAGCTGTAATATATTTTACAATTAGTTTATGTAGTTTTTTGGGCTTCATTCGTTATATAATTCACATTTATACGAAGCCATATTAAGAAACCCTTACTTTTTTCACATTTTTTTTTCATATTTACCATTATTTTGAACCAAATCACATCCTAACCGCAAGATGAAATGGAACTATAGAGACCAAGATGGGCTTATTGAAGGCTTAAAAAAGGGCAATGAAGGTGCTTATGGATTTTTGGTGGAACATTACCATAATAGACTATGCATTTATGCCAACAGTCTTATTAGGGATGATCTTATGGCCGAGGATATTGTACAAAATGTCTTTGTTCAAGTTTGGGAAAAGCGACACAAACTGAAACATGACTTTTCCTTGGAAAATTATTTGTATAAATCAGTTCATAATAAATTTATTGACCAATACCGCAAAGGCAAAGCCGTAATGGCCTTGGAGAAAAAATATATTGCAGCTTTGGAATTGGCCGTTGAAGAAAAGGATGAAATTCAGGAGCAGAAAATATTGAACATACTTTTCGATGCCATTCAGGAATTACCTCCCAAATGCAAGCAGATTTTTCTAATGAGTAAAAAAGAAGGCCTGACCAATATGGAAATATCGGAATACCTTAACGTATCCAAAAAGACGGTAGAGGGTCAAATCACCAAGGCTTTTGGAATTCTTAGGGAAAAATTGGGTAAAAAATATGAGATGATAATGTTTCTTGTGTTAGGAAGCGAAACTAATAGATTAGTTTAATTAAATTCCACCGTACCTACTATCATTCTGCCCTATTATTAGTTTCCGTGTACTTTCCCTACCATATCGTATCTCAATTCCAACAAAACCCAATTAACATAAGATTTTCATTATTCTGCATCTGGGATACACTGATAACCTACGGGACATTATTTATAAATAGTTTGTTCCTGGGCTATTTAACATCCAAATAATTTTGTAACTTAATCAAGTTCATTTACTTACACTAGAATCATGGCAAACTTTAATCTAAAAATCAACGGAAAAACTCAGCAATTGGATGTAGATCCCACTACCCCCATTCTTTGGGTCTTAAGGGACCATCTAAAATTGGTGGGCACAAAATACGGTTGTGGTATTTCGCAATGCGGTGCCTGTACCATACACCTTGGCGATAATGCCGTACGTTCCTGCCAATTACCTGTATCAGCTGTTGGTAATCAGGATATTACGACCATTGAAGGGCTATCTAAAAACGGAGATCATCCCGTGCAGAAAGCATGGTTGGAGGAAGATGTGTATCAGTGTGGATATTGTCAGGCCGGCCAGATTATGAACGCGAGTGCATTTCTCAAAAAGAATCCCAATCCGACCGATGAAGAAATCGAAGGAGCTATGAACGGCAATATTTGTCGCTGTGGTACGTACATACGAATCAAAAAGGCTATCAAAACCGCAGCAAATACCAAAACCGTTTAAACATTGATAGGTACATCAAAAAAAGAAACATCATGACAAAGATAGTTACACATTATAATCGTCGTTCATTTATAAAGGTTTCAGCTGCTGCAGGTGGTGGCATGCTAATCGGGTTTAGCTGGCTTAACGGATGTAAGTCAAATACACCTGAACCAGAAGCGGGAGTAGCAGTGCCAAAAGAATGGTTCGAAATCAACGGCTATATTAAAATCGGGGATACGGGCATGGTTACCATATACTCTCCCAATCCGGAAATTGGACAAAACGTTCGTACCTCAATGCCCATGATTGTGGCGGAGGAGCTGGATGTACCTTGGGAAAATGTTGTAGTGGAACAGGCGCCCCTGAATACAGGTTGGTACCAAAACCAATTCGCAGGTGGAAGTCTATCCATTCGTTTAAGCTGGAATGCCTTGCGAATGGCCGGTGCTACCGGTAGAAGAATGCTAATGGAGGCGGCCGCGAAGGAATGGGGTTTAAAAGTGACGGATGTGACAGCCAGTGAAGGAGTCATCCAAGAAATTAATGGCGAGCGAACAATTACTTATGGTGAAGTGGCTTCTAAGGCAGTGGGAATCGAAGTACCTAAAGAAGTTGAACTGAAAAGTGTTAAGGATTTCAAATTGATAGGTACAAGTGTCAAGAATGTAGACGGTGAGAAAATAGTTACCGGCAAACCCTTATTTGGTCTGGATTTCCATAGGGATGGTATGCAACTGGCCATGATCCAGCACCCTCCCGCTTTTGGCATGACGGTAAAGGATTTTAACGAAGCGAAGATAAAAAGTATGCCTGGAGTGAAGGATGCATTTATTGTTGATACTACTGTTGAAGAACCCGGTGGGTTCGACGAAAAAGGTTTTAAACAATTAATTGCCATCGTTGGCGAATCTACTTGGCAATTAATGCAAGCCAAAAAGGCACTAAAAGCCAACTGGGAAACTACCGGGGAATTAGAGAGTTCCGAATTACATGTGAAAAGACTGGAAAAAGCGTTGGCGTCCGGGGAGGTACAGGAAAGTAGAAGGGATGGCAACCCTGAGGCTGCCTTTAAAAAAGCAGCCAAAATCATCGAAAGAACTTATAGCGCCCCTTTCATAGCCCATAACACATTGGAGCCTATGAACTTCTTTGCCAATGTCACAGAGGATTCGGCAGAACTTATTGGGCCCACTCAAACACCCGAAGCACTGGAAGGCTCGGTTTCCAAATTATTAAACCTACCATTGGAAAAAGTGACTGTAAATATGACTAGAATCGGAGGTGGTTTTGGTAGAAGACTCTATGTACATTTTGGTGTGGAAGCGGCCGCCATTTCAAAAAAAATTGGAGGTCCCGTCAAACTTATCTATTCCCGAGAGGATGATATGACCCAAGGAACCTATCGCCCTACCTATCGTTCGGTTTATAAGGCTGGTCTAGATGAAAATAATAATCTGATTTCTTTCAGCGTAAAAGGAGCCGGACTGCCCGAAGGTCCTGTTTTTCCAAATCGATTCCCGGCCGGCGCCGTTGAAAATTATTTGGCTGAAAAAATTAAAGCGCCAACCAATGTTACCACAGGTGCATGGCGTGCACCAAGATCCAATTTTACGGCAGGTGCCGAGCAAGCCTTTCTCGACGAAGTTGCAGAAGCAGCGGGAAAAGACCCGATTGATTTCCGTTTGGAATTGTTTGATCGCGCCATAAAAGACCCTGTTGGTGAGAAACATGAATACGAAGCAGAGCGGTATGCCGGAGTATTGAAACTGGTTAAGGAAAAAGCGAATTGGGGAACAACAAAACCCAATGTTCATCGTGGGGTAGCTGCCTATTTTTGCCATTCTACCTATGTTGCGGAAGTGTTCGACATAATTATGAAAAAAGGGAAACCAATTGTCGAAAAGGTCTGGTGTGCCGTTGATTGTGGAATTGTAGTCAATAGGGATGCCGCAGAGAATATGATTCAAGGTGGTGTAATCGATGGTGTTGGTCATTCCATGTACAGCCAGCTGACCTTTGAAAATGGTGCTCCCAACCAAATGAATTTCGACAAATATCAGTTGATCCGACATTCACAAGCGCCAAAGGAAATAGAGGTTTTCTTTGTTGAAAATGAAATAGACCCGACTGGATTAGGAGAACCTGGCCTACCTCCAGCTATAGGAGCCTTGGCCAATGCCCTATACAAAGCAACCGGACAGCGGCATTATCATCAGCCTTTTATGACCGAAAAACAGGTAGTGGGATAAGAAAATTGGATTTATGTCCTAATAGACAAAACATTTGGATTAAAACAGTACATGATTTTCAAACAAATAGAATCATTCGTAAAAAACTTAAGACCAACCAAACTTGAAATTCACGGGGCTATTTATGCACTATATGTATCTACTGCTCTACTTGTATTGCTTTCCGCAATAAGTGCGGTTTTCGCCTACAACGACCCCTGGATTCTTTTGAACTATTTGGCACGTATCACTGCCATTTTTATCTTCACTTTTGTTTTGCTCAGATTGACCCACCCAATCTACAGCTTTTCAAAAAGATACCTTTCCGCAATTCTGATTACCATCCCAATTTTTTTGAAGGTCTTTTATTTTGAGTTAAGGTCCACAATTTTTATAGTCGTCGTTTTATCCCTATTAGGGGCAGGGCTTTCCAATTTATGGAAACCAGGGTTCCGATCATTGCGTCTCAAAAAACAAATAATTGTACTTATAATCCTTACTTTCGGGCTTTCCATAAGCATAGCAACTTTGGTGCTATATTCCATTCGAGGTTTGGAAATGGATCCCATATTCAATGCAGCTGCCTCATCTCAGGAAAATGTAGTCCAAATTAACGCTTCATCTCCAGCTGAGAATGGCTCCCATACAGTTAAATATTTGAGCTACGGCAGCGGAAAGGACAAACACAGACCTGCGTTTGGAATGGAGACGAATATAATTACACCTACTATAAATGGCACTGCTTTTATGGAGGAATGGACCGGTTTTGGTGGTTGGTTCAGAAAAAAATATTGGGGGTTCAACATTTCTGCCCTACCCTTAAATGCCCATGTCTGGTACCCGGAAGGAAGAGGACCATTTCCATTAGTATTGATAGTTCATGGCGATCACGATATGAAGGATTTTTCCGAAAATGGTTACGCCTATTTAGGGGACCTACTCGCCTCTCGTGGATTCATCCTAGTTTCGGTAGCCCAAAACTTTCTTAATTATTCATGGTCCGATTATAGGGGAAGAATTAAAAATGATAACAACGCCAGAGCATTACTGTTATTGGAACATCTAAAAATTTGGCACACTTGGAACGCAAAGGAAAATCACCTATTCTTCAAAAAGGTAGATACAACAAATGTTGCGCTCATCGGTCATTCCAAGGGCGGCGAATCGGTGGTGCATGCAGCATTGATGAACCACCTTATGCAGCACCCTGATGACGAAAACTTAAAACTTGATTACAATTACTCTATAAAATCACTGGTTGGCCTAGCTCCCGTGGACGGAAACTACAAACCGGGAGGTGAGAAATCCAGCCTTCAGGACATCAACTACTTAACGATCCATGGATCCTTAGATGGAGAAGTACCTTCATTTTTGGGTGCAAAGCAGTTTGAGCGAATCACTTTTTCCGATAGTGCTTATTATTTCAAATCGGGACTTTACATAAAAGGGGCCAATCATGGACAGTTCAATACAACATGGGGAGAAAATGATGCATTTTCCCCTTTCTATAAAGGTTTTTTAAATTTAGCTGATTTAATTCCCGCCGAAGAACAACGGAATATTACAAAAGTTTACCTAAGTGCCTTCCTTGAAACCACTCTTAAAGATAACAAAACATTTTTGCCACTATTTGCCGATTATCGAAAAGGTAGGAATTGGTTGCCGAATACCATTTATTTGAATCAATTTGAAGATTCAAGGACAAACTTTATCTGTACCTTTGATGAAGATGCAGACCTTACTTCCTCAGCTTTAAGCAAAAATGCCATTTCTTCGGAAAATTTGACAATCTGGCAAGAAAGGGAAATTTACCTAAAAAATGAACTTAAAGGAAGTAGAGGGGTATTCGTTGGTTGGGAACACTCTTGTTTAAACAGTTCATCAAAAGGCAGGGCTGGCGAACAAACTGAACTATTTGAATTCGGGGATTTAAAGGAGCAGAATCCTGCCGATTGCCCGGTTCCACAATACTCCATTCAAATTCCGCCAGAAAAAATCTGCGTTGACTCCTCCTCTATACTAGTCTTCTCCATGGCGGAAGCAAGTGGCGACTACGCTAAACTATCAAAAAAAAAGTCCAACTCCGACAACTACGATGTCAATACTTTAATTAATGGCAAAGACTTAAAACATACTTACCACAACAAAAAAACAAATACAAAAACGCCTATCAATTTTTCAATCAATATTAAGGATAGTATAGGAACGAAAGTTAGTTTCCATCTAAGCGATTTTTCCGGTTTACAAAGGGAAATCCAAACAAGTCTCAGTAAAATGGACCACATGGAAGGAAAGTTCGAGTCGGAGAAAGTTTTTCAACTATTCGCTTTTCCAGTAAAGGACATGCTGGAGAAAAATCCCGGTTTTGATCCCACAGGTATTACAAGTATCCATTTTGTATTTGACGATTCGAAAAAAGGCCTTATTATCATAGATAATATTGGTTTTATGCAGGCTTTGGACGAATAACAAAACATTTCCTATCTAAATATTATAGCACTCAAAAACCTCATTCCAGTTCCAATATTCAATTTTTTGAACATTTCCCTGAACCGAAACTGCGGCTATGTAATTATCATCTGGTACGAAGGAAAATATTTTCCAATTCTCCTTTTCTCTGGAGTTCCAATTTGTTTCAATGAGTCTAACCTTGATATCGTCATCAAGCGTAACAGAAAAAGAATCCAAGGGTAAGGAAAGACCATCACCCTTTGCTTTTATAAACGATTCCTTTCGGGTCCAACAGCGAAAAAATGCCCTGTTCTGCTCTTCCTTAGTAATTTCTGTGAGCGATTTGGTTTCACTTTGGGAAAAAAACTTATCTGCTATATCGAGTACATCAAAATCGTCCTTGATCTTTTCAATATCCACCCCTATTTCAGTATGCTTACCAAATCCTATAATAGCCTTGCTACCAGAATGGGAAACGTTGAAAAGCAAACTGTTTTCATCCTGAAAGTATGGTTTGCCATAAGCGCCATACTTAAACCGAATATGGGTAGGATCTTTTTGTAAATAATGTCCAGATAATATTCTCAAAACCGCCCGGGCTGTTATAAACACGTATTGATCTTGGGTAAACCTATATTTCCCAGCCCTAATTTTTTCATCTTCACTTAGAAGGTTATAATAACGACTATCTAAATTGGTCCCTACATCAATATACCAAAGGTGTATGGTTTCTGGTTTTAAATTGTAATAATTAGTTAGCTCAGCCCCCATTCTATTAGTTATTGTTTACAATGATACCTATACGTTTACACACAAACTTCATCAACTGTTTTAGCCAATAAGCGCACATGAGGTTCATCAAAAAGATTTAAATGGTTCCCAGTATTGTAATATACTTTCACTTTCGAATTGGTCCAGTATTCCCATAATCGTATTTTTTCTTCCCTGTTTTCTGTGGGTTCTTTTTCGGTTAGAACAAGGGTAATTGGACTATCAATTTTTTTCCATACATACTGTCCATGAACATAATCCAAATGTTTCCGAATTTTAGTAAGGGTAACAGTTGACTTATCCTGGGTCAAAGCAATATAGATAGGCTCCAATAATTGTCTATATCTGTATACAATTGAACTTTTCAAAGTCATTATTGGAGCATGCCGAATTTTCAACAAATAATTTTTAACTCTTAGCCTAAAACTTCGTTGGCTTACTTTGGCTGGAGACTGTGCCGTACTATCAACAATTATAAGGTTTACTTGTTTGCCCATTCCTTGGAGAAGCAAAGCCATTTCAATAGCAAGGGCACTATAGCAAAAAAACATAATATTATACGGACCATCTCCTTGTATCTCCAAAATTTCGGAAAGATATTCCCTGCTCATTGCTTCTATGCTCTCATGCATAGTTCCTTCCCCGTCAATTCCTTTGGGCTGCAACAGATAAACTGGTCTATCCCTACCTAAATATTTAGGAAGCAGTTTATAAAACAAGACATGCCCTTCACCCCCATGTACACAAAAGAGCGGTTTTTCACTTCCGTTTGTCCTAAGCGGAACAATAAACTTCCAATTACGCAATTCTGATTTGTTCTTTTTAGTGAGCAACACCCCAATTTGTTCTATCGTGGGGCTGAAAAGTAGAGTTGTTAGGGGTAATCTTGCTCCCAATTTACTCTCGATCAAAGCAAACATCTGAATAGCCATTATGGATTTACCTCCAAGTTCAAAATAATTGTCCTTTACGCCAACTTTGTCTATTCCAAAGAGGTTTTCCCAAATATTAACCAGTTGGTGTTCAATCTCATTTCTAGGGGCAACATAATTAACCGACAACGCTTCAATTTTGGGAGTTTTAATTCCTTTTTGCTCAGAATCATCATGATGATAAATTTCAACACCGTCTAAAACTTCATGGACATGCGATACCTCTTCGGATAATATGAGTTTCAAAACACGTGTCCAATTACTTATAATCCAATTTTTAGTTCTCTCATCCAATTGATCTGTGCTGAATATAAACTTAAATTTTATTTGCGCTTGGGGCACAATAATTAAGGTTATTGGATAATTGGAAGTAACACCGCTCCCATAGTCACTAATTTCCACATCACCACATTTGAGGTCTTTCCAAGGGAAGTTTTCAAAAACCAACAGGCTGTCGAACATGGCGCCACCCTTATTTTTACTCAATTGGGACACAATTTCAGTTGCCGTGGTTTCCTCATATTGCAGGCATGCTACCTGCCGTTTTTGAAACGATTGCAACCAATCTTTTAAGGAACAATGCTTATCAATTATACTACTTACCGGTAGGATATTCATAAACATTCCAGTAAGCAGGTCCATATTGGGAAAATCATTTGAACGACCGGACACCGACGTTCCAAATACAACATTCCCCGCATTGAAATAAGCACTTAAAAGTAAACTCCATGCTCCTTGAATCAATGTATTGACACTTACAAAATTGGCTCTTGCCTTCTCTGTGATTTTTTTTGATTCAGTTTCTGATAAAGATATAAACTCCATGATGTTCCCATCCGACCTAGTTGGGACATTAACCCTTGTAAAAAGATGGGATTTAGAATAACCTTCAAAATAATTGGACCAAAATGAAGCTGCTCCCTTTTGCTCTTTATTTTTAAGCCAAGCGTAATAAGTTTTTAACGATGGGAGTGTTTTCAATTCCGTGCTGGTGCCTTTACATAATGCTTCGTAAAATGAGCAAACGTCTTTGACAATGTTACTACTAGACCAACCATCCAATAGAAGGTGATGGCATGGCCAAAGAAAAAAAAACTCATCATTGCCCATTTTGATAAGATGAAAATTAAGCAGAGGATTTTGCTTAAAATCCATACCCAATCCTTTTTGGGTCGATTTTAAAGCTTCAATCCTAATTGATTGTTCAGTTAAATTTATGTCCGTCCAATCCAAAATTGTCCAATTTGTTTCATTTACTCCACGTATTAGCTGTACCGGGGCACGGATATTTTCCCAATGTACCGACGACCTAAGAACCTGATGTCTTTCAACGGCCAGCTCCCATGCATTCTTAAAATATTTGATATTCAATGACCCTTTCAATCTAAAGCCTACATGTAAAAATCCTTCATCTTGCAATGGATTGGAAAGATGATGGATGAGCATACCCTGCTGCAATTCCGTGAGGGGTAAAATAGCTTCAATATTTGATCTTTTTCCAGTATCCATAATTGGTTATAAATTCTCTAGAAGGTTGTCCAAATCGTCTTGACTAATTCCGGCTTCAGGAAAATCTGAGGGTGTATATTCTCGAACTTCCTTGTTTTTGCAGTGCAAAATTATTTGATGCAAAGTGGTATTATATCCAGAAACCAATTTTTCAATGGTAGTTGCCTTGTATAAATCAGTACTGTAACTCCAGTTCGAATACAATTGCCCATTTAGGATATATGCGTTAATCTCCAATCCGTAACTTCGTTCACTTCTGGGATCCCGACTTCCTTCCCACATTAAGTCAAACCCAATATCCGTGGAATCTGCGTTAACCATTCGATTGCCCAGGTAGTTGAATATCACCTGAGGCTGTTGATCAAGTTCCTCGATATTTATTTGTTCTTGGTTAAGATATTTGAGTACCCCATAACCAATACCATTATTCGGAACCTTTCTTAGTTGTTCTTTTACAGATTTAATTTGATCTCCTAAATCTCTCTGCTTTATTACATACATCGCAACTGGGAAATACGAGGTAAACCAACCAATGGTGCCAGATACGTCCAAATCCAAAATTTCTGCGCTCCGACCGTGTTTTTCCATTCCAAGACAAATCCTATCCAACTGGCTCCATTCATAAAGGACGGTAAGAAGTGCAGTTACCAACAACTCTTCAATCTTTGTATTATAGACCCAATTTGCATCTTGCTGCAGTTTGAGAGTATCCTCCGCTCCAAGCGAAGCTTGGTATATTTCTATTGTACTCTCTTCATAACAATTCTCTTCACAAACAAAATCTGAAGGAAACATTTGGATATCGTTCTTCTGAGACTTCCAAAATGAAAGTTCTTCCAAGAGGTGTTTGGATTTCGAAAGTTCTTTTAGATAATTTCCCCATTGTTTAATCGATGCTGTCTTACCAGCAAATATTATTGGTTTATTGTTTTGTATCTGTTTGATGGCGACATTAAGATCATTAAATAGAATATTCCATGAAACTACATCTATGGTCAAATGATGGGCTATTAGAAACACTTGATTCTCCTGTGTTTCCCCACAATTAAAATAGATGCATTTAAAAAGTTGACCTTCGGACAATTTATTCGACTCTTGAACAGCTATTAACAGTTCTTGGATTTGCTTATCCTGTTCAACACTATTCCTAATGGAGCTGACATCCTCCAAACGAAAGACTTTTATTTCATCTTGGGGGTTTATTATAGCTTTCCAATAATCCGTCTTTACAAACTTGAGTCGAAGCGCATCATGGTAACAAACCAATTCTTCGATTGCCGATTGGATGACAGTCCCATCCAGATTCCCCACATTCAACAATCGGACTATTTGATTCCAATAATTTGGAGCATTGTGGTGTGTATTTAAAAACCAATGCTGAATAGGTGTCAAACAAACATCCCCTTCAATACTTTCCTCTATGGTTGTATCCTGTATCCCAAAACCGGTAAAAAGCGCAAGATCTGCTATGGTTTGGCTCTCAAATATTTGATTGGGCTTTAACATTATATTTTTGCTTCTTGCCTTGGCTACAATTTGAATACTCAATATAGAATCACCACCAATTTCAAAGAAATTGTCGTATATACCTATTGGTGTCATATTCAATACTTCTTGCCAAATCTCTGTCAACACTATTTCCAATTCATTTCTAGGGCCTTGAAAACTAGCTATTAATGCTTTTCTATCGTTCTTCTGAGGTTTCGGCAACTTCTTTCTATCTATTTTCCCATTAGGTAAAAGAGGAAAATTGCCAACAGGAATGATTACAGAAGGAACCATATAATTCGGTAAACTTATTGCCAAATCTTTTTTAAGCTGCTCTTTGTCAAGATTCTCTTGGCATTCCAAATAAGCAATTAAATAACTAGCATTTTCAGCTAGGCTCGTGTCATCCGATTTTTCTGATTCAGCTACAACAACCAAGGCATTATTAACCGCCGGATTCTCTCGAATAACCTCCTCAATTTCATTTAACTCCACTCGGAACCCACGAATCTTGACCTGGTGGTCCGCCCTTCCCAGGAATAGCATCTCACCATCATTACGGTACCTACCCAAATCCCCGGTTTTGTATAATTTACTTCCAATCGAATCGGAAAATGGATTATTAATGTAAGACAAATCCGTTAAGTCCGGTCTGTTCAAATAAGTATTGGCCAGACCAGGTCCGCCCACATAAATTTCACCGACCGCACCAAAAGGAACCAGATTTAAATTAGGGTCTAGAAGGTAAATCCCAGCTTTTGCGACTGCTCTTCCGATTGGTACGACATTACCTAAATTTTCATTTTTAACCATAAAAGCCATACACCAAACTGATGCTTCGGTCGGGCCGTATTCATTGTAAAGGCCTACATTCGGCAACTTTTTGAAGTGGTTGGTGCACAATGATGCCGAACATGCTTCTCCTGCGACCATAATGGTAGTCAGGGACTCTAGCTTAGCCAGGTCACTATATTCTAAAAGAACTTTGTAAAGAGAAGGCAGCATCAGCGTATGGCTGATTTTATTTGCATAAATAATATCATTCATTTTGGCCACATCCTGTTCCAATCTCTTCTCGGATATTACCAGAGTACCCCCGGTGCATAGTGTCCAAAAAATTCCCGCCTTGGAACTATCAAAAGCTACGGATGACATTAATAAAAATGCTGAAGGGTTTTCGGGGTAAAACAAAAGCCGGCCTTCTGTAGAATTTATGATATTGGAGTGCGTAATAGGAACACCTTTTGGTTTACCAGAACTTCCAGATGTATAAATTATATAGGCCAAATCGTTACTGTTTACATCGGGAAAAACAATTGAATTGGATTCCTTTGAATTTATAATGTCCTTTATAACAAGTTGTGTCCCACTAAAAGTTTTAAACTTGGACAACAAATCCTTATCTGTAAGTACCAGTGGCACCTTCGAATCCTCCAACATAAAAGAAATTCGATTCAATGGGTAATCCGGGTCTATGGGCAAATAAGCGCATCCAGCCTTCAAAATACCTATTAAACCTGCAATTAAAGTGGTAGATCGTTCCAAACACAACCCAACGGTTTGGTTATCGTTATTCGTATATGTAAGTATTTCTTGGGCTATTCTATTGGATAATTCATCGAGTTCACCGTATGTCATTTGTTCTTGCCCATATACCAATGCAATGGCATCCTCATTTTCCAATGCTGTTTGACGTATAATTTCGTGAATAGCCTTATATGATTCAAAGGGGCCCGGATAAGTTGATTTCTTTGGTAAAAGAATTTCCTTCTCCCTTTCTGTCATCATAGGAATATCGGAAATATCTAACTCTGGATTATCTATAATCCCAATTAATAATAACCTATAGTGTTCCTGAAATTGTTCAATGGTAGTTTTATCGAATAAATCCGTTGAATATTCAAACTCTGTTAATAGCCGTCCATTTTCGTTTGCTACGTAAAGCGTTAAATCAAATTTAGAGACACCGGTATTATAGAAATCATACGAAAGCTCCAAATCTCCACCTATATAAGGCATTGGCGGAACATCATGATAAATGAACATGGTACGCAAGAAAGGATTGATTCCGGCTACTCTCTCAGGTTTCAGTTCTTTGACCAAGACATCAAACGAAACATCTTTATTACTGAAGGCTTCTAGTACAGTTTGGCGTACCCTTTTTACCAGTTCAAGAAATGATATAGAAGATAAAAAATCAGTTCTTAAAAGAATAGTTTCATCGAAAAAACCAATTATACTTTCAAAGGCTTTAGAAGTACGGATAGAAATAGGAGAACCAATAATTATATCATTTTGTCGACTATATCGAAACAGTAAAACATAGTATGCGGACAATAACAATACAAAAGGTGTACATTCTGCCTTTCGGGAAAGTTCAATAATTCTATCAGATAATGATTTTGATAAAAACTGAACATTGGAATCGCCCTTAAAGGAAGGATGGACCGGTTGAGGGTAATCGGCAGGTAGTTCAAGCTTAGGAATATTTCCTGAAAGTTTGTTTTTCCAGTACTCCAATTGCCCCTTATCAATGTCTCTTCCCTGTTCCCAATAGGCATAGTCTACAAATTGAAGTTTAGATTGAATATCGCTAATTTCAGATAGAGTGGGATGAGATATATAATATTTGGCCAATTGTTCGCGAAATAGCCCCATAGACCATTTATCCACAATAATATGGTGCATGCTTAAGAACAGAATGTGCTCGTTTACATCTTTCTTAATTAGGGTTGTTCGTATTAGAGGTGGATTTTGTAAGTCAAAAGGGTTCAACGCATCGGTAAACATTATTTCTTTTAGCTTCGAATCTTTTTCCGAAGCTGAAAGATTACTAACATCATATTCGATTAAATCTAAAGTAACCGAATCTTCTACAATTTGAAATGGAACTCCGTCTTTTATATGAAAAGAACACCTAAAAACATCATTCAAATCAAAAATTGCCTGTAAACTTCTTTTTAGATTAACTATTGAAAGTTGACCTCTCAAGGTATAAATTTCAGAGGAATTGTAAACAGGGTTTTTTGGATATAAAGATTCCAGAAAAAAAAGCCTTTGTTGGCCTCCAGTAAGGGGAATAGTTGCTCCATTGGGCACCTTGCCTATAATATCTTTGGCCAATTTTCCTTTTTCCTTATTCTTCCATCTTCTTAAAATTGACATAGCAACTTTTCCTTTAAATTTACGACATTACGATTTATAATAATCTTCCCTGAGCCCAAGTGCCCTTAGAATGTCGCCCCCAAATCTTCTGATTTTTTCATCTAGCACCATATCATAATCAAAAGCGCGCTCCACAAACCAGTATAATGAAATAACAATCAGCAATACGGATAAATAAACAAGGAAACGAGGGTAAAACTTAATTTTTCGTATAAAAAATAGAATTGGAAATATGAGGGCAATGATTGCGACCTGTCCTATTTCCACCCCTAAATTAAAACCAAATAAGGTCATCGTAAGGAACTCTCCTTTTATTCCCAGGTCCCCAAGTACACTGGCAAATCCAAAACCGTGAAATAGACCAAATACAAAAGCAATTACCCAATCTTTACCCCTAAATATAGGGATGATATTGTGATAAGCCGCAAGGCCTATGGACAATGCTATAATGGATTCCACGACACGGGAAGGCAAACTAACTATTTCCAATGAAGCCAATGTTAAAGTTATGGTATGTGCAATGGTGAAAAAAGTTATAACCTTGATAATATAGATGAAGGCTGGTTTAAATTTCTGAACAGGCTCCCACCCCCATATGTAATATTTAGATTCGGTTCTCCCCGGTTCAACCTCAACTAATTTCTTTTTACGACGGACAACTGATGGAAGGATCAATGCCAGTAAGAATAGAATATGATCCAAACCTATCCATATATGCCATACCCCTTGTTTCACCATCGCCACAAACCCGTTCCAAATGGAAGAATCCGTCATGGACAAAATTTTGGTTTCGTTTCCTGGAGTAAAATCAAGGGCAACTATCGATTCGTTATTGATCAAACCGGCTTTCCAATTGTACTCAAAAGCCAGCATATTAATGTGATCGGGATCCTCATCAAATAGCACCGAATAAGTAACCTCAATCTCATCCGGCAATTCTAACGAGTCCTCCAAATAAAAATGCAAGCGCACATAAGTGGCTTTAACAACTGGCATTATACTTATTTCATCGGTAAAAACGATTTTATATATTCCGTTTTTGGATTTAAATCTGCTGTTTTTATATAGATAATTCTGAATCTCTTCTAGATATGGCTTAACCTCATCGGCTTCTGGTGTATCTTTTAGTTGAAGACCCAAGTAGTTGTTTAGGTCACTGACAGATAATTCGAATCTACCTTCGACATTTTTATTTTCATACACCCTTAAATAGATATAACTATGCTTGGGTTGATGGGCAAAACCACTCACTGTTAAAATAAAAAAGAAAATTAAGGCTAATGTGAAGTCAATTTTTTTCATAATGGGTAGAGCAGTTATTTAACCTAAGAAATGCCATATTACAAAATACAGAAATTTAACAAGTTACTTATAAATATGATAATATTTTTTATTTATTATTATGTAAATATGATATTTTCGACCAAATTATTGATAAGTTGGTTAATATACATCACTTATATTTGGAAGAGAAGAGGGACTACAATTAAATTAACTTTACATAATATAAACTTATTTCTGGCCCAAATAGATCTAACGAGTACTAAATCAATTGTTTAGCCAGTTGCATAACTATGATTAAAGCCTGTGCTTATGGACAGACGGATTTGTCATTACCAGTCAACAATAAACCTTCCAAAAAAATGAAAGAATCCATAATTCAATTTATCAAGAGCGAAATTTCCAATAAAAAGCTTGAGGATTTCAATGGTGACGAAATGTTGTTCGATTCGGGTATAATAGATTCCTTAGGCATCATGCGACTTATTAGTTTTATAGAAAATGAAAGCCAAAAAAAGATTCCTTATCAAGATTTAACGGCAGAAAATTTTAGCACGGTTAACAGAATAGTTGCTTACTTATCCCGTGATAGCTTCTAAAATAAAAAGGATAGATTATGCAAACTAAATACCTTTACAGCCATCCATTAACGCAAAGCCAAGAACTTATTTGGATGGGGCAAAAAATGAATCCCAATGTTCCTTTATATAATGTTCCGTATGCATTTGAAATTAATGGAAATATTTCAGAAAGGGATTTTGAACTTGCTATGCAAGCGTTAATTGATCGAACCCAAATATTACGCACTATTTTTTATGAAGAAAACGGAACGGTCGCCCAGAAAGTACTGACCGAATTTTCATTCCAGTTAGAAAAACTAGATTTTACCCGGAATCCTAACGGACCTTCGGTTAAAGAATGGCTTAAGAAAAAAAGTGAAATTAATTTTGATTTTTCCCAACCATTATTTGACACAGCCATCCTAAAGATAGATGAAGAAAAATATATCTGGTACCTAAACCTACATCACTTAATTACCGACGCCACTACCGCAGTACTTATTTTTAATTTAATGGGCGATCTTTATAAAGGCGTTCAGGACAAAAATGTGGCAAACGCACCTTTTCCTGCCGCTTATAAAAATTTTATTGAATTCGAAGCCGAAAAAAGAAGTGACCCCAATCACATCAAACAATCCAATTATTGGAAGAAAAAAGTTAAAAATTTCGCTTCGCTACCACATTTTTATGGATCAAAACAAAAGGTAATAACTACACAAGCAAAGAGAGTACAAATAGGTTTGGGTAAACAACGCACCCAAAAGCTCAAGGAATTGACCCGAAACCCAAATGTGGGCTCATTGACCACTGATATGGGACTTTTTACTCTATTCTCTACCCTCATTCATATATATCTGTACCGAATCAGCGGTCAATCAAAAATTTTGGTAGGTTCTCCCATACATAATCGCATCTCTAGAGATTTTAAATTTACCCCTGGATTATTTGTAGAGCTTTTTCCTATGTCATTGGAGTTAAATGAAGAAGACACCTTTGCCACGGCCATTGAAAAAATGAAGTTGGAGATGAACGAATTTCTGAGAAATGCTCAAATTAGTTCTTCTTCTGCAGAGGTGAGTAGAGGTTTCAATGCTGTCCTAAATTACATTAATACGGTTTTTCCAGGTTTTAATGGCTTTCCTACAAATGTGGAATGGATACACCCAAATCATTGTGACCCCTTACACCAATTGAGATGTCATATTATTGACTTCAATGGTAAGGGCGAATTGGAGATCTTGTTCGATCTTAACCAGGAGGTTTTCGATGACAGCCTGGCGGAATTGGTACCACATCATTTTTTAAATCTCTTGGATGGCCTCTTAACAAATTTAGATCAACCTATTTGTGCTCCTCCTTTGATTACCCAAAATGAAAAGACCCAATTATTAGGGGATATGAAAACGAGCGAAACTGATCTTTATAAAGGGACCTTTTTAGAGCAGTTCGAAAAAACCGTTCGCAATAATCCCGAGAAAATTGCTCTGGAGAATGGTGAAGATTTGATGAGTTATCTGGATCTAAACAACAGAGCCAATCAGTTGGCGCATTTTCTGATCAAAAATGGTATAAAGGAGAGTGAAAAAGTAGCTCTACACCTATATAGAAGTCCAGATTACATCATTAGTACGTTGGCCTTAATGAAAATTGGAGCAACATTTATTCCTATACCCGCAGATCAACCAGAAGGTAGAATAAAATTTGTGATTTCCAGCTCTGAGTGCGTTTTGGTTATAACGGAAAAAGCCCTTAAGAAAAATATTGCGGCGAATACAAAAATATTGGACTTATTAGAGGAAAGGGAAAAGATTAGTTCTGAACCAATAACCTCCATTGGGTATAAATTAAATAGGTCCTGTATTGCTTATTACTTATATACTTCGGGATCTACCGGTATGCCCAAAGGCGTTATGGTTTCGCACAAGGCTTTGAACAACTATCTGCAATGGGCCTCGACTTTTTATAATATAGATACAAATTCAGTTTTTCCTCTATTTACTTCCATAGGTTTTGACCTTACCATATCCGCAACCTTTTTACCTCTGATGAACGGAGGCAAGGTCGTAGTGTACCGTGAAGGAATGTTGGGTCCAGATATTTCCTTGATTCAGGTCCTTGATGAAAACAAGGTAAATTCAATAAAGATTACTCCGGCGCATATTTCACTAATGCAGGTCCGTAACCTGGAGGGTTCAAAAATAAAGACCATGATCGTTGGTGGGGAAGATCTCAAGGTGGGCATAGCTAAAAGCATCTATGAATATATGGGCAAGGATGTAACTATTTTTAATGAATATGGACCAACTGAGGCCACTGTAGGCTGCATAGTCTGCAAATTCAATCCAGAACAACATCAAGATGTTTCCGTTCCCATAGGAAAGGTTATTGACAACATGAATGCCTATATTCTGGATATTAATAAGAATTTGGTACCTAAAGGTGTTGTTGGCGAACTTTTCCTTGGTGGGGATAGTCTTGCTGAAGGATATGCCAATTTACAAGAGCTCACTAAACAAAAATTTATAAATGATCCTTTCAGGCACGGAAGTAAAATGTACCGGACCGGGGATCTGGTCAGAATAAATAACCAAAGTGAAATGGAATATCTTGGTCGTAATGACGAGCAAGTAAAATTAAATGGTTTCAGAATAGAATTAGCAGACATAGAAGCCAATTTACTGGAACATACCCATATAGATAATGCCTCGGTAGTCCTTTTAGATGGACAACAAAGAATTGCAGAAAATGAGGTAATAAACTGTACGGAATGTGGTCTGCCAAGTAACTATCCCAAAATTGATTTCGACGAAAAAGGGGTCTGCCACCTTTGCAATGCATTTAAAGGATATAAAGAAAAAACGGATAAATATTTTAAAACAGAAGAGGAGTTGCAGCAATTGCTTCTTTCCACGAAGGGATCAACTACAACTTATGACTGTTTATCGCTTCTTAGCGGTGGGAAAGACAGTACCTATGTTCTGGCCAGACTCATCAACATGGGCCTTAAAGTATTGGCATTCACTTTGGATAATGGCTACATATCCGATCAAGCCAAGGCAAACGTAGACAAAATTGTAAAAAAACTTGGTGTTGACCATGTTTATGGAAGTACCGTGCATATGAACAAAATTTTTGTAGACAGCTTGGAAAGACATCAAAACGTCTGTAATGGTTGTTTCAAAACCATATATACATTAAGCACAAAGGTTGCACTTGACAAGAAAATTCCATTCGTGGTTACAGGGCTTTCTAGGGGCCAATTTTTTGAGACACGATTAACTGAAGAACTTTTTTGGAACGATAATGTCGACACCAATACAATAGACCGAACCATATTGGAGGCACGTAAATTGTATCATCAAGAGAACGATGCAGTAAATCAATTATTGGATGTTTCCATGTTTAAGAATGAGGAGACATTTGATAAAGTCCAATTTGTTGATTTTTATAGGTATAGCGATGTTAGTCTGGAAGAAATGCTCGTATATCTTAAGGAAAAAGTTGGATGGGTAAGACCAACCGATACTGGCAGATCTACCAATTGTTTAATCAACCAATTGGGCATCTATGTCCATAAGAAACAAAAGGGTTATAGTAATTATTCTTTTCCATATAGTTGGGATGTACGCTTGGGGCATAAGACCAGAGCTGAAACTTTGGAAGAAATTAATGAATATATCGACGAGAATGAAGTAAAACGTATTATGGGGGAAATAGGATATGTTGAAACCAATTACAACGATAAAATACGTCCCCAACTTGTTGGTTATTATACTGCAAAAACAAAAATTCCCCACCAAGAATTGATACAGCATCTCTCGAAGAGACTTCCTAGTTATATGTTGCCCAATACATTTAAATATCTGGAAACACTACCTTTAACCAGCAATGGAAAAGTAGATAAGAAAGCATTGCGCAGCCTTAACATAGTTCAACTCCAAATGGATACGCCTTATGCGGAACCAAATAATGAAATAGAAATATTATTGGAACAAATTTGGAGAGAAGTTCTTCTTTTGGATAAAATAGGTATGCATGATAATTTCATTGCTCTGGGAGGACATTCATTGGCTGCCATTAGAGTTACGGCCCGTATAAATGAAGAGGTTGAAATGAATTTTCCATTGAACAAAATCTTTGAACTCCCCACCATTGCGGAATACGCCAAATATATTGAGGAAACCTTATTAACTCTTATGGAAGAATAGTATGCAAAATGGGTTCAAAAAAGGCTTAAAGCCGTCTATAATTAAATACTTGGCCATTTTAATGGGCATTTGCTATTTACTGAATCCATTACATCAACAAATCAATACCGTTTTTCATAAAATTTCACATGGATTGGATATGTCCAATTTTGTAATCCCACATCAAACTGCCTCGGCATATCATCAGATGCATGTTAACCATCAGCATATTACTGAAAAAAGTCTTCACGAGCATGTATTTCTAGATTTTATGAACTCCTTTTTCTACACATCAAATGAAGAAAATCACTCTCGAAATTCATTCTTGCCCACCATTAAAGTGGACAAACACCTTATTCCTAATTGGAATATAAAATCTAAAATTATAGTTATTGAAACTGATAGTAATTATAACATGACCAGAAAAAAAACCCTTATGGGTTTTTTCCTAAAATCGGTTAAACCTCCCTTGAAGAATATGGGCCAAGGCTCATAGAATTTCATAAACTTCCCAATATTTTGAATTTATTTTCAAAGGCTTATTGAATACCTATAGCACATGGTCTTTATTTGGATTAACTACCCATAAATCCAAGGTGGTATCAACCATTGTAAACTTGGTTTAAAACAAAAATTATAATCAAAATAAAAAGCTATGAAAAATTTTATACTATTTTTTATATTCTTATTTCTGTTTGAAGGTTTAAGGGCTCATGAACTTAATGGATCTATAGTCTCAGAGGATAATGTACCTTTAGATGGCGTAGGTGTTTATAACAAAACTACCGGTGGGTACACTTATTCCAATGTATCGGGGTATTTTGAATTGGACGACATATCGATTGGTGACATTATCTATTTTTATAGTCTGGGTTATCAAAACCATCAAATAACAATAACTGAAAATCAATTGGATAGCTCCGTTAGTGTTGTTCTTAAAGAATCAGCTGTATCCCTGGATCAAGTAATTTTAGTATCCAAGGTTAATGCATTGAGTCAATTTGTAAATGTAGATGTAAAGGCAGACCCCGTAAGATCATCACAAGAAATATTACGAAAAATACCAGGTCTCATCATTGGCCAGCATGCCGGCGGTGGCAAGGCCGAGCAGATATTTCTAAGAGGTTTTGATATTGATCATGGTACGGATATTAGCATCAATGTAGATGGACTTCCTGTAAATATGGTTTCCCACGCTCATGGCCAAGGGTATGCAGATATGCACTTTATAATTCCAGAAACAATAGATAATATTGATTTTGGTAAAGGGGCATATTACGCCCATCAGGGTAATTTCAATACTGCCGGCTATGTTGACATCCAAACAAAAAAAAGACTGGAAAACAACCTTTTGTCAGTGGAGACAGGTATGTTCAATACAATTCGCACCATGGGCATGTTCAAAATTTTAGAAAGCGAATTCAGCAGCAGTTATGTGGCTTCAGAATTAGTACTTTCGGATGGCGCCTTTGATTCCCCACAAAATTTCAACCGTATTAACATGATGGGTCGTTATAATTTTAATAACAGGGAAAACCAGGAATTAAGCCTTACAATGACACATTTTCAAAGTAAATGGGATGCTTCCGGACAAATACCACAACGTGCGGTTGACCAAGGTATCATAGGTAGATTTGGGGCTATTGATGATACCGAGGGGGGAAATACAAGTAGATCCAACTTTTTAATAAACCACAAAAAACTAATCAATGAACATAACAATATAACCTCCAAAGCCTATATATCAAAATACGATTTTGAATTATTTTCAAATTTCACGTTTTTCCTGGAAGACCCTATAAATGGGGATCAAATTCATCAAAAGGAAGACAGAACAATCATTGGGGCAGAAACCAAATATGAGCATTCCATACATGTTGGTGATCACGATTCCCAATTAAAATACGAAACCGGCATAGGTTTTAGATATGATGACGTAAACAATGTACAGCTATCCCGGACCAAAAACAGACAAGAAATTCTGGAAAGACTGGCATACGGAAATACGGACGAATTTAATGGTTACAGTTTTATTAACCTAACCTATAAAAAGAACAAATGGACCATAAACCCAGGGCTCAGATTAGATTATTTTAAGTTCGATTATGAAAATTTATTATCTGAAACCTATGACAACAAAAGTGAGAACAAACTGTTTTTGGGCCCCAAATTAAACATTATTTACGCCGCATCAGAAGGACTACAGTTGTTCGGAAAATCAGGAATTGGTTTTCACTCAAATGACACTAGGGTGGTAACAGCAAATAGTGGAAAGGAAATACTACCTGCTGCATATTCTGCCGACCTTGGGGCTATTATAAAACCAATGGACAGGTTTATGTTGAAAGCCGCACTTTGGACTCTATTTTTGCAACAAGAATTTGTGTATGTTGGAGATGCGGGAATAGTAGAGCCCAGTGGAAAGACAAAACGCTTTGGAGTGGATTTTGGATTGCGTTACCAACTAACGGATTGGCTATACCTCAACGGTGATGTCAATTACACTTATGCGAGGAGCACTGAAGAGCCAAAAGGAGCGGATTATATTCCACTATCACCAGATTTAACTTCATCTGGAGGGATCGCATTTAGGGATTTATATAATTTTTCAGGAGGCCTTAACTATAGGTTGATAAAAAATAGACCTGCCAATGAAGACAATTCTATTGTAGCTAAAGGTTATACTGTAACTGATATGAACATTAATTACACTTTTAAGAATTGGACTTTGGGTTTAATTGTTGAGAATTTATTTGACACTGAATGGAACGAAACGCAATTTGCAACAGAAAGTAGATTGCAAAATGAAGACTCTTCCTTGGAAGAAATTCATTTTACTCCAGGAAGTCCATTCTATCTCAGAGGAAAATTATCGGTAAATTTCTAGATTTATTACAATTTACTTGAGCACATGATATGAAGCGAGGAATTGATAACTTATATAAAGATTATAGGCCCAACCTGTATAAATGGAAATACCCGACAAGGATTTAAGACTTCCATGACGACGGGCCTATCCTTTCTTTATAAGTTCTATGTTTACTTTAGAAGGTTTTTCCGAACCTTTCAAAATTCCCTTTTCCTTAAATATATTATAGATCATTGTTTTTTCTAAAAAATTAAAGGAACGATCCCTAAACCAGTCGTGTATGGCAATCATTTCATTCTCCTTTTTTGCTTTACGCAAAATCTCATCGGATACTATATGCCAATATACCCATCTGTTTTTGGCAAGCGCATAACCAATCTCGTCGTTGATCAAAGACCTTACGGGTTTATTTCTTAATCTTACGCCATTTTCCAATACTGCCAAAGTCTTGGTAAGGCGAACCACTTCTGAAAAAGAATACCTGTAAAAATCGCCAAATCCGTTTTGGCCTACGTTATATAATTTATCCCCTACTTTTAAGTCTTCCATTTTAAAAAGGAAACAAAAATAAGGGTCTATCCCTCTTAAATAAACTATAGCAACCATAACTTATAAACAATGCCCAATAAAAACAATGATTGGAAATAGTTCCTTAATTTGGCTTTTACCTAAATCCTTCAGTCCATTTTTTACATTTCCATAGCGACCATTTATTCAATTCGTTTACATTTGTCCCTATAAAATCTATTATAATGAATATTGAAAGGGAATTGGGCAAAAGAAGCAATCACCAATGTGAGTTATGTACCAGTACGGAAAAATTAAGTGTTTTTGAAGTTCAACCGCCAAAAAATGGAGGTTTGGAAGCCAATCTATTAATTTGTGAAATCTGTAGGGATCAAATTGAAAATCCTGATAACACAGATCCAAATCATTGGCGCTGTTTAAATGATAGTATGTGGAGTGAGCATACACCAGTAAAGGTAATGGCCTGGCGTATGTTGAGCAGGTTAAGAAAGGAAGGATGGCCACAGGATTTATTGGATATGTTTTATTTGGAGGATGACGCATTGGAATGGGCAAAAGCTACTGGTGAAGGTGCCCCTGCAGAGAATCAAATAATACATCGCGACAGTAATGGTGCCGTTATTGAAGCAGGCGATAGTGTTGTCCTTATCAAGGACCTACCGGTAAAAGGATCCAGTATGGTAGCTAAAAGAGGTACCGCTGTAAGGCGTGTTTCACTTGATCATGATAATGCGGAATACATAGAAGGTAAAGTAGATGGCCAACAAATTGTTATCCTAACAAAATTTGTTAAGAAAATATAGTTCCTGTTTACCTATAGATGAATTGTGAATCCTAGTTCGCAATATTATCCCTTATAGTAGAACGTAGGAATATACTTTAAGATCTAGGCTAATATAAATAGTCCATGGCAAATAGAGACCCCTATGCTGCACTGAGATATAAGGAATTCAACGTTTTTTTGTTGGTCCGTTTTGCCATGGTTTTTGCATGGTCCATGCAATTTGTGGTTATAGAATGGGAAGTATATTCTTTAACCAAAAATCCACTTTCTTTGGGGATGATCGGACTTATGGAGGTCATTCCAGCGGTATCATTGGCTTTGTTTGCCGGTCATATTGTTGATCAAAAGGAAAAAAAGGGACTGCTCTTAAAATGTATTTTAGGTTTTTCTATAATAAGCTTGGGACTGTTTTTGCTCACTTGGCCCAAAATAGTACAGGATTGGTCTAAAAACACCATTTTGTATTCCATTTATTTTTTAGTATTTCTAGGTGGTATTGTAAGGGCATTTTTAGGGCCGACTATATTTTCCCTATTTGCATTGATCGTCCCAAAAAAAGTATATCCCAATGCCGCCACATGGAGTAGTTCCGTTTGGCAGATGGCAGCTGTTCTGGGCCCTGCCTTGGCCGGATTTAGCATAAATTTAATCGGGGTACATTGGTCCATGTGCCTGATTTTTGCCTTTTCTTTAATGGCTCTCCTTATCTTAACCAAAATTAAAAAGAAACCCATTTTAAACCCTAATATTGGGGAACCTGTAATACAAAGTTTAAAAGAAGGCGTGAAATTTGTATTTGGGACCAAAATTATTTTGGGAGCTATTACCCTGGATATGGTTGCCGTACTTTTTGGTGGAGCAATAGCCCTATTGCCTATATATGCCCAGGATATACTTAAAGTGGGTCCGGAAGGATTTGGAATTTTACGCGCTGCCCCAGCGGTTGGAGCTTTGATAATCATGTTTACCTCCGCCTATTTTCCTTTAAATAAACACGCAGGTTTAAAACTTCTGGGATCTATTTTTGGTTTTGGCCTTTGTATAATTGTCTTTGGACTTTCCACTTCGTTTTGGATTTCCGTAATCGCACTTTTTTTTAGTGGTGTTACCGATGGAATTTCTATGATCATTAGACAAACTATCTTACAATTAAGGACGCCAGATCATATGCGCGGTAGGGTAGCTTCAGTAAATTCCATGTTCGTTGGATCCTCCAATGAGCTTGGAGCATTTGAAAGTGGACTAACGGCCAAGTTGATGGGAACGGTCACCGCAGTCGTTTTTGGCGGTTGTATGACCTTAATTACGGTAATATTCACTGGTGCCATCTCCCCTACTTTTAGAAAACTGGATCTCAGGAAAGATTTGGAAGAACACGAAAGGGATGTTTAATAAAACTTACAACTATTCTCCCAGAATGATTTTTCTCTAAAAGGAAGTAATACTAATTGTCATTTTCAGGTTGATATATTAAAATCCATTCCGGATTATCATTATCCCTACTTTTAGAAACACATTTAAATCCATTTTTCTCATAGAAGGACCTTAATCCCTCCTCCTCTATCGTAAGCCAATAAGATTGATCGGGAAATTGCTCCTTTAGGGCAGAAAGCCATTTTGAACCCAACGATTGATCACGATATCTGGGGTCAACAAATAAAAAACCAATATAATGAAAATTGGCGGTCACATACTTTTGCCACTCCTCTATTTCAAAATCGGTCATATTTGGAGGTGCGGTCCTAAATACAATTCCACCTGCGGTTATGTCCAGGGCATCCTTAAATACATAGACAGTTGCATTATTCTTGTAATCGTCCCAAACAGATTCAATTACATTTTGCCAATCTACTGGAAGAATTTTAAAAAAATTACGCCCTTCCAGTCCTAAATTAATGAATTCCATATTTAGCTCTATACTCCTACTACTGCCGGCTGTTCCTATAACAATCCCCAAGACCACAAGCGGTCAAAATCATCTGACCACCTATCACCAATATCGGTTCTGTAGTAAACATTATTAATAATAATATTACTTATCCTATTCTGCATCATTTTTTGAGCATCTTTCATAGTGAGTCCGGTTCCGGTGACCAATAAAGCAATACCTGTATTTCCGGTAATCAGCCATTCATCATTAATTTTCTTGAGATGCATGGGATGTATCCCATCTTTCATATCCTTTTTGAATACGATGACAGAATCTTTGGAGAATAGTTCAAAGGTCTTTTTATCCTCGAAGGGAAAAGGGGGCACAACCATATAAGCCCCAACCTGAAATCCTTTTCTAACATTGATCCTAAAATTCTCTCCAGAGGCCAACTTATAAAACATGTTTCCCAGAGGCTCCAAAATTCCGGCACGTTGAATGAATATCTGCGGGTATCCAAATCTGGAAGTGAATTCCAAAGGATAGATTCCATTGCCGTTTACAATACAATTAATATCCAATTGACCAATAAAACCACCCTTGGCCAAGGAACTTTCAAACTTTTTCAAGGTCGCCTCAAAAATAGGTGAATCCTTGGTCCAGAACATACTGGATCCCATCTCCCCTGTGGACACGCCCAATTCTTTTGGAAAAAGTTTCTTATGCTCAAAAGTAATATTTATAGGATATATAAATTCCTTCCCGTTAAAATAGGCAGAAGCGGAGACCTCCACCCCTTTTACCTTGCGCTGCAATTGAAAATTGCCAAAATCATTGCCCCACGATTTCTCATAAGCCTTTAAAACCCGAATTACATCCAACCCTTCATCATCACTACCCACAAATAACAATTGTTTGTATTCTTGGGTTTCGCCAGATGGTTTTATTACATAGGCATTGGGGTTGGCTTTAACATAGTCGATGGCATCCTGAAAGTTAAAAAACTCCTTGGATGGCAATATTTTTATACCGTGTTTCTTTAATTCTGCCTGTCCAAAATTACGGTCCAATTCCAAAAGATCGGAATATTCCGTACCTCCCACTACCAATTTACCCTGTGCCCTTAATTCTGAACATATTTTACCATATCCAGTGTAGTCAAAAATTAGAACATCGGCCCAATCGATCTGGCTTTTCCAATCTTTTACCTTTTGAACAAAGCCGTATCCAATTTCCCTGGAGGGTTTATCCTCAATGTACATTTTAACCTCATGGCCTTCGCTTTGTATGGCTACCGCCATATCCAAGGTTTCTCCCCAACGGGAAACAATCAAGAAATTTCGTTTAATTTCTATTTGATTTTTTAATTTCTCTTTTTTCAATTTATTGAGATATATTATTTTTTTAAGAATTAGTTACCAAATTTATTTGAGACTACTTTGCACAAAGTAAAGTTTTTAAATGCAAAATAGACTGAAAACCAGCTATTTCCCTTCTAAAACAAAACAATTTTAATAAATATTCGTTAATGTAATTCGGCGTCCAATGTTTAGGACCGTATAGCATAACCATGGTATGCCCGAATTGGAGTGTAGGTTTCAATATACCAAGCTAGTGCCCAATAGTGAATAAATTTGAAACAAATATATGTGAAAATTAAATATCTAATAAAAATAAAGGGCAGAAAATTATAGTCAACTTTAAACCCATATGTGTCGTACAAAGACCATAAGTTGGTTTTGACCAACACCTGTCTTTAGCCTATTGATATACTTCATAAATATCAAATAATATAGATGTTCCAAATATTAAATAAGAAAAACTTTCTGGTAGACTATCTAGGACAATTCGTAGATATCCATAGTCATATTCTACCTGGAATAGATGATGGGGCTAAAGATATTTCGGACTCTATGGATATAATAAAGGGCTTTAATGAAATTGGCATTACACATATGATAACCACTCCCCATGTAAATCAAAATTACTATCCTAATACAGCCGAAAGCATACATACCGCACACAACAAGGTACAAAATCAATTATTGCACTTAGGTTTAAAGCATATTGCCTTGGAATCATCCTCAGAATATATGATAGATTCAAATTTCGAGAATTTATTGGACCAAAAACTTATGGCCCCGATTCGCAATAAATATTTGCTGATAGAAATGCCCTTTGTACAAACCCCTATCAACTTTGACCAAGCCACTTTTAAAATAGCAACAAAGGGCTATTATCCAATATTGGCCCATCCAGAGCGCTACTTTTTTCTACATAGCAACTACAAAAAATATCAAGACTTTAAATCCAAAGGGATTTCTCTACAATTAAATTTACTTTCACTTAGTAACTATTATGGAAAGCAAGTATCCAAAATTGCAGAAAAGCTTCTGTTGGACAATTATATAGACTTTGCTGGTACGGATATACACAATGTACAACAATTGGAATTGCTCAAAAATATAAAACTTAGCAATAGTACCTTAAATAGGCTAGTTCCTATCCTAAATAGGAACGTGGAAACCTTCTATTAAATTTCATGAAGAAAACCGTCCAAAATAATCTGGACATCGCTTCTGTTTTGTAGTTAAAAACACAATTGCTATGATGGATATTCATTAATGATAATTAATATTATCCTACCTTTGCCGGAAATTAAAATTCATGTTTTATTTTTTTCAGAAGAAAAAATTCTTAGTTGACTCCCTTGAAAATTTTATAGACATTCATAATCACATTCTACCAGGAATTGATGATGGTGCCAAAACTGTAGAAGAATCCATTGAACTCATAAAAGGGTTCTCGGATATTGGTGTAAAAAAGTTTATTGCCACACCCCATATCATGCATAATTATTACCCCAATGATCATGACACCATCCATGCTGCACATGGAAAAGTACTTAACAAGCTTTTGAGTGAAGGCATGAAAGATATCTCTCTGAATGTAGCAGCGGAACATATGATAGATGCTAATTTTGAGCCACTCCTAGAAAAGGATTCCGTAATGCCAATAAACAAAAATTATTTGTTAGTAGAAATGTCTTACCTACAGCCCTCGATAAATTTCAAGGATGCCATACAAAAAATTGCGGAGCATAGTTTTTTTCCCATATTGGCGCATCCAGAACGTTATGTGTACTTGCACAATAACTTTTCAAAATATAAAAAATATAAAAAACAGGGCATCCTATTCCAAATGAATCTGTTGTCTTTAAGTGATTATTACGGCAAGGATGTACAAAAAATGGCCGTTAGGTTAATGAACGAGGGATTAATTGATTTCGTAGCCTCTGATGTTCACAATTTACAGCAACTTGCAATGTTGCAGAATATGAAGATTACGGATAAATGGCTTGCACAACTACTACCTTTGATTGAAAACACAAGTATCAATTTTGATTAAAGCCTTATAATTACTCTTTTCTATTGCTCTACAACTGCATTTACCATGAGCAGACAAAATATCCTCTGCCCATTTAAGATATGTAAGAGCGACTTAGGCAGATTATTGCCTACCACTGATGTGCCTATTAAAATCTGTTCTAATATCCCTTGTGTTTTGCAAGTTTATTCTCCCATCAATACAAAATTTCTCAAGGGCAATCCTACTGATTATTTTAATGGCATACGTTTTCAAACACTAACCATTTACTAAGGAGACAAGCCTTGGCGCATTTACCCTCCCAAAACAAAAAAGGGAATAGCCATTTACATGGCTATTCCCTTTAATAAAAATGATATTCTATTAATTTTTCACAACGAGCCTCACTGGTAATTGTTCATCACCATCCATAACCAAAGTGATATAATAAACACCATCGGTCAAAGAATAAATAGGCACAACAAAGTAATCATCTACCAATGTAGGGTTGGAAATGACACTAATAAATTTGCCTGTAGAATCATGTAAATATATTTCATTGACCATCTGATCATCAGGAGCATTTATTATAAAGACGTTAGCCGTTTCTCTTGCTGGATTGGGCGCTATAACCGCTTTCATTTTTTCCTCTGACTCTGGTTCTGTAACAGTTATTGTCACAAACTCCGTATCTGTTAAGAAACCATCGGATACCGTTAATTCAACCCTGTAGATACCAGGTTCTTCAAAAACATGAATTGGATCGGCCGTCGAACTGGTAGGAGTTCCATCTTTAAAATCCCATAAATACGAGGTTACTCCTTCATCGTCCATAGAATTACTTCCCGTAAAATTCACGGTTAAAGGTGCAGGCCCTGACTCCACATTTGCAGTTGCAACGGCTACTGGAGCCCCGTTGACAGGACCAAGCGTTACATTCCAAGTAAAGGAAACCATAGTTGCCACTTCTGGAGTGCCGTCATCTGTTACCGTTACCTCTACGGTGTAAGGACTATTGACTGCAGCGCCGGTGGCAATAGTACCACTAATAAGTCCAGTGGACGTATCTATAGATAGTCCAGTTGGAAGATTGGCTACAGAAAAGATCATACTATCGTCCTCAGGATCAGTGGCCGCAACTTGCAAGGAAATTGTATTGCCTACAAGACTGTTCTGAACACCTGGATTAGTGACCACTGGTGCCTGGTTCACCGGAACATCCGTTACGTTCCAAGTAAAGGAGATCGTGGTAGACTCCGCAGGAGTACCATCGTCCGTTACCGTTACCTCTACTGTATAAGGACTATTGGCTGCAGAACCGGTAGCGATGGTGCCACTGAGAAGTCCGGTGGCGTTATCTATACTAAGGCCGATAGGGAGTCCAGTGGCAGAATAGCTCATGCCATCGTCCTCCGGATCAGTGGCCGAAACCTGTAGCGAGATCACCGCACCCTCTATATCATTCTGCACACCTGGATTAGTGACCACTGGTGCCTGATTAACAGGATCCACAGTTACGTTCCAGGTAAAGG
>NZ_JALKBB010000003.1:0-278746 GCF_023016025.1 Arenibacter sp. S6351L | reverse complement strand
ACCAACAAGCGCCAGCTTGTTATGGTTTGTATGCTTGCCCGGGATTGCCTAATTGGGATGCACGCAGTGAATCCATTTATAGGAAGGAAACAAAAAACCAACAAGCGCCAGCTTGTTATGGTTTCCATGCTTGCCCGGGATGGTCTAATTGGGATGCACGCAGTGAATCCATTTATTGGAAGGAAACAAAAGACCAACAAGCGCGAGCTTGTTATGGTTTGTATGCTTGCCAGGGATTGCCTAATTGGGATGCACGCAGTGAATCCATTTGTTGGAAGGAAACAAAAGACCAACAAGCGCGAGCTTGTTATGGTTTCCATGCTTGCCCGGGATTGCCTTATGGGATGCACGCAGTGAATCCATTGATGTGAATGTCTCTTTCTCCGTTGAAACACCCCGTTGATTAATGTTTACGGGGCTTTGTTTTTATAGGTGACAGTAGATTATTCAAAAGTGTACGCCAACTTTACTGGACCGAATCTATTATACTTCCACAGCTCATCATTTGCTCTCCATAGTACGGATTCCGAATTTCCTTTTGATTGCTAAGCCAAAATGCCCCCTTATTGTTATCGGCCATTGGACACTTTTGTACATATAACTTCTCTGATAACCCTTTTGTATTTTTGGCCAAAGGCACAAAATTTTCATTTAATATAACGAAGAGGGAACGTTGGTTCTCCAAGTCGGGATTATCCCCAATGGCATCCAGCATTTCAATACTCTTCGTTAGGTGAGCTTTTTCCATTTTGCCCAATCCATCTTTAGTTATCGATTTTAGTTTTTGGGAAGTCGATTTCGCTAAAGCAGAAACTTGCTCGGAATTACCTTCAACAAAGGCATTCTTCATATCAATATAATGATCAATTGCATCCTTAAAACTTATCTGAAATGCTTGGGGCAATGTTATTTTCATAACAGGCGCTTCTGGCTCAGTTGTCATCTTGTCCTTGTTCATCATGGATTTTTTACCTTGTAACTGTGCAGCTGCATCTACTGTAAAGGTTCCGTTGGTTACGATTTCATCGCCATTTTCCAACCCGGAAACAACCGTGAAAGCATCTCCATTTCTATTGCCAAGGGTAATTTCCCTCATTTTAAATACAGGTTCGTTGGGATTGGTCTTAATATATACCAATGAACGTTCCCCTGTCCACATAACGGCAGTAGCAGGAATGCTTAATTGCCCAGATGGACTGGTTGTGAAACTTTCAATTTTCCCAGATACGAACATTCCAGGTTTGAACAATCGGTCATCATTCTGCAATACGGCGCGAATGGCAACCGTTCTGGTTCTTGTATTTAGAACAGGGTCTATAAAGGAAACACTTGCATCAAACACTTTGTTGGGATAGGCATTGGAAATTATTTTAATTTTTTGACCTACCTTGAATTGTGCTATTTGATTCTCGTAAACGTCGAATTCGGCCCAAACCGAATTTAAGTTACTTACCTTTAAAATAGGCAGCCCTTGTTTAACATAGTCTCCTTCCGAAGCCAGTTTCTCAGAAACCGTACCCGAAACGGTTGCATAAATTGGGAAGTTTTCAAGTACTTTTCCTGTATCCTCAATGCTATTGATTTGCCTTTCCGTAAGCTTCCAAAGTTGCAACTTATTGCGTACAGCTTTATATAATTCTTGCTGTGTTTCCTTTAAGGATGCAGCAGTAATCAATTCCTGCTGCGCTGTAACAAGATTGGGCGCATATATGGTAGCCAACAGTTGACCTTTTTTCACCTCTTGTCCAACATAGTCGATATTAAGACGTTCTATCCTACCATCAAAATAACTGGCCTGAATGGCATTGGATTCCTCGTTCATTTTTATTTTTCCTGATATGGAAATAATATTTTCGCTATCAGAAGTAGTAGTGCCGACTTTTATCGTTTGAACGTTGGCCAAGGCCATAGCATTCTTGGTCATTTTTATTTCGTTCAAGGCAAGTCCATCAGCACTTGTTTCCGCAGTTATCAGATCCATACCACAAATAGGACAGTCCCCTGGTTCCGGTTGCAGAATCTGTGGGTGCATGGAACAGGTCCACATTTGGGCCACGGATTCTCCTGAGTGATTGTGGTCTTCCGAAATATTGGAATTCACTGTATTTGTAGTGGATGTTTTTGTTGATCCTCCAAAAATGAGGTAACCGGCAAATAAACCAGCAATCACGGCTATTCCAATGTATAAAACGTTCTTATTCATGATATTTATTTCAGGGTATTATTTATTGTTTTCCAATCTGTTTATCATTGCCTTCATTTCTTCAATCTCTTTTTTTTGGGCTTTAATAATATCTTCTGCCAATTTTTTGACCTCTGGATCTTTAATGTCGGCCCGCTCACTGGTCAAAATTGCTATCGAGTGATGAGGTATCATCGCTTTCATCCAAAGTACATCTCCTATTATAGGGGCTTGTGCTCTTACCAAAGTCAGTGCAGTGGTAAAAAGCACTATGCTCCCCAGTACAATGGCTATGTTTTTCTTATTATTCCTGTACATACTGCGCATTGCAACAAACATAATTATCGCCATTGCAGAAATGCCCAAACAACTCATATAGAACCGTGTAAGACTAAAATATACATGATCCATTTGGTAGGAGTTTAAATACATTGTAATGTACATGGCTACAAATGATGCGGCCAACATTAAAACAAATTTTGTGTATTGGTTCTTACCATTTTTGTCTTTATTTTCCATTGTTTTAGATTTTAAGATTAATAATTAAATTCTCCTTTTTTGTATGGGAATGGATACCAAATCAGAATCTACTAAATACAGAATTAATCCCATGTGCCGAATTGGCCGGTGAAAGAATCAATATATTTTTCCTACTTTCATCTAGTTTATCTCTTTCTGTACTTTTCCACAAGCCAACATTTTACTACCATAATATGGATTCTTAATCTCTTTACTGGTACTCAGCCAAGCCGTACCCTTATCGTACATTGGACAGAACTGCTCGTACAATTTTGTATTGGTTCCAGTGATGGCTACCATTTCCGTAACGTCCTTGCTCAAAACTTTGAAATGCTCGCGTTGAAGATCTATAGGGCTTTCTGCAATTTGTTCTGCATGTTCCATGGCCTCTTCAATGATGTCCTGTAATTCTGATTGCTCCGTATCGGAATAGGCGGTGATATCAAAATTTTCCAATGCGACAAGCAACTTTTTGCTTGTATTGACTGCTGCGTCCGTATCATCTGCTACCAGTGCATCCTTGAGCGATAAATATCCATTTACCACAGCAATTGCTTTTTCATCCTGCGCAATATTCTCTGTATTACCCTGGGCAGTTGCAGTCTCTTGGTTTATTTCATTACTTATTGGTGCGGTCGATTCTTTTTTGTTTTCGTCCTTACAGGAAGAAAGGGATATTATTGAAATCGCTGCAATTGTTAGGGTAATATTTACATTTCTTTTCATAGGTTTTGGTTTTAAAAGTTTCTGTATTAAAATTAATTTAGTAATTGATAATCAATTGATTGATATAAAATTTTTATTGATTCGTTAGATAGTTTATTAGGGCCATTTGCCCAAAATAGGCTTTAACGGCCTCTATTTCGTTTATCTGGAATTTCAGTTGCAATTCCTGAATGTCCAGTACATCATTAAAATCAATGGTACCCGTCTCATAATTTTTCATTAGGATTTCTTCCGCATTCTTGGCCTGTTTTAGATTGATCCGTTGGGTATTATATTTTATACGCGCTTCATTACGACCAGACTCTGCCTTGGCCAATGCTGATTGAAGCAGATTAAATCGCTCGTTTTTTTGCAATTCGGTTTCTTTTAGGCGCATTTCGTTTTGTTTGGAAACAGATTTAATACGATTGTTGAAAATAGGGATCGAGAAAGTAAGCATAGGCATCACAATATCTTTCCCATTGTCGTCAAAACTCATGTCCGGTCTTTCCTGAATGGGAATGTAATCCAGTCCAAAACCAATATTGGGAGCCCCATCCTTTTTATTGAGCAATTCTGATTGAACTATGGATTCAAACATTTCATCATACTTCAGGATTTCAGGATTAAGTTCCAATCCATTCCCCAAGTAAATAGGGTCTTCCAAGGGAAGGGTCATTTCAGGAACAACATCAATAGACATGGTCTCCTTTCTATTTAAAAGATTGTTGAAATTAGTTTTTTCGGCCAAATAATCCTGATCCAAAATTGCCCTTTGTTGACGCATTTCATTTTGCCGTATTTGTAATTTCAAAACATCAACGGCCGAGGCCTTACCTACTTCAACTGAAGTCAATGCCAATCGCTCATAGGTCTTCAGTAATTGTATGTTCTGGTCCAGTACCTTTTGCTTAGCCTCAATGGCATACAATTGGTAATAAGATTGGGCTACAGCAAGCGCCAATTTGCGTTTGGCTATAGCTATTTCAATATAATCCACATTGGACATGGACACAGCATAATTTTGCCGCGCCGTTATGGTTCCAAACCAGGGCAACATCTGTGATACCGAAAACCGTGCGCGTTGTGCTCCTGTTCGTGTTTCTGGTTCACTTACGAAATAGCCTGCGCTCACCGTGGTGTTGGGAAGGGTATTTACCTCGTTCACCTTCTCTTGGGCAATGCTGTATTTCAGATCAAAGGCCTGTATCTGTGGATTATTTACCTGGGCCTCCTTAATATAGGATTGAAGATCCTGTGCTTTCGCCCAAGTGGAAACCATTAAAAGACAGATGATGAATGTTATATTTTTCATTTGCTTGCTCGTTTTAATTGAAATTCCTTTTTCCAGCTGTACAATACCGGCACAATAAAATAGGAGGTGATATCTATGACCATTCCACCGAAAATGGGGATTGCCATGGGTATCATAATATCACTGCCTTTTCCTGTAGAGGTCATTACGGGCAAGAGGGCAAGGATAGTAGTGACCGTTGTCATTAAACAGGGTCTAATACGTTTCTCTGCCGCCTCCAATGCCGCTAATCGAATTCCTTTTTTATCCGTTGGATTTTCACGGTCAAAAGTTTGAGTAAGATATGTGGCCATGACTACCCCATCATCTGTAGCTATACCAAAGAGAGCAATAAATCCTACCCATACAGCCACACTTAAATTGATGGTTTTCATATTGAACAAATCCCTTAGATTTTCTCCGAAAAAACTAAAGTTTAAAAACCAGTCTTGACCGTAAAGCCATATCATGATGAATCCGCCAGCAAAAGCAACCGTAATTCCCGTAAATACCATTAGGGAGGTTGCTACGGATCTAAACTGAAAATACAGTATCAAAAAGATGATTATTAATGCCAACGGAACTACTATGGATAGCGTTTTTTCCGCTCGCAATTGGTTTTCGTAGGTTCCTGTAAATTGATAATTAATTCCCTTGGGCACCACTAGTTCACCACTATCTATTTTTCCCTTGATTATGGCCTGTGCATTCTCCACAACGTTTACTTCTGCAAAGCCATCAAGTTTATCGAACAAAACATACCCAACCAGGAAGGTATCTTCACTTTTAATGACCTGTGGCCCCTGTTCGTATCTAATATTTACCAATTGGCCCAAAGGCACAGGACTCCCCTTTTCCACCGGGACATAAATATTTTCAAGATCTGATGGATTTTCCCGTAATTCCCGTGGATAACGTACCCTTATAGAGTACCTTTCCCTGCCTTCCACGGTCTGTGTCAAGGGCATTCCACCAACTGCTACCTGCAGAATTTCCTGTACGTCCATAATAGATATGCCATAGCGCGCAAGTTGATCGCGATCGATATCTATTAATAAATAGGGCTTACCAACGATACGGTCTGCAAATACGGCCTGTTCTTTTACGCCATCCACCTGTTTAAGGATTTTTTCCAACTCCAGACCAAAGGCTTCTATTTCCCGTAAATCTTGACCCTTCACCTTAATTCCCATAGGTGCACGCATACCCGTTTGCAACATCACCAAACGTGTTTCTATGGGTTGCAATTTAGGAGCAGAAGTAACACCTGGAAGTTTTGTTACCCTAACTATTTCATTCCAGATATCGTCTGGCGAATTTATTTTAGGTCGCCAGTTTCTATAATATTCGCCATTGTTGTCAGGAACAAGGTCACCTCTTGTCACCGTTGTTTGCAGTTGGGACTCTTCATAATGTATGTCATCGTCCAATTCATTATTGGGATTAATAATAAAATTGCCATTTTTTAGTACAAACAGGCCATCTTCGTTTACTTGATATCGCTGTCGCTCCCCGGCCGAATTACGCATGTACTCCGATTTGTACTGAATTACATTTTCGTACATGGAAAGCGGTGCGGGATCCAAGGCCGACTCCGTGCGTCCGGATTTACCTACTACGGTTTCAATTTCCGGAATGCTGGCTACGGCCATGTCCAACTGCTGTAGTACACGTTTATTCTCTTCTACACCTGCATGTGGAAGAGATGTAGGCATTAATAAAAATGACCCTTCGTTCAGGGCGGGCATAAATTCCTTGCCCGTATTTTTCATGATAATAAATCCCAAGGTCAAAACCGTTGTAGGAATTATCAGGAAGAGCAATTTATTGGCCAAGGCCCATTGAAGTATACGGGAATAGTAGTTTCTGAAAATTGTGAAAGTCCCCAATAAACCAAAGCAGATAATACTAACAAAAATAAGGTTCATGATTATGCTTCGATCAAAGCCAAGGGGTCTCCAATAAACGGCAAGAAGGAGTACAATGGCAACAACCGATATAATAATATTGATCAAATTTGCCCTTTTAGGCGAAATTTTCCCTTGAATACCTAAAAACGCAGTGGCAGCAAAAACTATAAGAATAAGTCCCAGCCAATATCCGTAAAAAATTGCTGTGGACCCAAGTGCAACTAGGACAACATTAAGAACATATTTGGAATTTCTCTTGAGGTTGGTTTTCTTAAAGAGTACTGCCGCAAAAGGGGGAATTAAAAAAAGTGCTATAATCAGCGAGGCCGTAAGCGCCATGGTTTTGGTGAAAGCCAGGGGCCGGAAAAGTTTCCCTTCCGCACCTATCATGGTAAAGACGGGTATAAAACTAATAATAGTGGTAAGTACAGCAGTTAAAATGGCACCAGAAACTTCTGAAGTGGCATTATAAATAATTTCGTTGATGGAAAAGGTGGTTCCATTTTCGCTATGGCGCAATTTCTCATCTTCCAAATGTCTTATCATATTCTCGGCGAGAATCACCCCCACATCCACCATGGTCCCGATTGCTATTGCAATACCTGATAGGGCAACAATATTGGCATCTACATTAAAAAGCTTCATGGTAACAAAAACCATTAATACGGCTACTGGCAATAAACCGGAGATTAGAATGGAAGCCCGTAAATTGAATATCATTACAATTATGACCAGGATAGTAATGAGAATTTCCAAGGTCAAAGCTTCATTAAGTGTCCCCAAGGTTTCATGTATCAATTCCGTTCTATCGTAGAAAGGTACAATGGTCACTTGGGAAGTCCTACCATCCTCCAATTGCTTGGAGGGTAATCCTGCAGCCAATTCCTCGATTTGCTTTTTAACATTGTTAATGACCTCTAGAGGGTTTGAGCCATACCTTGCTACTACTACCCCACCTACTACTTCCGCACCTTCCTTGTCCAATATTCCACGACGAGGTGCCGGTCCCATATGTACCTTCCCCAAATCCTTAATACGAAGGGAGGTAAAATTTTCAGAACTTACTACGGCGTTTTCAATATCCTCAATAGACTCAACATAGCCTAGGCCACGTACCAAGTATTCGGCTTGATTAATCTCCAAGGTTTGGGCACCTATATCCTGATTGGATTTTTTAACGGCTTTTACAATATCGCTCAAGCTTATATTGTACTGCCTCATGATTTCAGGATTTACATCTACCTGATATTCCTTAACATATCCACCAATGGAGGCGACTTCTGAAACTCCTGCAGCAGAAGAAAGTGCATACTTTACATAATAGTCCTGAATACTTCGCAATTCCTGAAGATCCCATCCGCCTGTAACATTACCATCTTTATCGCGACCTTCCAGCGTATACCAAAAGATCTGGCCTAAACCAGTAGCATCGGGACCTAGGGCTGGATTTACATTGTCGGGCAACAGTCCGCTGGGTAAGGAATTTAGTTTTTCCAGGATCCGACTGCGTGACCAATAGAATTCAATATCTTCTTCAAAAATGATGTAGATACTGGAAAAACCGAACATGGAGGAGCTACGGATAGTCTTTACACCAGGGATACCTAAAAGTGAGGAAGTAAGAGGATAAGTAATTTGATCCTCTATATCCTGTGGGGAACGTCCTTCCCACTTGGTAAAAACTATTTGCTGATTTTCACCTATATCTGGAATGGCATCCACGGCCACCGGATCTGTAGGTAAAAAACCTGTATCCCAATTAAAAGGTGCGTTCACAATGCCCCAGCCTACAAAAAGGGTAAGCATTAGAACTGCAACGAGTTTGTTTTCTATTAGAAATTTTATGCCTTTGTTCAGCATGGATTTTGGTAATTAGACAGTTATACATTTGTGTTTTGATGGGCGTACAGAATATTGAACGCAACAAAAGTTGCCCATAACGGAAATACCGTTGGGCTATATCCCGATGGTTATCGGGAACTGTCTAAAAATCAAATTAAATATAACTCGTACAAAACCTGCACGTCCCGTTTCAGAAAGGGCGGCGAATAATCCTTGAAAGATTGGATGTTTTCATCAAAGCCCTCAAAAAGATTAATATACGAGTAAAGGAAAGTAGCAACAAAAGTCTGCTGCTCAAAAGTAAGTTTATCAAACGAAATCTTAAGGTCCTGATTTGCTTCCTTGACCAATTGATGTTCGGTACAGCAAGATTTTGAAGTAATTTTAGTTTCGCAATCTTGTACGGGCTGTTCTTTTTCCATGCCACAGCTATCGGCACTGCTATAGAAGGAAAGATCAACCAAAGAGGCTCCACAATAATGCATATCCATGGTAAACGACATTGTAGTAAACATAACTACAAATGCCATGGAAACCGCCAATACCTTATGGAAGACTTTTTTCATCTAATGCAAAATTATCAAAAAATAATAAGATTAGGCGTTATTAACAAAAGTTTAGCCCTACCGCTTATGTGTTATTGAATTGTCAATGTATTTAAAATCAAAAGAGAAGATACAGTAATGTTGGTCTGTTTAATTATGATACTTAATCTGTATCAGCTTTATTTTTCACATTATATTTTGACTTTAATGTTGATTTTTTCTAGATTTTAAGTTCCTATCTTTTCTAGTATTTCTGCGGGGATTGGCATTTATACGAAATTTTCTGAGGAGTCCAGAGGTGGAAAACCATAACCAAGGGTTTAATATCGGTCATCTAGGACAGCAAACATTTGAATCGGTAGATATTAATCATGTTTTCATTAAATTTGTGGAATTGTTGGCGAGGATATGGATCTTTTTTTTGATTTATTTTTCTTTGAGCACCGCAGCCACACTCAAGTCATGTTTGTCATTAACTTGTATAAACGCTATACTTGGGCGCTCTAAACCATATTCGGTAATTAACAATGACCAAGAAGCTTTTAATTGAATTGCACCTTCTGAAACAAGTACTAAATCTAAAGGAACGGTTATTTGTCTAGTAGTTCCGGCTAGGGTGAAATCGCCCTTTACCCGTACTGTCTGATTACCCCTTTTATCAAAGTTAAAATCATCTATAAGTTTCCCATCAAAAACTACATTGGGATTTTTTTCTATTTGAAGCAGCTCGTACATATGTTCATCACGTTTATCCTTATCTGTCTTTATGGATTTTACAGGCAGCTTAAATGCAACTTTTCCAGTTTCGAAATTGATGCTACCCTGTAATTGGTCCGACTTGCCCATATAGGAATTAAGGGGCATTTTTGCCTTGAAATTGGCATTGCCCTCTGTGGTGGTGTATACCTGTGCATATGAGGTATTGCTAATCAGGAACAGTAACAAAGTAGATACTTGGAAGATCAAGTTTTTGGATATACATAAGATCCTTTTACTTTGAACTTTCATAAATTTCTTCATTAGGATTAGTTTTACTTTCAACGGTTTTTCGACACCTTATCTAAATCCAACATATGGCCAGGACATATTCATCTGGCTTGTTGTGTGTCGACCAACATTACGATTTTATTTTGGAGAAGTACTGTTCATTATAAATGAACATGTAGATCATTACTTTGATAAAAATTTCATTCAATTAAATGCTGCAGCGATTATTTAAATTGAAAGAATTTATACGATACAGCATCTTTAACTAAATATACCTAACTCTAGCAAAAAAATCACGCCTTTCTAAAAAAAAATATATTGTCTTGATCTGTAGGGTTGAGTTTCCATTCCTGGCCAGAATTACCTTTTGGGATTAACCATTGAAGTGTGTTGAATCATTCTTTCGCAGTTTGGTTAATGCAACCTATCCCTTATTGACTCTAAATTCGATAATAATTTCAACATTGCCATCAACATACTAGTGTCTAAAAAGAATATAACCCCTCAGTTAAACAGTATTAATTTGAAGGCACAGAAAACGTTTTTAACATTCCTTTAGACAATGGGTCTGGCACTTCCGCTATTAATGCATAGTTTCCAGGCTTTAAATTAGCAGTAAAATAGGTTGTATCGCCTGCGGGTGCTTCTTGAGTTCCACCAAGAAAAGTGACACCATCCACCCCGTGACCTAATAAACCTGTAGGTGCAGACCAATTCATCCAATTATTCAAAGTGGCTAAATCTGCCGATTCGTCAAGTTTTACCACATGTACATCATGACCTAAAAAATGCTCATGTACTTTTTGATCTTTAAATGCTATTTTAAATATTTGTTTTCCCGATGTTATGCCTGGTTTAAACTCGATACCATTTTCACTAGAAATACTTACACCTACAGTCGCCTCTGGTTCTAACAGGTCATTAGGTGTATTGGAAACAATAATTTCTTTATACATGCCCATAACAGAATGAAACTTACCGTTTTTCATTTTAACATAGCATTCAATCAAATACCTGCCAGGATCCAATTTTATAGTGGACACCGCAGTTTCTTTAGGAGAAACCAAACCTATACCACCCGTAAATTCAACATTGAAAAACCAAGCAGGCAATGAATTAAAAGCGGAAAAGCCTTCTTTATTTTTTCCTTCATTTATCAAGTCCATTCCTTTGTCAAATACAGGAAATACTTGTGCTCTCGTACTGTCTATTGTGATACCCTCAGGATATTTTTCAAAGACAACAAAATGAATTTCGTCTGAGAGGTTTTTATACTTAAAGGTATTCCATCCAGACGGAATGGTATCCACCATTTGAAATTCCATGGCTTGTGTAACAATGTTTATAACGTTGGTTGGTTTTACCTTAGCCTCATTCTCTTGATTAATAATTACTGATTTCGTATTCTTATCATTTTTGCAACCAATAAAAACACCTATTGAAATAATCAATAAAATTAAAGGTCTACCAATACTTTTCATATTTCAAATTTTAACGGTTAATTTAATTATATTTTTTTGTTTCTTTTCCGCAAGAAGTACTAAGTATGCCTATTCAAAAAATGACTATTGTATGTTTTAGCTTTTTTAGTATGCTTTATAGTTGTTATTAGTTAGATAGTTTTCTAAAAAAATAGGCAGCATCTTCGGGTATTTTTGAAACTACCCTATGTTCGTGCTTTTTAAACCAGGAAGCATTTAATCCACGTTCGTGTTCAAGGTCATATTTACCAATAATTTCTGTTTTCACAAAATTCCAACCAGGTTTAAAATCGAGGTCATAAACCACGGTATTTTGTGCTTCTATGGTGTTTGTGCCGTCTCTGCGCACCTTATTTTCTGTTTTTTCGGTCCCTTTCATACTGGCAGCTTCATCTAAATAAGCCCATGAGATTAGATAGCCTTCATCCCCCATAGTCAAGGTACTTTGGTTGGTAAGGTTGTAGGTGACACGTACCGAGTTCCCCAAGGTTAAAGTCCCAATGGTATTCCCCCCTTTTTCAACTGCTATGCTTGTTTTTCCAAAATAACCTGCATCTGGTATGGTATAGATAAATTTGGATATATCCTGAATATCATAAAATACCAAGTTTTGCAGGTTCCCTAATTTTGTCTCGGTCTGTATGGTTTCTGGCAAGTTTATGACAATCTTACCTTGGCCATCAATATGCCCCACTTTTAAGGTTAAGGGCTTGCTTTCATTGTTTTTATAACGATACACCATAACCAAATCAACTGGCCCATGTTCCCAATTTGCAAAAACGTTGTTACTGCTCATAAGGGTATTTTTCCAATACCAATCGTCTTGGTTATTGGTGGTTTCTATATTTTCATTTACGTCTTTATCTTCCTTAATAGATAAAGAACTTGTGTTTTTCATTGTTTCGGCCACAACCTTTGCAGTCTTCATTTTGGAAGTTGACGAACCGTTACAACCGATAAAAACCACTATGATGAATAGTATTCTGTAGTGTTTCATTGTTTTCCTAAGTTTTTTAGTTCATTTAGATTTAGTTCTTGGATAATCTTTTCCAATGTAGCTTCATCTATTTCATTTGTTTTTATGTCTACAGCAAACCGTTCGGCATAAAACATAGAGAGGTCGTACGAATTACTCGATTTTAAGTAGCTCTTTTTTGCTTTCACACCATCAATAAGCACCGTTTTAGTAGATCCCCAAGTATCTTCGGTGTCGTAATCCATTTTGCTCGACATTCGATACGGGCCAACGCCCCCAGCTCCTTTTTCACCAGCACCATCAATGACCATGACACGTATTCTTTTGTTCCCCACATGATAGGTTCCTCCACAAGACCCCATTCCGGGAATCATATTGATCATAGACGATGTAAGCGGCATATTGGCTAATGTCTTTGGCAACCAAGATTCAAATTGTTCTTTAGTAAGCGGTTCCTTATTGCGTAGTAACTTTATATTCTCCTGCATCCCATTAGCCTCATTGGCTACTTTTTTCGCATTTTTTATGATTTGGGTTGTATTCTGAATTTCATTCCCTATTTTTTTTGTTTCTTCTTTGCAGGAATTACTTAATAGTGCGAGTACTATTAGCAATATTTTGTACTTTATAGTCTTCATATATTTTCTTTTTTACAACTAATGATTATTTGAAGTTTATTTTTAAGGCACTTACTCAATTTTAATCTTGACCATATACTTCTTCGCAACGGTTCCAGGTACTTTCTAGGTCTTCGTTCAAATCCCTTATTCTATGATCATTTTCCGCATTGAGCCTTGCTTTTTCATCAGCGGTGCATGGATCGGATGAAATAGCTCAGTTTTGGTTTTTTTATTTTCATGATTTTTGATTTTTATTTGCACGGGAGATTCTCGATTATGAAATTAATTTGATTGGATCTTTTTAACATAAAAATGGGGGAATCAAAATAGGTTATATAATTCATGAGATCTGTAAAGAGATCTTTTTTTTTTATTTTGCCATTCCACATCCGATTCAGGTATAGATTCATAATCCAATAGATCTAACAAGAGGGCATCTAAGTCCAACCCTTCTTTATCGTATGATTTATAATCTTTATCCAATGTTAGAAAGATGTTTAAACTTAAAGAATATGGGTTTCCAAAGACTAAACTCGCTTCTTTGATATTATCTAGTGAATCTTCCAACTCGCGTGTACCAGGAATATAATCTTGTGATTTCAATGAGAAGTACAATTCTAAAATTGAGGTACCATAATAAACTACATCACTATAAAGTTCTTCTGGACAATAAATTCGAGTGCCCGCCGAGAGCACCTGTAATGCCTGCATCTCTAATAGTTGTTTTTTAGCATTACAACTATTTGCCGATTTAATTTTGTGTTGAACTAAATACATATTCAACGCATGATCACCCATCAGATTGATACATCGAATCTCCATTGGCATTTCGCTAGATTCGCTTAGGCTTTGCCCTAATGCCTCTAGCCCCTTATTAATATTTTCAATCGCATACTCTTCTTTTGCTTTCTCAGCGGCATCATCCGCTTCGCCTTTGGCCTCTTGCCGTGCTTTTTTGGTTATTTCAAAGACGCTTCCCCCAATTTGGGCAGAGAGTGTCGATGGCAATACAAACCAGCAAAGGATTAGTAGCAGATATGTTGTTTTCATAATGCGCGTGTTTAACGGTTTACATTTCTCCTTAATAATCGGCTTTGTTGATTGTGATAGGATTTTTTTCCAATTTTGTGCAAATCATGTGCATATTATCGCGCTTACGGTTGTGGGAGATATATTCCATTTCCATAATCATCGATTTTTCATCGAATGGAATAGTGGCATTGTAACCCGTTTTTGGCATTTGCTCCACACTGGAAAACACCCCTACAAAACTTACAGGCGCTTCATTGGTGATATAAAATTTACTGATGCCCTCTTCCTGTTCAATTTGGTATCCACTGCAGTTAAACCCTAAAATAGTCTTATTGGCTAAAGTGGTAATTTTTACGTCTTCTTGGTTTGTGTTGCTTTTAGCCATTTCCTTTTGGGCATCGGCATCAAACGGCATCCGCATTTTCATCGCCATTTTTTGCGTACCATTGTCCATAAAAGTGACCATCGCTTGGTTTTCCATATCGTATACAATAATGCTATTGGCTCTTTCGTCGGCAATGGCATTCCCAAAGTAGGTAGCATCGGGTTGTATATAGTATTTCATCTCCATCTTATCCTTTTTGGTGGTTAAGGACATATCCATGACATACTGAAACTCATACGTATCCGGGATACCTTCCAAGCTTCCACCGAAAATGCTCATTATATTACTTTCCTGAGCCTGTTTTTCTTTTTGGGTGGTTTTTTTGGAAGGTGTATTTTTTTCAGTTTCACCAATAGTTTTGGTATTATCCTTCTTACTATTACCTCCTTTTGTAATAGAATCTATGGTCTTATTTGTGGTTTTGGTAACTTCTTTGTCCGTTCTGTTGAGAATGGTTCTTTCTGCAGCATTTTCAGCTTTCTTCTTTAGCTTTTTAAAGAACTGTGCATTAGCATGTATTCCTATTAAAAAACAAGTTATCATTATAAGCGTACGTTTAGTTTTCATTGCATTTATTGTTCTTGTTGAGATAATTAATTTGAATAAATAATGTGTGTATGTGCCGTTCCATTTTCTTCTTTTAGTAAAAACATATAGTTATCTTGCCCCACCGAATAAAATTTTGCGTGGCTCCAGCCCGAAGTCCATTTAGCATTATTATCGAAAATGATTTCTCCTCTTTGACCGTTGTCTGTAATAAAAAACTGCTTTGCATCTCCGTTTTCTATTTTTAATAGAAATAAATAAGTCTGCGCGTTGGTCCTGTAAAATTCCGCCGTTGTCCATCCTTGGGTCCATTTTTCATCAAAAACTTTTTGGCCAATTGTTCCATCGGTATTTATTTCGTTAATGTGGACATCTCCAGTTCTTTTCTTAATAAGGAACATATAACTTTTGTTATTGGTTTTGAAATGGGAAGCAGTTGTCCACTCTGGCGTCCATTTCTTATTAAATATTAAGTCACCTACCGTACCATTTGAATTTATTCTATTTACATGTACATCTCCTGTCTGGTATTTATATAAGAATAGGTATGTTTTATTCCCAACTGTATAAAATTGGGTTTCACTCCAACCTGAAGTCCATTTTTTGTCGAAAATTCTTTGACCAACCGTACCGTCTGTATTTATTTGATGTATGTGTACATCACCAGTACTTTGTTTTAGCAGAAATAAATAGTTTCTATTGTTGACTTCAAAAAACTTGGCGGATGTCCATCCAGAGCTATACTTTTTATCAAATATTCTTTCCCCTACCGAGCCATCACCTCTCATTTTGTGTATATGTACATCGCCAGTGCTCGATTTTAAGAGAAGTAAATAAGTTTGACCTCCCTGGTTCAAAAATTCTACGCTATCCCATTCTGCTGTCCAGTTATAATTATAAATATTGGGGCCTATAGTGTGTCTTGGTTTACGAAAAGGGTAAAAATTGGAAATAAGGTTTTTATCCATTTCTGAGAGTTGACTGTTCCACGCTACCGAATATTCACAGCTCGTGATGGAATCGGGTATGGGATAATGCATGATAGACTTACTATCGTACGCTGTTGCATTCCCTACGCTGTTGTTGGACAACATTTCTAGATTAGCTTTGGTTCTCTGTTCACTCCAGTCATTTTCCTCTTCATAGTAATCGTATACAGCTTCCCAATCCCAACAAATACCTCCCGTTGGATTTTGGTGTTCATGTTTTAGACCAATGGCATGTCCAAATTCATGAATAGTGGTACGCCTAAAACTAGCGGTACTAGTAGTGTCGGTAAACCATCCAAAATTCATTGTTTGTTCATCTTCGGGATAATTCAATGCATCTGTACCAACTTTAGACCATGACCCTCCTTTTTGAAGCCCGATACGAATATCACCATCTGAGCCATCTATAAACTCGAATTTTATATTTGCATATGTTTCCCATGCTTTGGCATAGTTAATAATATTTGTTTTCACAATATTGGATGGTTTGTCTAGGAAAGACACCTTCAAGGTTTTACCATTTTCCCATAGAAGATCTTTGGATGATACTAAAGCGTTGACTTGAAAAGTAGTTGGTATAATTAAATCTTCTGTCATACAAATTTCTGGAGTCCTAGTAAGATTTTTTTCAGTCTCACCTATTAAAGTAAAATTGGTAATGCCATTGGGGCCATTAGCATTTCTGGCACTTAACGACACCATTTTTGGTTTATAAAATAAGTTTGGTTGTTGATGCACCAGTTGGTCATCAATAAATATTTTGAGTGTATTTTTAGCATAGTCTATCTTAATATGGCGCCAGACCTGCTCCAGTACTTCTAATTCCTTTATTCTTTTTTTGTTGACGACAGATCCGGTGACATTTATACCATGGCGAAAAATCATATATGGATCGGTATGTTTTTTATTTTCGCCATGAACACCAGTTCCTTCCCAAAGGTTGATGATATAATATTGTCTGGTTGACGATGGAACTTTATCAAAAAAAGCATCAAATTCAATGGTAAATTGATCACCTAGATAATTAGTTTCCTTACCATTAACAACAGGCTTCACTACGGTGTACCGGTCAACCATTAATACCTTTTTTCCATCCAGTTCCCCAATAACAGCAGAGCCCTTTACGGCTCCCCACTTGCTTGCCTGATCGTTAATGGCTTCATGGGCAAAGTTGTCGTTTAAGTTTTGAGCGTTCAAGTTTAGCATTGATAGTAGCACTAGTAATATGCCTAAATGATGATGTTTTTTCATAGTGTCCGTAGCATTATAGATCATTCATTTTTTTAATTTTTACAGATTTGCATATCTTATTTTCCAACATAAAGTTGAAGATATACTCCCCTTTTTTTAGGTGGTCTATATTTAAATAAATGTGCTGGTTGCTGCCTTTTTTTTTGTCACTTTTAGTCATTGGTGAAAGTTTTCGTAAACCACTATTGTCTTTTCTGAAAAAGAATTTCTACAGTGGAATAAAACTTATATGGACAAAAATATGTTGGGACTTATAGTATTGCTTACAGGTATGTAACAAAGTCTTTAATTTATGTAACAAGTACCCCGAACAAGCTTTTTTACTGAGCTGAGCGATACGCCTCTGGCGTTGTATTGTAGTGTTTTTTAAAGCATTTGCTAAAATAGGAAGGCGAATTAAAACCTACCTCATAACCAATTTCTGAAATGTTTGTATCTGAAACCTTAAGAAGCGGCAATGCTAATTTTAGTCGTTCTTTGGTCATAAATTCTGTAGTGGATAAACCTGTTAAGGCCTTCAATTTTCTGTGCAGTTGCATGCGGCTCATAAAAAGCTTCTTGCTGAGTTGTTCGGCTGTAAAATCGCTTTCGGAAATAAATTCGTTTAATACGGCATAGAGCTTTTCTAAAAATTGCTGTTCTACGCTCGTCACCGCAAGGTCTTTTAATTTGAAATCTTTACTATAACGATTTTGTAATTGTGCCCGTATTTTTAAAAGGTTTTCAATTTGTGCCATCAACTTGCCCTTATTGAATGGTTTTGTCACATAGGCATCAGCTCCCACTTTTAGGCCTTCTATTTCATGTTCATTCTCACTTTTGGCGGTTAATAGAATTATTGGAACATGACTTGTTCTTTCGTCTTGTTTCAAGATGTTGCAAAGGTTGATCCCATCTTCTATAGGCATCATCACATCGCTAATAATTAAATCAGGAATGATTTCAAGGGCTTTTTCAATACCTTGCTTACCATTCACAGCTTCAATAATCTTATAGCTTTGTTGTAAGAAGGATTTTACATAACCTCTAATATCATCATCATCTTCCACCAATAATAGTATGGGCTTATTTTTTGATAGCTCTTTTTGGGGTGTTAAGGGTTGATCTTCCGTAATCCCATCCTCGCTATTTTCTGCTATTTGGGTAGTGCTTGCTGCTATTTCTGTCGATTTAAAATAAGAGCGCTCAATAGGCAAGGTCACCGTAAACTGAATTTCGTCCGCATTCAACATATGTGCTACGATGTTACCATGGGATAATATGGCGAGTTCTTTAACCAAAGCCAAGCCAATACCTGTACCATCATTATTTTTATCGGCTTGGTAGTATCTTTTAAATAACTTCTGAAGGTCTTCTTTTGAATAATGCACACCGTTATTGGCAACACTAATGACAATATGATCCTTTTGAATCATTGATTCAAAGCGCACAAAGCCTTGCTCGGGTACATATTTCATGGCGTTGGAAAGTAGGTTTAACACCAGCTTTTCAATAACATCTTTATCAAACCATACGTCATTGGTTTCTCCTATGTTGTAGGTGAAATCGATTTGTTTTTTTTGCGCCTTGAAGTTGAAGGTAGAAACGAGTTGTTTTAGTACCAATTCCAAGTTGTCCTGAGCTACAGAAAGTTTTAAATTACCCGTTTCCAATTTTGACAGGTCCAATATTTGATTTACCAAATTGAGTAATCTTCCGGCATTTCGCTTTACCAAGGTTAATTCTTCCTTGTCCTCTTTCTTTATATATGATTTTGAAAGTTGATTTTCAATAGGGTCCGATATAAGGGTTAAGGGTGTTCTGAATTCATGGGAAATGTTGGTAAATAATCGATTTTTAAATTCATCCAGTTTTTTTAATCGTTCAGCTTCCTTATGCTCAAACTCTAATTGTGATTTCATTTGCAATCGCCATGATAGGTACCGGAAAAAAGCGTAAACGCTAATTAAAACCAATAAGCTATAGATAACATAGGCCAGATGGGTGCTATACCAAGGTTTTAAAATGGTAAAACGGTAGGTTGTGGGTGTGTTATTCCACACACCATCATAATTGCTGGAAATGACTTGAAATTCGTAGTCGCTTGGAGGAAGGTTGGTATAATGCGCTACGTTGTTGTATCCAGAGGTAATCCAGTTGTCGTCGTTATTGACTAGGCGATATTTATATTGGTTTAGCTCCGGTTCTGAGAACTGTAGCGAAGAAAAAGTAAAGGACAGGGTATTTTGGTTATGTGAAAGCTCCAAGTCTTTTGTAATGGGAATTTCTTTATTGTAAACTTCCAGTTTGGTCAAGGCTGTTTTAGGGCGAACGGGGTTTGTTTTGACTTGTTCTGGATTAAACCAGTTGAGCCCATTTATTCCCCCAAAATACAGTATGCCATTTGTATCTTTATGATAGGCTCCTGCATTGAATTCGTAAGACTGCAACCCAAAGTAATTGCCGTAGTTTTTAATATCTGCAACGGTATCGTTTTTAATTTTAAGCTTGGTAATTCCTTTGTTGGAACTCAACCACAAATTTCTATCAGCGTCAGGCAAGATGCCATATATAATATCATTAGGTAGTCCCTCTTTTTTGGTATAGGTGGTTATGGTGCCCTCTTTTGTATCATATAATTTTAAGCCCTTACCGTTTGTACCGATCCAAAGTTTGGAATTATCATAGTGCAAAGAAAGTATTCTGTCGGTTATGCCGCTAACCGCCGAAAATTTGTTTTCTTTAATATCAAGCCGGTATAAGCCATCGAATTCCGTTCCTATCCAAAGGGTGTTTGCATCACCCTGCACAATAGTATTAATATCCTGCTCAATGGTACTGATATAATAATTAGAAGCTAAACCTGAGTTTTTAGAGGTAAATTGTTTTACAATACCTTGGTTTTTATCAAACTGTATCAGGCCTTGGTTGGTACAGAGCCACATATTCCCGGAAGCGTCCTTGAAAATTTCCAGAACGGCGAATGGTACCGTTTCTTCAAAAGAGGTCATTTTGCCATTGGCATCCATCATTTGAAGTCCATGGTTTAGATGCCCTATCCACAAACTTCCTTCGTCATAAAACAAACTCACTATCCTATCTCCCAAAAGATCGGAATTAGATGTTGTATAGGTGAAAACATCCTTATTACGCGGATTTATCCTGGTTAACCCTTTGCCCTCTGTGCCAACCCATATAGTGTTGTTGGCATCTGTTGTTATGGCTCTTATTACTTCTACATTGACGTTTTGTGGTACCTGGTCATCGGTCAACATATTAAACTTTGTCAAATACGCATCATAGTAGCACACACCATTTCCGTCAGTCCCCATCCAAATGGTTCCTGCATTATCTTCGTACAAAAAAAACATAGAGTTGGAACAGATGGCATATGGATCGTTCTTTTTGTAGGTGAAATTTTGAACGGTTTTTAAATTGAAATCCACTAAAAAAACACCATGTCTTTCAGTGGTAACCCATAACCAGTCCCGTTTATCTACCAACAGGTCCTTAATAATTAAATTTCCGGGCATAGGATAATTCTCAAAGCCAGTAAACGATTTAAAACCAGTACTATTTTGAGTTTTGATGTAAAGCCCTTTTTCATAACTCCCGAGATATACAGTACCGGTTTTAGACTTTGCGAATCGGCTAAATATAGTTTCAGAAGCGAGTTCTATAAACTCATACTCACCGTCTTTAATCTCAATGATACCGTCATCGGTGGTTGCAAGTATGGTCTTGTTATCGGTTTCCACAAAACTACAAACAGCAAAATGATGGTCTTTTGGTTTTAAAATTTGAAGAGTATCCTTGGTTTGATAATCAATTTTGAAAAGTCCTTTGCCATAAGTGCCAATGTAGTAGTTATGGTCAGTATCTTGGGCTATAGTGATTACCTGCTCAAACTTTGAAACTTCATGGAAGCTATCGGTTTCTGATTGGTAACGGTTTAATTTACCGGAGTTTCCTACAACCCATAATGTTCCTGATCTATCTACAAATAATTCCCCGGTTATGTACTTCACTTCCCGCTTTGCATCATCAGAGAGGACATCGTAATATGTAAACTCCCGACCATCGTATTTATTAAGTCCATCTTCAGTATTAAACCATATAAAGCCAATGGAATCTTGAGCAATACTTACCACGCTATTTTGTGAAAGCCCTTGCGAAACGGTAAGACTACGAAATGAAATTTGGGTTCTTTCTTGAGAAAGCACTAACACCGGTAACATACATGTTAATAGTATTTTATAGTAATTCATTCGACTAAAATTGTTATTTAAATTTACAATAATGTTTTGAAATACTATTTTAATACAGTGGTAATGGCCATGATCTGTTTACCAGAACCTTATCTAAGCCCAACATTTGGCCGTGACATATTCATAAGGCTTGCTGTGTGTCTTCGTTGGTATTCTGGTATACCTCCGGGCCCCTTCTACCCTACTACAACTGTTTAATGGCGACAATAATCTGTGTTCCCCAATACATAGATGGTTAATTTGAGCCCAAAGGTTTATTCACCATTAATCCCCAAATTCTGAACTGACCGGTTTATTTGGAGAATGTCTAACCAAATGTCTAGACCACAAATATCACCATTTACACAACATATAAAACGGCGTTCACATCATTTTTGAGGCATTGGAAGTCCATTTAAGTATTTTCATCATGATTTAACGCACGAGACACACATTATGAAATTAAGAAGCATTATTGTAGACGATTCGTCTATGCAGCGCATGGCCGTAGCCCAACTAGTAAACAAGCATCCGAACCTGGCATTGGTAGCCCAATACAGCAATGCCATTGAAGCCAATAACGGGATCAAAAATAATGATATCGACCTTATTTTTCTCGATGTGGAAATGCCCATCATTAACGGTTTTGATCTTTTGGAATCCTTGGAAAATCCACCACAAGTAATTTTGATTACGGGTAAACCCGATTATGCCCTTAAGGCGTTCGATTATGATGTAACGGATTACCTTTATAAGCCCATTTCCTCGGCCCGTTTTGAAGCTTCCATAAAAAGAGCTGTAACCAGACATGAGCAAAACCAAAACGTGAGCGCGGAAGAAGAGTATATCTTCGTAAAAAGCAACCTAAAAAAGCGCAAAGTTGTTTTAAATGACATAAAATGGGTAGAAGCTCTTGGCGACTATATTAAATTGGTGACGAATGAAGGCAATATCGTTATTCTTTCTACCATGAAATCTTTTGAAAAACAATTGCCAGAGGATAAATTCTTAAGGATACACAAATCCTATATCGTGAATCTGGAAAAAGTTGAAAAGTTCAATAGTAAAAATATTGAAGTGGATGGAAGACAAGTGCCTTTGAGCAGAAACAAAAAAAACGAATTGATGGAGGCGCTTTATAACGTTTAAAGATTTCTCCTAACGTTTGATGTCGGTAGCATACTTTAGCTATTGGTAGCGCCAGTGGTCTTGTTCATGAATTTTATTAAAGTGTCACATACGGAGTTGCAAATTCATAAAACACCCAACAGTATACTACTTTAGAGATGATATACTGTTGGGTGTTTTATATGTGGATGGCAATTAGCACTATTCATGAACTTTTTTTAATTTTTTATAAAACATTTCCTCCCTCAAATAACGACCAATGATTTCTACAATTTTTGCAAATAGGTAGTTTTCTGGGTTGGTATTTATGCCATATATAAGACCAGCCCTATTCCCTTGTCCCTTCTAGTCGTTCATATCGTCCCAAACCAAACCGGACTTCCCTTTTACTTTTACCCCCCTTACTTCGTTATCTCCCGAGGACTCGCAAATTTCAAAATTTAGCAACTTATATGTAAGGTATTTCTTATTCAGATTTGATGCTGCCAATGAAGACGTCCAAACTTTCAGTAGGACAGCTCTGTCTATGTTATCGAAAATTATTTTAAGTTCCTAATTATGGGCACCACAACAGGTGATGGAAAATTTATATAGGCATGGTAAGGTGTATACCAGATCCCGTTGGACGATGCCAAAACTATAGTTCTTCACAAGGCAGGAATAAAATATTTCGATATCTGGTTACTGATAACACCCCTTCATTTAACCTTTACTTCTTAAATCTTCATTTCACCTACATAATTTTGAATCTCACAACATTTATACGAATTGTCTTACAGGTATTTTGATATTCGCATAATTCTAAAATATCAATCTACCATTCAATGAATGCAATTACCAAAACCCCCACAAAGTTCAGTTTATTTAAAATTACATTATTAACACTATTGCTAAGTGGCACATTCTTCCTAAATGCCCAATCCCCTGGAGGAGTGTCATCTAACATTTCACTGTGGCTAAAAGCCGATACAGGAACTAATACCACGTTAGATGGCCAAGTAATTTCAACTTGGGGAGACCAGTCTGGCGGAGGCTATGATATGAACGAGGCTGTAACCGGTCAGGGTCCACAATTCCTCTCCAATGGAATAAACTTTAATCCTGCGGCAGATTTTGTAAACGTTAATAATGGGCATTTGGAGAATATGCAAAACATCAATCCAGATGTGCTAGATCCCAAGCAAATTTATATCGTTTATGATTTAGATGGTGAACCAGCCCACAATTTACTGGGTAACGATAATAATTTCTACGACACCCAAGTTGGGCCAACAGGGATATCCGGTGATGGAGTAGAAAATACCTCACATTCAGTGACTGCATCAACTGATGCGCCACATATTTTGGTCGCAGACTTGAATCACGGGGTTGCCAATGGTTCATTTTCCCGCGTAGATGGGACTCAATTTAGCAATTTTACGTATGCCAATGCCAATGATGGAGCAACTACAACAGCGTTGGGAAAGGGACATCTTACAAACACCTCCACTTTTCAAGGAAATATTACCGAGGTCATTATTTACGGCGGTGGCGCTTTACCTACAGGTACGGAACGTCAACAAATTGAATCCTATCTGGCATTAAAATACGGTATTACATTGGACCAGACTACCCCTACGGATTATTTGGCTTCTGATGCCACGGTAATTTGGGATGCATCCGGAAATACGGGATATACAAACAACATAATTGGTATCGGTAGAGACGATAATAGTGGCTTAAATCAAAAGGTGTCAAAATCCGTCAACCAAGATGCATTACTCACAATTGCCCTAGAGGCAGATTTTACTTCTGTGAATGGTGATTTAGGTCGTACTACGAACCACAGTAATGACAAACAATTTGCAATGGTAGCCCATAATGGGGCTGCCATAACTGCACAAAACACAGAAATAGATGCCGCTTCAGGTTTTAACCTACGTTTGGCACGGGAATGGAAAATAGATGCCACTAACTTTGCGCAAAGCGTTAGTGTTAAGTTTGATGGGTATGATGAATCTTGGTCGGTGATTGCCACTACGGACGGAGATTTCAGTTCAAATGTGGAAATTGTAGGATCTTTAAATGCCGACGGTGAATTAACGACTCCTAATCCCCCGGCGAAGGGTACGGTATTTACCTTGGCAAAGTTTCAAGAAGCACCAGGAGGAGTTTTTGCAGATTTGAATCTTTGGTTAAGGGCGGACCAAGGCCTCGTGGGAAGTTCCAATGCGAGCGAATGGACAGACCATTCGCCCAACGACAACAATGCGGTGCAGGCTGCAGGGAGCAAACAACCTATGATTTCAGAAAACGCTACCAACTTCAATACTAGTATCGATTTTGACGGTACTGATGATATTATGAATTTCGATAATGACCTTGGCCTTAATGGGGATAATGCTTTTACCATATTTGGTATCATGCAGATGCCCACAGTACCGGCAAAATCTGCGATTATTGCCACAGATGGTTGTGGCGATGGTTTTGCCTGGTACCAAGAAAATGCTGGTGGAGACCCAGGGAAAATAGCGGTTACTCAATGCGGTACTGCTGGGAGCTTGGGTAATTTGGCAATCGCCGGAGAGACCACCATGCGCATGGTTTCGCGCGCAAATGCAGGATCTCATGTATTTCTTAAGGAGGGTGGAAGCCAAGTAAATGGGGATGCATATACGTTTACATCTGCTAACATGGTACTCGGGGAGACCAATGGCCTATTTTCGGATATCCGCCTTTCGGAATTAGTGGTATTTAATCGGGAGTTGTCCGTGAATGAATCGTATCAAGTACACTCGTACTTGGCCCTAAAATATGGTATCACATTAGACCAGGCAATAGCTACGGATTATGTGGCCTCAGATGGTACTGCAATTTGGAGCGCCACGAACAATGTGGGCTACACTTCTGATATTTTTGGTATTGGTCGTGATGATGCATCAGGTTTAAATCAAAAAATATCAAGGTCTGCGAATGATGCAGCGGGTCCAATATTAGCTACAATTCAAGATTTTACAGCTGCCAATAGTGATGGTAGTCGTAACAGTTTGGGCGATGGTAATTTTATAATTATGGCCCATAATGATGCAACATTAAATTCGTTTGCTTCCAATTTTGACGATGGTTCCAATAATAGAACGGATCGCGTTTGGAAAATACAGGAAACAGGTGTTGTAGGTACTATCTATGTAGCTATTCCAAAGGCAGCTATTAGTTTTCCTTCAGGAATTCCAGCCTTAATCCTTTCTTCCGACGAAACATTTACCAAAGAAGATACGGTTATCAATCTAAATGATGATGGAACTAACTATTGGGTCGCTATGGATGCCACTGATGCACAGTATATGACCTATGCCAGTGTTGATGCTGGCTTTACCTTGAACAAGACCACGTTGACGATCGATGAAGATGGAGGTACGGGAACTTTTACCGTGGTATTGGATGCAGAACCTACAAGCGATGTGGTCTTGGACATTACCAGTGATGATACTGATGAGGCTACAGTAGATAAGGCTTCCTTGACTTTCACCACCGAAAATTGGAACACGCCACAGACAGTGACTGTAACAGGTGTAAATGACGATATCGATGGTGATGACACTACCAGCATTACCATTTCTGTGGATGATGATAGTTCTGACAATGTCTTTGACGCATTGGACGATCAGACTGTGGATATAACGGCAACCAATGACGATACCTCAGGGTACAATCTAAGTGAAACGACATTGACCGTTGCGGAGAATGCTGGAACAGGGACCTTTACCATAGTCCTTGGAAGTGAGCCAGTAAGTGAAGTCGTATTCGATATTTCAAGTGATGCTATCGCCGAGGCTACAGTCTCATCATCACAACTGACCTTTACTTCTGCAAACTGGAATGTTCCACAAACCATTACAATAACTGGAGTTGATGATACCGATAATGGAAATGATTCCGCTACGATTACCATCGCTGTAAACGATGCTGGTTCAGATGACACTTATGATTCCCTAGATAATCAAACAGTAGCCGTAATCTTAACTGACGAAGGAGATAATCTTCCGGTATTTACAAGTCCGTCAAATGCTTATGATGTTTCTTCAGCAACGTATTTAACAAGTGAAAGCTATGATTTTGGTGCTAAAGAAACCAATGGCTATGGAATTGCCTTTAATAATGATGGTAGCAAGATGTATGTGGTTGGTAGAAATAGTGATACGGTTCATGAATATGTCCTATCCACGCCTTATAACCCATCTACCGCTGTATTCTCTACTGAATTTTATGTTGGTAACGAAGAAGCCAATCCAGCCGAAGTAGTTTTCAACCAAAGTGGTACAAAAATGTTTGTTACAGGAGCTAGTAGTGACCTTGTAGTAGAATATGATTTAGCTAGCGCATTTGATGTTTCAACTTCTTCGCATACAAGTGGTGCAGATTTTAATCTTTTGCCAACAGTCGGTTTTTCCAAAGCCATTAGTTTTAATGACGTTGGAACCAAAATGTTCGTATTGGATTTAGCCACTAAAAGTGTTTTTGATTATAATTTGAGTATTGCCTATGATGTTTCTACCTCTGTTTATGCAAATAAGTCTTTCAATATTGGCGGAGAGCATTCTAATCCTCAAGGAATGAGCTTTAATGCCGACGGAACTAAAATGTACATTATCGGCAACGGAGATAGTTCACTGGGAAATGCTGATGATGCGATAGTAGAATATGAGTTGAGTGCAGCCTTCGATATTGATACTGCTGTATATACCGGTGATGACCAGGAATTAAAGGTTGGGTCGCAAGATGGGCAACCAATGGATATTGTTTTCGATAGTACTGGGAATTTTGTGTTTGTTTTAGGTTATAACGGGAATAAGGTACACAAGTATGCCATTCAAAATTCTGTTCAGTTTGAAGAAAATAGCACAGCAATAGTAACTGATATTAATGCCAGCGACGGCGATGGTGGATCCAGTGATTCTGGTATTACCTATAGCCTTCCAAAACTTGGTGATAATGATTACTTCGACCTTGATACAGCAACAGGTGAACTTACCTTTGCAACTGCCCCGGATTATGAAGATCCTCAAGATACAGATGCCGATAACATATATGTGGTTACTGTAATTGCTACTGATAATAATGGTGATGCTGAAATTAATATAGACATTGAAGTAACAGATGTTGATGAAATAGACCCTAGTCTAGTACTTACCGGTGATGCAACCAGGTCTACCGGTGAAACCAATTGTGTATATACCGTAGATGGCACTGAATTTGACCCTAGCACCGCCACCGATAACAGTGGTAGCTTGGCTTCGTTAACGTATTCCCTTCAGGCATTAGCTCCAAACCCTAATTTGGTTTCGGAAGATTTTAACTCGGGTAGCTGGGACGCCAACAATTTTGAACTAGGTACCAATACAGGTTCTGTGGTTGACGGAGCTTATAAAAGTGATACCAGTAGTCGGGGTACCCTTAGGACTGTAGTAGAATTTACCCCTACCCTAGCGAATCCTTTACATGTTTCGGCTACGCTGAGTTTTACCAGTGGTAGTGGTGAGGCCATAGCTTTTATAGGAACAAGGAGTACCGGTGAACAGCCCTCAGGACAGTTCAATGCAGAGCCACAAGGTTTAAATCTACGTATCCATAATTTTAATGATGGACAAACAGGTACCTCAACTGGGTACGATTTGCAACCCCGACCAGGGAATGCCTTTTACACTGATCCAGTTCGATTTGAAATTATAGATGATGGTGCTACTATGAACGTAACAATGACCAATTTGGTTACAGATGTTTCGTATTCATTCAATTTCAATTCTACGGATACTACAGGATCTAATAGAGTAGTTTTCTCAGGTGGTAATGCAGCCTCATGGGATGATATCCTAATAAGTTTTGGAGCTCATGAATATGTTCAAGAGTACCAAACGGGAAGTAATTCCTTAGCCGGTTCAACGCTGGGTCTAGGCGAGAATACAATTGTTTGGACAGCCACCGATGCAGAAGGAAATGAAGTAAGCGATTCGCAAATTATTACCGTGGAAGATACCTTTGACCCTGTTGCTGTGACCCAAAATATTACTGTTACCCTAGATCACAATGGCGAGGCAACTATCACCCCTGCAGAAATCAATAATAACTCAACCGATAACTGCGGTATTGATACAATGACCCTTGACAAGCAAAATTTCACTGCTAGTGATACAGGCGAAAATACAGTAACACTAACCGTTACAGATAGCAATGGTAATTCTAATTCAGAAACCGCTGTTGTAACCGTAATAAATAAAGATGTAAACAATGACGGTTTACATGATGATGCTTTTGTAACCATTTGGAAAACCGATAATGATGGGGCTTCTAATAGCACTTCAATAACTATACCTACTAAAGGTACCGGATATAACTATGATGTAGATTGGAATGGAGACGGTATTTTTGACGAGTTTAATCTTACTGGCACTGTTACCCATGATTATGGTTCTGCAGGAACCTACGTTGTACAGATTAAAGGTGATTTCCCAACAATCTATTTTAATAATAGCCACGATAACGACAAGGAAAAAATAGTAGGTATACGTCAATGGGGCGCCATTGAATGGGAATCTATGAAAAAGGCATTCTCAGGATGTGCAAATCTAATGGGCTATGCAATAGATGTACCTAATCTATCTGCCGTAACAGATTTGAGTTATATGTTTGAGAGAGCCACTTTATTCAATCAGGATATTGGTTCTTGGAATGTGGATAATGTAAACAACATGGTAGGAGTTTTTTATCAAGCTACTTCCTTTAACCAAGATATTAGTTCATGGAATGTAGACAATGTAATGCTAATGGCAGGTATGTTTGCCAATGCTACTGCATTCAATCAAAATATTGGCTCTTGGAATGTAGCCAATGTTATTACTATGGAGGCAATGTTTACGGGAGCTTCAGCTTTTGATAGCGATCTAAATACATGGTCTGTTGGCAATGTGACCAATATGGAATTTATGTTCGAGGGTGCCACTGCCTTTGATGGTGATATAAGCGCTTGGAATGTAGGTAATGTAACCTTAATGAGCGATATGTTTGCCGGCGCAACTGCTTTCAACAGCGACTTAAGTGCTTGGAATGTTGGCAATGTAACCCATATGTCCGGGATGTTTAGATCAGCCACCTCTTTTGACCAAGATTTAGGGTCTTGGGATATCAGTAGTATGACGCGGATGGATGATATGTTTACCGATGCAGGTTTATCTATTGATAACTATGACAAACTATTGAATGGTTGGAGCACCTTAGATTCAGGTGAAACTCAGATTCCAACTACTATTGTTTTTGATGCAGGATCTAGTCAATATTGTGCCGGTGAGTCGGCCAAAAGTAGTTTGGTAACAGACTATGGTTGGACCATTACCGACAGTGGTAAATATTGTGATACTGATTTGGATGGAATATTGGACGATGTGGATAACTGTCCATTAATCGCCAATACTGATCAAGCCGATAATGATACGGATGGAGAAGGAGATGTTTGTGATACTGATGATGACAATGACGGGACTCCCGATACGGAAGATGCCTTCCCATTGGATGAGGATGAGGATACCGATACCGATGGTGACGGAACCGGAAACAATGCGGATACCGATGACGATGGTGACGGAACGCTGGATACAGAGGACGCTTTCCCATTGGATGAAAATGAGGATACCGACACCGATGGTGATGGAACTGGTAATAATGCCGATACCGATGATGACAATGACGGAACTCCTGATACGGAAGATGCCTTTCCATTGAATGAGGACGAAGATACCGACACCGATGGTGACGGAACTGGCAATAATGAGGATACCGATGATGATAATGACGGAACGCCAGATACGGAAGATGCCTTTCCATTGGATGAGACTGAGGATACGGATACCGATGGTGATGGTACGGGGAACAATGCGGACACCGATGATGACAATGACGGAACTCCTGATGCGGAAGATGCCTTTCCATTGGATGAAAGCGAGGATACCGATACCGATGGTGATGGTACAGGTAATAATGCGGACACCGATGATGATAATGACGGAACTCCTGATACGGAAGATGCCTTCCCATTGGATGAAAACGAGGATACCGATACCGATGGTGACGGAACAGGCGATAATGCCGATACGGATGACGATGGTGATGGTATTCCGGATACTGAAGAAACTAACAGTGACCAATTGGATACAGATGGCGATGGCACTCCTGATGTGGACGACTTGGACGATGATAATGATGGAACGCCAGATGTAAACGACGCTTTCCCATTGGATGAGGCTGAGGATACCGATACCGATGGTGATGGTACGGGAGATAATGCTGACAGTGATGATGATGGTGATGGACTAATGGACGATGAGGATGTTGATGTAAATGGGGATGGAATTCCGGATAACGGAATAGATACCGATGGCGATGGTATCAACGATGCCAATGATAATGACCGCGATAATGATGGAGTTCCTAATGATGAGGACGCATTCCCTACCGATCCTACCGAAAGCATTGATGCGGATGGAGACGGAATAGGCGCCAATGAAGATTTAAACGATAGGGATTCCAATATTGGAAGGGAGCGGCCAATTGAGGCTGCCCAGGCCTTCACGCCAAATGGAGACAATATTAATGATACTTGGATCGTAAAAGATATTAACAACTATCCAAATTCAATAGTTACTGTTTATAACCGCTATGGGCATGAAGTGTTCAAGGCAATAGGATATAAAAACGATTGGGATGGAAGGTCAAAATCCCGTTCAGAAAAATTACCTCCAGGGTCCTATTACTTTACCATAGACCTTAAAAACGGAAAGGCTCCAAAAGATGGATGGTTATTCATTAACTATTAATTAAATATGAATTTTTTAAAAAACAAAATGAAACTGAGATTTAACAAAATATATACCTTTCTGGCCCTCTTTTTTGTTCTAGGAAATATGACCGCACAACAGGATCCAAATTATACCTTTTATAGGTATACTATGAACATAGTGAATCCGGCCTTTGCCGGTGCCGAGCACAGAACGGAATTTATGGCAAATGTGAGAAGCCAATGGGCAGGAGTCGAAGGTGCACCAGAGACACAAAGTTTTATAGCTAGTACCCATTTGGGGAAGAAAGTAGGATTAGGGGCCAGTGTTGTCAACGACAAGACCTTTATTGAGACCCAGACTTCTATTGCCGTGGATTTCTCGTATTTGGTAAGATGGAACGATTACACCAATATTTACTTAGGAATAAAGGCATCCGGGAATTCTTATAATGCCAATACAGATGGACTTACGACCTTCGGTATTGGTTCGGACCCTTCATTGATGGATATAGACGGAGGAATTACCCCCAATGTGGGTGCGGGTATTTATGTAAAGAGTAGAAAACTTTCGCTAGCCTTTTCCGCCCCCAAAATCCTAAAACCAAAACGATTGGAGGAAGATGAAGGTACGGCCAAATTGGGAAGGAACAAAATGCATATGTACCTTATGGGGGCCTATGATTTTGAAATTGCTAGAAATCTGCTTTTTAAGCCTTCCACGATGATCCGCCATATAGAAAGTGCTCCACTATCTGTTGATTTAACCTTGGCGCTTAAATTTAACAATATCTTTGAGTTCGGTCCGTCCTATAGGTTGGATGAGGGTTTTGCCGGCTTTGTTCTTTTTAGCCCAACAGATAGTCTCCATATCGGGTATGCCTATGAAGCCGCATTAAATTCATCCTTGAACAATACCAATAATGGTACACATGAAATTCTATTAAAAGTGAGTCTTTAGTGTGTGAAATAGTTGAAAAGATCAGACTTTAATTAAAAACAAAGGCCGTCCCAAGTTATTTTAGGACGGCCTTTTTTTTTATGTCGTCATTCTTTATTTGGAGTACAAAATTGAGTGGCTTTTAATGTCCATATTTTCTCCCTTTGGCAAAACACAACTTCTTTGCCTCTACCCCACATATGCTTCTCTAAGTTGTATTACTGAGATATTCAGCGAATAATGAACTTTGTCTTTTTCTGTCTAATCGAAATTGTTTGTGGCCTTCGCTGCTATAATTTGAGGATCTGGCAGATTGAAATTCCCCAAACGCGGTTCCTTGGCTTAGGCATTCTTAATCTCTTTCAAATTAAAAAGGTCATATAGTGACGATTATATTTAGTGCTTAAAGATACTTTCCAAAAAATGTTGTTTTAGCCAGAAAGAACTCAATACCACTTTTGATATAATCATTGATTTTTTAGGTGCATTTCATGACCAATTCAACAAGTTCTGAATCCTGATTATTCTGTTGGAGTATCCATAAGTGCTAAAGTCAAAAAACGCTTACATTAACAACATGTATTAGTACTAAAATTTCAATAATACACTAGAATAGTGCATGTAAGCACAAAAAGTATTATAAATTGAATTAATATTGGTTGTGCACATGCAATAATTGATGAAATTTTGTAGTGTAATAATTTTTTTTTGCAATCTACGAAAACGATTGCGTAAAATCACTAACCAGCCTAGTGCTATGAAAAACAAAAAAGAGTACATCCAAAAATTAAGTGAAGTTGGAATGGACGATTTACCAAGAGTTGGGGGCAAGAACGCTTCCCTAGGTGAAATGATCCAAAACCTTACTGCCCAAAACATTAAAGTTCCTAATGGTTTTGCCGTTACGGTAGATGCGTATGATGCATTTATTGACGAGAACAATCTAAAGGAAAAGATTAGTGCTGCCTTGGAGGGATTGGACACGACCGACATTATTCAACTGCGTAAAACAGGTTCCAATATTCGGAAATTGATTTCCAACGGAAAATTTCCCGTATCCGTGGAAAAGGCAATACTGGAATTCTATTATGTCCTATCAGAAGAATATAGTCAGGACGCCACAGATGTTGCGGTACGTTCTTCCGCAACGGCCGAGGATCTGCCGGACGCTTCCTTTGCAGGACAGCAATCCACTTATTTGAATATTCGCGGAGGGGAAATGTTGTTGACGGCCATTAGAAGCTGTTTTGCCTCCTTATACACGGATAGGGCCATTTCTTATCGCTCTTCCAGGAATTTTGATCATTTTACCATTAAACTATCGGTTTGTGTGCAAAAAATGGTTCGTTCCGATCTGGGTTCTTCCGGAGTTGCGTTTTCATTGGATACGGAAAGTGGCTTTAAAGATGTGGTACTGATCAACGGCGCATATGGGTTGGGCGAACTCGTTGTGGGCGGGGAGATTTCTCCGGATGAGTTTATAGTGTTCAAACCTACATTGGAACAAGGGTTTAATGCCATTATCGATAAAAAATTAGGCAAGAAAACACATAAAATGGTGTATGGGAACAAACCGTTTGAAACGGTAAAACAGGTTCCCGTAGATCAAAAGATCCAAGATTCCTTTTGTTTAAAGGATCCACAAATAATACAACTTGCCCAATGGGTACAAAAAATTGAAAATTATTACAGTTCTGTAAGAGGCTCCTGGTGCCCAATGGATATAGAATGGGCCATTGATGGACTTTCCAATGAATTGTATATTGTTCAGGCCCGTCCAGAGACCATCCATTCCCAGGAACAGACAGAGAGTATAAAGGAATATGAAATTGAAGACGAGGATCAACTGGCGGAAAAACTTCTTCTGGAAGGGGTTGCCGTGGGAGATAAGATAGGAAATGGCAAGGTATACAGAATTTTTACCTTGGATGGAAGGGATGGCAGTGCCGATGAAATAGATTTTAAGGAGGGCGATGTGCTGGTTACCGAAATGACCGATCCGGATTGGGAGCCACTAATGAAAAAGGCCTCGGCCATTATTACCGAAAAAGGAGGTAGAACCTGCCATGCCGCTATTGTGGCGCGCGAAATTGGTGTCCCTGCCATAGTGGGTGCAGCCAATGCCACTACCCTACTTGAAAATGGACAGGACATTACCGTGTCCTGTGCAGAAGGTAATGTAGGAAAGGTGTACCAAGGGAAAATAAAATACAAGCTCCACGAAACGGCATATACAGAATTTCCAAAGACCAAGACCCCGGTCCTGATGAATATTGGTTCGCCGGAACTGGCCTTTCAGTATAGGAAAATTCCAAATGCCGGAGTTGGATTGGCCAGGGAAGAATTTATCATAAACAATTATATAAAGGTGCACCCCTTAGCTTTGTTGAAGCACAAGACCTTGAACGATCCGGCCCTTTCCGCGTCCATAGCTGAATTGATCAAAGGATATGAATCCGAGGAAGCCTTTTTCATCAATAAATTGGCACAGGGCATCGGCAAGATCGGGGCTGCGTTTTATCCTAATAGAGTGATTACCAGATTATCCGATTTCAAGACCAATGAGTATTTCAACCTATTGGGGGGTAGTTATTTTGAACCCCGGGAAGAAAACCCAATGATCGGTTGGAGGGGAGCTTCACGCTATTATTCCGAGACTTTTAGGGAGGCTTTTGTACTGGAATGTAAAGCCCTAAAAAAAGTAAGGGATGAATTTGGTCTGGAAAACATAACCATAATGATTCCATTTTGTAGGACTCCCCAAGAATTGGTCAAAGTATTGAAGATTATGGAGGAAAACGGACTTAAGAGAGGTGAAAGGGGTCTTGAAATTTATTTGATGGCAGAATTGCCTTCCAATGTAATTTTGGCCGATGAGTTTGCGCCAATGATAGATGGTTTTTCCATCGGATCCAATGATCTTACCCAATTGGTTCTTGGCTTGGATAGGGATTCCAGCTTGGTGGCCCATTTGTACGACGAGCGCAATTGCGCTGTAAAAAGTATGATCAAAACCTTGATATCCTCGGCCAAAAAACACAAAACCAAAGTGGGAATTTGTGGTCAGGGACCATCGGATTTTCCAGATTTCTCGAAATTCCTGATAGAGGAAGGTATAGATACCATTTCAGTTACCCCCGATTCCATGTTAAAAACATTAAAAGTAATTCAAGAAATAGAAAACTAGATTATGAGCAATACTATAGAGGATATCCTTTTTGATGCCCACAAACACAACAAAAGAGAAGAATTATTGGCCTTTTTGGAAAAGATTCGTCTGAAGAATCCGGATAAGGAATTAACAGATCTGTACCAGATGGCCTATGAGAAAATAATTAAGTCCTAACATTGATATATAGTAATTAGCGGATAGGTCTCCGGACCTTCCGCTAATACTATTTTATGAAAATTTGTTAGGTAGTAAACAGCCGATATAGATGCTATTCCAAGGCTTCTAAACCGAACAATATAATATGCTAAATTAGGATCATTGCTTTATAGGTACGACATTAATTATCGTCGGTATCACAGAACGCAATGGTTATGACATGGCTCCCAAGCATGGGGCCACACCATTGGAATCATCCATTTATTTTGGTTTTCAGTGTAAACCACAACATTCCATTTATTACAATACAAAGGAAGAGAAAGAATTTTCTTTAAGTTTTCCTATATCCTATCAAGTCTGGTTGGCAACAATAGGTATTTCCATACAAATTTTAAATGTTTATACGATTAAGCAATTGAAAATAAAATAGTCGAGAGGTAAAATCCGGTTAACTCCCACTATACTTGTATTTTTATTTAATTTCCAAAAAATAAAATGGCTGTACTAAATGTCAAAACAGCTCCATTTTAACTTTTCCAAGTATCTCAAAATCCATAAAAATTTCAGAAAAAGCAAGCCATTTAAATCCTTTATTTAGGAGAATCCAAATGTACATAATAACCAATGTTTCCAACATATTCAAGCGGTTTCACAACATTTTGTTGGCTTATATATAGTGTTGTTGTTGTTTTGATTTCAGGTATAAATTGTCAGAACCAAAATAATAGCACACCGAATGACCAGAAATTTACTTTTATTCATTTTTTTCTTTGGCTTTATAATATCCGTAAAAGGTCAGTTAAGTGATCTTCATTATCTACCTCCCTTAAAACAAGGCAAAAATAACCAGGCAGTTCAGCAACAGGCGGTTTACCTTTCTACACCGGAACCAACCGCATTTACAGTAAATGCCTATAGAGGTACCAATACAACACCTATTGCTACATTTTCTATTTCCAATACAAATTCGGCGGTTTATACTTTATCAAACGGGGACAACAATATTACATTGGTAGATAATTCAAACACTGGTGTGGTCCTGACCAATAGTGGACTCAGGTTTGAATCTCCCAGTGGGAACAAATTTTATGTGAATTATCGTGGCTATTCCACTTCACAGGCAACATCCCTGACTTCCAAAGGAAGGGTTGCAATGGGAACAAGATTTAAGTGGGGCGGGGTTCCCAACCTAGGGTCCGAAGTGTCGAAATCAAATACCTTGGGAATCATGGCAACCGAGGACAATACTATCGTAAATCTTTTTGGATATGATCCAGGTTGCGAGTTTCGGGTTGGCAATAATAGGGCCGGGATTACTGCAGATACCTACCAAATTACCCTGGACAAAAATGAATCTTTTGTTTTTGAAACTTATATTGGTACCGCACCAACAGCAGCCCATCGTGATGGATGGATCGGAGCTTCAATAGTTTCCGATAAGGACATTGTAATCAGTAATGGTTCAATGAATTTTGGCAGGGAAGAAAATTCATCCAACCGTGATGCCGGTATTGATCAGCCCGTACCGGAAAACCGATTGGGCAAGGAATATGTATTTGTAAGGGGTAACGGAAATGCGAATGGCTCAACGGAATTTCCCATTATAATAGGTACGGCCGATAATACGCAAATTTTTGTCAATGGTTCTGCTACTCCTGTTGCCACTATAAATAATGGAGAATATTTTGAGATACCGAGCAGCTACTATTCCTCTAACACCGTTGGTGCCAACATGTTGGTGAAAACCTCCAAGGATGCCTATGCCTATCAATGTTTGGCTGGTGCCAGTGCGGTTTACACCCAAGGTCTTAACTTCGTGGCTCCTGTTAACTGTTTGTTACCGGACGTGATGGATAATATTCCGGATATCCGAAATATGGCAGGATCACTGGTCACCGGAGGGGTAACCATTGTTGCAGCTGTAAATACACCGGATTCAAATATAGTAGTCAGTGATAGCAATGGTACCGTTACTTTGCCTCCTTCGGTTCCGGTTGCGGGATCATCGGATTGGAAGACCTTTTTTATACCTAATCTAAATGGTGATGTAAGTGTTCAATCTACGGGGCCCATGGCGATCGGATTTTTTGGATATAATGGTGCTAGAGGTGTTGCCGGTTATTTTTCAGGTTTTGATACTGTTCCGGTTGTAACCTTGGAAATTGTTGGGGGTGATGGATGTTTGCCCAATGCGGATATTCTAGAAGCTACCGGGAATTTTGACGCTTATCAGTGGTTCGAGGATGGTGTTCTGGTAGTTGGTGCCAATGAGTCCACTTTTAGGCCGTCCAAAGCTGGAGATTATTATTGCAGGGGAACAAAAGGGCCCTGTACCTATGATTCCCAGCCCATTACAGCATTCTATTGTGAGGAAGATGTTGCTTTGTCCAAAACAGTGGACAAGGCCGAAATATTGGAGGGCGAGACTGCAACCTTTTCTATTAAAGTTAAGAATAATAGTTCCAATCCCTTAACCAATCTGAAAATCACGGACAATATACCTTCAGGGCTTACATTTGAATCAAGTTATACCACTACAGGAACATGGGCCGGAAATACCTGGGACATTGGTACTCTTAACGGAGGAGCAACTGCTGTTCTTGAAATACAGGTTAGAGCGGATGAAATTGTTGGAATAGAACCCTTGATAAACCTGGTCAATACGGCAACAAATACTCAGGACCAAATAGATAATAATATTACAGAGGATATCCCCTCTGCACGTATAACAGTTCATAATGATTTTGACAAGGATGGGGTAAGGGATATTACCGATTTGGATGATGACAATGATGGTATTTACGATGAAGTTGAATGTGCTACCACGATTTGTTTTGAACCCATCCTGAACGATAGTTTTGAAAATCCCGTAATTCCAAACTCTTCCTATAGACAACTTAATGAAAATAGTGTTGAAGGCTGGTCTACCACCTCAACTGATGGGCGAATAGAAATTTGGTCCAGTGGGTTCCTTGGTGTTCCTGCATTTGACGGCAAACAATTTGTAGAACTCAATGCTACCCAAAATTCTGCCTTGTACCAAAACCTATGTTTAACTCCAGGTACCGTAATGAATTGGTCCATAAGGCATAGGGGGCGTGCAGGGGTTGATGTTATGCAGGTAAGGATCGGAGCAGACCTTGCAACTGCCGCCGTACAACAAACTATGAGTGATGGTACTACTGCATGGGGCTACTATTCGGGCAGCTATACCGTACCCAATAATCAGACCAATACCGTGTTTGTATTTGAGGCGGTTTCTACGGCTAACGGCAATTTATCTGTTGGGAATTTTATAGATGACATACAAATTAATATAGTCTCCGTTCAATCATGTAGTGATAATGACAATGACGGATTCCCTGATAATTTAGATTTGGATAGTGATGGTGATGGTTGTAGTGATGCCAATGAATATTATAGGGACCAAAATGCCGATGGTGGTGATGGTGGAGAATATGGGACGGGAACCCCAGTTGTTGACCCAATAGATGGCACGGTTGACGCTGCTTCCTATATAAAAACTGTGGCCCCTGAAATTCTTTTGGGTAATACCACTGAGAATTTGGGCGGAACGGACATCAATGGACAAGAAATAGCTCTAGGGGAATCCCTGGAATATGTGCTTAGATTTCAAAATACAGGTGATGATAATGCGGTAAACTATACCATTAGGGATGTTTTGCCTAAAAATGTCACTTTCGACAATGTAGATATATCGGATGCTCCCGGAGTAACCTATACCCATGATGCCATAGGTAATATTCTAAACTTTAGCATACCTAATAATTTGGTTGAAGTTGGTGATCCCGAATATAGTATTAGAATTGGCTTCACTACCGATTCAAACTGTTCAGAGTATCTTGATGCTTGTTCTTCCTTACTGGAAAACAGTGCTTATTCAACCTATCAGGGAGCAACAAATACACAGGTTTTTACAGACGAGAACGGCTCCATTTCCATTTCCGGCTGTCCAAGTACCCAAGAAGTTGCCAGTAATTCTATATTTAATGCCCTGGCCAATTGTAGCGAGGCAAGGACTGTACAACTATGTGGAGAGAATGTAGTTTTACGGGCCGGTCAAGGATTTTCCGCCTATAACTGGGTATTGGACAATAACAAGAATGGGCAGGTTGATTCGGGCGACACCGTATTGAACGATAATGATCCTGACAATGATCCGAGCACTCTTCGGGTAACGCTTGTTGGAGAATATATAGTGGAGAAGTCTTCCGGAGGCAGCTGTCCCGATAGGGATGAAAGGATTATTGTAGAACGATTTGGCTCTACACAGACCAATCCTATCGTAAATTATTTTAATCAAGTAAATGCCGATAACAACCCCGATAATGATATGCAGGGGGAAATCGTTACCTGCTCTATTGATGGTAGTATACTACCTAAGATTTTTTTATGTGGGGCTAATGATGAGGCACTTATCCAATTGGGTATAACCGATGCCGAAAGTATTGTTTGGCAGAAATTGGACGAAACCAGCTGTGATGATACCGGTGACGATTGCGCCAACAAGAATGGTACATGTACCTGGAATACATTGGTGGAGCAAGATAATTTTACTCTTACGGAAAGCGGGGAATATAGAGTGGTCATCAATTACCAATACGGTTGTTTTAGCCGCTTCTATTTCAATGTCTTTAAAAACAATATAGATCTGAACTATAATGCTTCCGATATTCTTTGTACTACCCCTGGAAACATTAGAATGACCAATGTAGCTTCCGGTTATGGATTTCAATTGGTGGATAGCGCTACAGATAACATTATTATTCCTTTTTCGGATAACAATGGTCCCAACTTTAACATTGCAACAAGTGGTACCTATAAGGTGCAAATTACACAGTTGGACCCAAGTGACAATACCCCAATAGAAGGCAGTTGTATTTTTGAAACAGAAGATATTGGTATTCAGGAACGTGACTTCAGCGTTAACCTTAGTACCACCCCGGCAGACTGTAATGATTTGGGAACCATTGGGGTCCAAGTCCTAAATGCCTTGCCGAATTACTCTTATGAACTCCGTTTGGACGATGGCAGTAATGGTGGACTGGGCTCTTTAGTGAGTTCCATTCCTAGTGTTAATGATAACACCCATACCTTCTCAAACATAAATCCCGAGGATTATATAGTAGTTACCCGTACCCAGGATGGATGTTATGATTCACAACAAATAACGGTTGGCGAAACCCCTGAATTGAAATTAACCGGTGTTACTTCACAAAATATAAGTTGTACTTCAGGTATGGCTACATTAACACCAAGTGGAGGAAGTCCTAGTCCAGATTACAAAATGGCTATTTGGAGTAAAAATGGGGCAGACTATTATACAAATACGTCCGATGTACCTTCCTCAGCACTTCAATCTACTACAAGTTTTTTATTTCGTACCAGTAGTGAAGCAGGTGAATACGAGTTTATTGTTTTTGATGGTAATGGATGCTATGCTATTTCCAATGTAGTTAAAATTGAAGATTTAGGGACACCATCCTTGTCGGCTTCACATTCTGAAATTGTGTGTGCAGATTCTTCAACCTCAACGCTCAACGTTACCGTTACTGGAGGTACTGCTCCTTACCGCTATAGTTTGGATGGTGGTACCACTTACCAAACTGGAAATTCATTTTATAACCTTTCGGCCGGGTTATATACCATAACCGTTATGGATTCCAGTAACAATGGCGGTATAGGCTGTATTGAGACCTTGGAATATGAAATAGACCAACCCTTTAGGTTAACCGCATCTGCCACTATAGAGGAAAATGCTTCTTGTAATCCTGCAGGTGCTTTGGTTAAAATATTGAATCCAAATGGAGGACAGCTACCGTATACCTTTAGTTTTGATGGTGGTAGTAATTTTAGTGGTGTGGACAACATGAATCTTGCCCCTGGAGACTATCAATTGGTCGTAAAGGATGCGTTGGGCTGTTCATATAATATGAATTTATCCGTACCAGCAGCAACCGCTGATCCAAGTTTTACAAGCGCCGTGGATTATACTTGTGATGGGACTGGGACAATAACTATAAATACATCCAATACTACGGACTTTACATATACCTATAAATTAAACGGTACCGATAATACACCTGCGGACAATAATGTATTTACTGGTGTATCCAATGGTACACAAACAATTACAGTGGGCTATGCGGGCTCTTTGTTGCCGGGCCAAAGTACTCTTTTTGAAGAAAATTTCGGAGCTGGTACAAGTACGCAGATCGGTGAAATTGGACCAGGTTATTGTTATGAACCTCAAGATGGAAGTACAACAAGCTGTAACCTTGGTCCTGCCGGCATTCTTGTGAACGGGGAATATACGGTTACCAATTTCATTACCAATCCAATAATATCAAGAAACCCAAATGATCATAGTGGACTTGTCGATGGAAGATTTTTAGCTATAGATGTTAGTACCACCGCAGGAGACAAAGGCATTCTTTGGGCAAGACGAGGGGTTGAGGTTTTACCAAACCGTGATATAACCATATCGTTATGGGCATTCAATTTGTTGACACCAAGTGGTAGTGGAAATAATCCGGAAATACTAATAGAATTGGTAGATATTTCCGGAACGGTAATCAATAGTATTGCCACTGCAGAAATTCCTAAAAATACCAGTGCAGATGATTGGCACAATCGATTGGTTACTTTTAACCCGGGAGTGAATACTACTGTAGATATTGTTCTGCGCAGTAACCTAAACAGCGATTATGGTAACGATCTTGTAATAGATGATATACAAGCCTTCCAAACACCGGAGTTATGTGAAAAAACAACAGACATAATAGTAGTTTTAGAAGACAACAAGGAATTTAAAGCAAACCTATTGGGGACTGTAGATCCAAGTTGTAATGCCGGTAGTGATGGTGCAATCCGTTTTGAAGTGTCAAATTATGATAGCTTAACAGGTTTTGAATATTCTGTGGATAGTGGGGTAAATTGGACAACCTCCTTAATTTCTCCTGTTACGACTACTGCAACCCTGGCCGATGGTACCTATAACGTTTTGGTCAGAAAGGTTGGCGATACAAGTTGTACATCAAGTTTTGATGCAACATTAAATGAACCATCATCAATTGTTCCTTCTTTAAGCCAGACCGTAGATTATACTTGTATTAATACCGGAGCAACTTTAAAAGCTTCGGCCACAGGTGGCTCTCCAGGCTATACCTATCAGTTGGAAGAAGCAGGTAGTGTGATTGTCAGGGCATATCAGACCAATCCTAGTTTTACAAATGTTACGGAAGGTGATTATTTTGTTCGTGTGAAAGATGCAAAAGGTTGCGAGGTGGTTACTGCTACATCTCTAACAGTAGATCGCTACCAAGATATAGATTTTGATCTTGACCCAACAGCTTGTTATGACGGTTTAAATAATGCAGCCATAACCGTTTCAGTTACCTCAGGAAATGGTGATTATAAGTTTAGATTGAATAGTGGTGCTTGGATATCCCCTACTCCAACTACATCTTCCAAGTATACTTTTTCTGGGTTATCCAATGGAAGTTATGATGTAGAGGTAACAGATGTTTATGGCTGTGTGTCTACCGTAAAAACCATTGACATACAACCCAATTTAACTGCAACTGTAGATGTAGTAAATGTTAGTTCTTGTGCAGATGGCAGTATCACAGTTAATGCAACTGGCGGCGATGGCAATTTGGCATATGCCTTTGTACCTACCGGAACAGGTGTTACAGCAACAGATTTTAGTGGAAGCAATGCATTAACGGTAGCCACGGCTGATGCCGGTACCTACGATGTTTATGTTTGGGATAATGGTGCATTGGACCCTCATTGTGTTTATATGGAAACGGTTACCGTTAATCCTCCTACACCTTTAACGTATACGGCAACCCCGACAGATCCAAATTGTCATGATGGGCCTGGGAACATAGCTATTTCGGTTACCTCCGGAATTGCCCCCTACACTTATGAAATTATAGATTTGGACAATGCAGGCGCTTCCAGTGAAACCACTGCCAAGGTTACAAATACTACCAAAACTTTCTATAATTTGGCGGCCGGAAACTATACCATTAATGTTACGGATGCTTCAGGATGTACGGTGGAAACCACACCAATCACTATAGCAAATCCTGATGAACTTACGGCCGATTTGGAATCTTTATTATCCGGTGATTGTAATCCGGCAACTGGATTTAGATTTGTTAATTACCCTTTAACGTTAAACGGAACCTTGGAATTTAGCCATGATGGTGGTGCATCTTGGCAAACCTCGGATACTTTTGATACACCTACTTATACCCTAACTTCTGGTAATGCGGTTGAACCATCAATAAGAACGGTAGATGGTTCGGGCAATACCTTATGTAGGGTAGATTTATCCAAATATATTATAAGTTACCCACTGGATGACCTGAACATCACCGTTTCTACGGTAATTAAAAACTGTAATGAACTGGAAGTTTCGGTTCAAGGTAATTTAGGTTCGGCCCCATATCAATATACCTATACCGATGACCCTGCAAACTTTAATGCTTTGGCGCCGGAAAACGGTTGGACAGCAGCTAAAGGATTGGCGGATCCGGAAGTGTTCACCGGATTAATACCGGGAAGGACTTATGTGTTCTACGTAAGGGATGATAACGGATGTATTAGGCAAAGTGATAAAAACGTAGCAACCTTAAAACCTAATCCAATTGATATAACAGTTTCTTACAAACCTTCATGTTCTTCAATGGACAATGGTAAATTAATTTATACGCTAACGGACAACCAGGCACCTACCGAGGATGACATGCGGTGGGAATTGTATAATTTAAGCGGCACTATTGTTCGTTCCAGTGATAATGGAATTAATTCTGGTCTTGCTGGAGAAATTATTGACTATGATTCGGAAATCATTATAGATAATTTACCGGCAGACGAATATTATATTGTTGTAACAGAAGTAAACGGTGTTACAGATACATGTATCTCTGCCTCGGAAAACCTTATTTTGGAGGAGTTGGATCCTATTACGGCAACCTTGAATAAGCTAGAGGATATGTCATGTGCCAACCCAGGCCTAATAGCTATAAACGGTATCAACGGTGGCGGTGGCACCTATACCTTTAGAGTTACAGATGATTCGGCAAATGAAATTGTTACAGGTACAACGGATAACCCAGTAGAAATACCTGCCAACTCACCTTCCGGTGATTATTATGTAGAGATTACTGATCAATATGGTTGTGCTTATCCATTGGGCTCCATAACAATGACCCTACCGGCAAACCCTACATTTTCTACAGTTGTGGATAATTGTAGTACAACTCCAACATTAACCATTAGCGCATCCAGTAGTTCTGCTACCATATTATATTCCATTGATGGCGGTACTACCTATTTGGATAATGCTGGTGTATTTAAAAATGTTACGGCAGGCAATTACTCGGTATTTATTAAAGATGGTAATGGTTGTATCGCTTCAGCTCTTGTGGATGTTTATCCATCGTTGCAAGCTACAGCTACTTTGGAAAAAAGTCTAGGGTGTGGTGTTGGTGAGGAAGCAGAAATATTAATTAAAGCAACCACCGGTTCCGGCAATTATGATTATCAAATAACCAATACATCGGGTACCGTTGTCGCTAGACAGGCATTCACTTCACCCGTAACAGAATTGGTAAATGTAGCAGATACCTATACCATTACTGTATTTGATAACGATACTTCTAGCCCCGAATGTTCTAGGGTATTTACTGTGGAGGTACCTCCTGCTGTTCAGCCCAGTTTTACTGCAACCCCAACGGATGTGAGTTGTAATAATGCGGCAGATGGTACTATAGTTATATCAGAAGTTAATAATGGGAACAATCCGTTAACATATAGTTTAGCGCCTAATAACGGTAGCTATAATCCATTGACCCGTACCTTTGAAAATCTTCCGGCCGATATTTATGAAATAACCGCTACAGCGCCTAACGGTTGTGTTACCACTAGGAGCACTATTGTAGTAGGTGAACCAAACAGTATTACCTTTGATCCACCATTGGTAAATCCATTTGGCTGTACCAGCAATAATACCACCAATAATGCAAGTATAGTAATCAATATGGCCAGCATTACTGGTGGCACCAACAATTTTGTGCGATTTGAGTTTGAGGATGTTGCTACTGGCAACATGCTTCAAAATGGTACGGGAGCTACTTATACCTTTACGGATTATGCAGGTGGGGATGTTATTGTAAGGGTTTTTGATGATAAAGGCTGTAATGCGGAAGTAACGGTGAACGTTCCCCCTTACGATAAGCTGGTTTCAGCTGCGATAAATGTACTGGACCCTATAAGTTGCGCCAATGCAGGTGAAGACATTAGTATAGATGTTACTGGAAGTTTATCCAGTTATGCAACCAACCCTGGTGATTATATGTTTACCCTATTGCCAGCGGGTACTCCACAAGCATCAAACCTATTTCCTGATCTACAGGCTGGGACACATACTATTTTAGTAGAAAATGTGGTGACAGGTTGTGAAATTACGGTAACCCATATCGTAAAAGAACCGAATACTTTTAGCGTTACCGTTGAAAAATTAACCGATGTGGTCTGCTTTGGTGGTGATGGCCAAATTAGACTTACCATGAGCGATGCCAATTATTCCGGCGGTTTCACTTACTATATATATGAGACTAAAGGTACGGTAGATATAGCAGATGATGGTGCGGCTGTTGTAAATGGTACTTCTCCAGACTTTGGACCTACCCCAGCTATCAATGTACCAGCGGGGAACTATAGAGTTGAGGTGGTACAGGATGATATCCCTAATTGTAGTCAAAATAGAATATTTACTATAGCTACCCCACAGGCAGCCTTGGATCTGGACCCAATTGGTTTGGAAGATGTTGGTTGCAGTAATGATCAAGGCTCAGCAAGTATTAAGCCCACTGGAGGATTGGCACCCTACAACATTACTATTGTCAACAATGCAACAGGAGTGTCCACTACGGCATACAGTGTTAATTCCAATCTTTTCCAAGGATTGACAGCTGGTCAATATACCGTAACGGTGGAAGACGCCTTAGGTTGTTCAAATCCGTTTGTGAACGTATTTGAACTATTATTGCCAGACCCTATTTCAGGAACTACAACCATAACCGGCTTAGTGTGTTCTGGGGATAAGGATGCTTCATTGTCCTTTAGTTTAAACCCTAGAAACGTAACTTCCAACTACAGGTATAAATTAAATACCTATAAGGATGCCGCAGGTACTGCTTTGGTGCAAAGTACCGCCACTCAAACGTCACCTAGCTTTATAAATTTAGGAGCAGGTTATTATAGCATTACTGTATTGGACGCTATGGGCTGTACGTTTGAGTCATCCATTATAGAAATCGTAGAACCCGAGGAAACTAATGGTATGTTGTTGACTACTGCTACTTTAAGTTGTGGCAATGGAGCTGAATTGGAACTAACGGCAAGCGGAGGTACCGGCCCTTATACATGGAGCACGGATGGAATTGTCTTTAACGCCATGAATGAACTCAATGGTTCCAACACACAGGTATTTCAAAATGTTGTTGATGGGAAGTACCAATATTATGTACGGGATCGTTTTAATTGTACTTCTATTATTTCCAATGAGATAACTATTAATCCAATAGAAACTCTGTCGCTTACTGTGGATACATCCGCTGCTGTAATAAACTGTAGTGGAGAAAGTTCAGCCTTGATCGTTGCCAAGGCAGATGGTGGGCTGGGCAATTATCAATATGGTTTATTCTCGGATTCTGGATTGATCAATGAAATACGACCATACCAGGCAACAGGACTGTTCGACAATCTTCCACAGGGAACTTATTATGTAAGTGTCCTTAGTGAGGACTGTCAGGAAACGTCGGAAGAAATAAGGATTTCGGAACCTGAAGCGCTAATGGTCATTCCAACTATTATGGACGTTCAGTGTGCCGGAGAGGATAATGGTAGCATTGTCCTTGATGTGGAGGGAGGAACGGGTATTTATCAATACGCCATTTCCCCCAATTTAAATCAGTTTGATGATAATAATACCTTTGATGAACTTGCCCCTGGCGATTATAGGGTAATTGTTCAGGATAGCAATGGTTGCTTTGAGTTGATAGAATTCAACATTGTAGAGCCTCCCGTTCTGGAAATGGAACTGACCACCACTCCCGAAGTTTGCGTTGGAGGTATGGACGGAACTATATCGGTGAATATTAATGGAGGAACCGCACCTTACAGCACCGCATTAAACTCTAACAATGACTCTGATTTTACGGATGGAAAAACGGTCTATGGGAATTTGTCTGGCGGCACCTACCTCCTATTTGTTAAGGATGCCAATGGATGTGTTAGTAGCGGGGCCATTACGGTTGAAGGCGGAGCCAATCTTAATGCCGAGGTACAAGTGATTTATGAATGTACAGGGGATACTCCCAACAATTACATAGAACTAAATTTAGAGGATGATGCTGTTGCAGCAGATGTTATGTATGCCTTGGATTCAACAGATCCCAACGATTTAGTGTTGGAGGCCAACTTCAATGATTTGGCACCTGGCAGTCATTATATTACCCTGGCCCATGTCAACGGATGTATCAATACCCTAAGCTTTGAGGTAGAAGGTTTTGAACCTTTGGAACTCGTTTTGGAACAAAGCAACCTAAATGAGATCAGTGCTTTGGCAACTGGTGGCAAGGAAGGCTATACGTACTATTTTGATGGTCAGAACAATGGTGAGGACAATGTCTTTAATATTCGTAGAACGGATACCTATACCGTAAGAGTTGTGGATGCCAACGGTTGTGAGACAACGGCGTCGATATATATGGAATTCATTGATATTGAAATTCCAAATTTCTTTACCCCTGATGGTGACGGAAAAAATGATTTTTGGATTCCGAGGAATATTGAGCAATTTCCAGACATTTTTATTAAAATCTATGATCGCTACGGTAGGCAGATTTATATCATTAAAGATAATGAACAAGGCTGGAACGGCCTTTACGATCAGGTAGATTTACCCAGCGGGGACTATTGGTACATTATTAAATTGAATGGTGAAGAAGATAAGAGAGAATTTGTAGGGCATTTTACCTTGTACAGATAATATATTTCAAATAGAATATGAGCCCTTCCTTAGTAGCGAAGGGCTTTTTTATTGGACTGCCACACTTAATTAAAACCTGCGAAACCCCCAGTTAGCTTCAAGGAAAACTAATTAAATAGAGTTTATGTCTTATAGAGTTAGCCATACAATAAAAAACTACTCTAAATTGGAAACCGTTTTTTCCAAGATGGCCCTAACACGATGTTTTAGAACTTCGGGCTCTATGATCTCGGCATAATCCCCGAACATGAGATACCACCTAGGAAATCCATGTTCTACATCCGATGTCATAAATGTCATTTCTACTTTTTTGCCCTTCACCTTTTCAGATATAAAACCGTAATGTTTCCTATTGCTGTTAATAAACCTGGCAATGTTTTTATCCACCAATATTCTTACCCTGGTTTTTTGAGCATTAACATCTTTACTCAAATGCTCATCCAAGCTCCCGTGTTCTCCGGTAAAGGAAAGAGAGGTTCTTGCAATGCCCAACATCCTGTCCGTTCTAAATTGTCTATAATCATTTCTATAGTGACAATACCCCAGAACATACCAAAAATTATTTTCATGAAATAGTCCCACAGGTTCTATATGACGATCGGAAGGGTGCTCGCTCTGCATGGAGTGATATTTTAAGAATACCTGCTTTTTTTCAGCTATACTTTCAAAAAGAATTTCAAGCGCGTTCGGCAAATCTTCATTGAACAACTGTTGTGATGGATCTACGGATATTTGGGACTCCAAGGCAGAAATCCAATCTTTTTCACTGCCCCTTAAAACAGACTTTAGCTTGAACATTGCAGATTGATGATAGCTGCCAAGCGACTTGTCCACAAACTTCTGCATTAGTTTTTCGGCAGCCACAAAGCTGCCTACTTCCTCACGCGTAAACATGACCGGGGGTAGCCGATAGCCTTCCATAATGGAATAGCCAACACCCGCTTCACTTATAATGGGGACACCAGAGGCTTCCAGGGTTCTAATATCCCTATAAATAGTACGCAAACTTACCTCAAATCGGTCCGCCAACTCCTGCGCCTTTACAATACGTTTGGACTGTAATTGCACCAAGATCGCTACTATACGATCAAAACGATTTACCGTATCTCTACCCATAATTGCCTGACATATATCCCAAAGATAGGACTTCAAATAAAAGTATAATTCAAAAATCGACTTTGTTTTGTCCATATGGTTACTGGATTAACTATGTTAAAATTTCGCGCACCGATATTTTCAAAATCAGTCTACAAATTAAAGCAGGCCAGGTGACAACCTTATGTCAACATAGTTATTCTTATTTATATCTTCACTTGTAACCAATTGATATTAGGGTTTTTAAATATTTTTTTTACTACTGACATAGGGCTGTCACCAGCCATATTTAATTTTGGTCATGAAATATTAATCACTTAAAAAATTAAACTATGCACACTACATTGAACAAGACCCCGCAAGTTATTTCATCACAAGAATTGCTGGATCATTGGCAAGGACATAGGGCGCTGACACGTAGGACTATTGAAGTTTTTCCTGAAGAGGCCTTTTTTAGCCATACTATTGGGGGTATGCGCACATTTGTCGAAATGGTTATGGAGTTATTGGCAATAGCCGGACCCGGGTTAAAGGAAATTGCTACTGGAAAGTCAGCTCCTTTTAATGAGCATTTGGAACACGGTAATAAAAAAGACCGACTACTGGAGCTTTGGGATAAGGCTACCGCGGAAATCAATACTTATTGGGCACAGATCAAGGAGGAGCAATTTCAACAGAACATCAAAATATTTGGTCAATATGACTGTACGGTAAGGTCTTCTATCTTTTACTTTATAGACAATGAAATTCACCATAGAGGACAAGCTTACGTTTATCTAAGAACTTTGGGAATAGAACCACCTGCCTTTTACGAACGCTAATTGAATTGCAACATGAAAGAAGTATTGGTATTTAAGACGTCAATTAACAGTAAACGGAAAGTGAAAGTCTTGAAACCAGATTTGAACAGATTGGTTGCCAATAAGGGCTATTGGAATTTTGATCTGGAGGATTGTGATAATATCCTCCGGGTCGAAACCCATATGGTCACGGCAACTTCCATAACCAGTCTTTTGAACAATCATGGTTTTTTTTGTGAGGAATTGTATTAATAACTTATGGCTGCTATAGATGAAAATTTATTGGACTGATCCTAGACTAACTTCTTTAAATGGAAATATCTTTCAGGATAGTTCTTTTGAAACTTTCTGATACGCTGTGCATCTATTTTAGAATAGGTCATTTTTCAATCATTCCAATGCGCATCTATTACCTTTTGGATGTGCGGATATTTTGCATCGGTCTCGTTGAGGTCTTCCCTCAATTTGATTAGTTGTTCCTTCAAATTGGCAATTACCGCTTTATTGGCAGGGTCGTTATAGGCGTTATTCATTTCATTGGGGTCTTTCTTCAAATCATAAAACTCCCAGGCTGGAGGAGTGTGGTTGCTAAAGTCGTTGCCCCAGCTCTCTTTGTTCCAGGTGGTATTTGGGTCATCGGTATCTGCCCAATACTTTCCATAGAAAAATATTAATTTATGGTCTTTCGTCCTAATACCAAAGTGCGCGGGGTTTTGGTGGCGGTGCGCCATATGCATCCAATAACGGTAGTATGTGGCCTGTTGCCAGCCATCAGGTTCCTGTCCTGTTTCCAATATGGTTTTAAAACTGTGGCCCTGCATATAATCAGGGGTCTTCCCCCCTGCCAATTCAATCAAGGTGGGGGCAAAATCTGTGTTGTTGATAATAGCATCGGTACGTGTTCCTGCTGCAATGGATTTAGGATATCTCACAAAAAATGGCATGCGCATGGATTCTTCGTACATCCATCTTTTGTCTATGTAATCATGTTCGCCCAACATAAAACCTTGGTCCCCGGTATAGACAATAATGGTATTGTCCAAAAGATTTTCCGCTTCCAAATAGTCCAACAAACGCTTTACATTATCGTCCACACCCTTAACACATCTCAGGTATTTCTTTAAATAATCTTGGTAGACTTTGCTAGTATAGTCTTTTTCTTCCGCTGTCATTTCCCACTTTACATATTCCGATGGGGCAATATCTCTTGCATTCCTATATTTTTTATAAACAGTGGTATCGTTCCAATATATATTGTTGGCCTGATGGCGAATTAGGTTACGGTGTGAAACGGAGGATCCAATTATCCTGGTAAGGGAATCGTTTTTGCCCCTAGTAGCTATTGATCCATTATTGCCATTATTGTATAGACTTTCCGGTTCGGGAATAAAAGTATCGGCCAAATATTCCTCATATCGGGGTGCATATTCAAAATCGTCATGTGGAGCTTTAAAATGGTGCATCAGGAAAAATGGCTTGTTGGGATCCCTCTTGTTTTTTAAATAATCTAAGGTAATATCCATAATATTATCCGAGGAATGCCCTTTGGTCTTTACCACATTATCGGGCCATGATTTTTCACCCCTCACTAGAAATTCGGGGTCAAAATAGTCTCCTTGCCCGGGCAAAACCTTATAGTAATCAAAAGCTGCGGGCTCGTCATGAAGGTGCCATTTACCCACAATGGCCGTTTGGTACCCCAATTTCTTCATCTCTTTTGGAAGATACTGCCTATCAACCCCAATAATACCTTCTAGGTCCAAAACTCCATTGGTCTGCGGGTATTGTCCAGAAATAATAGAAGCCCTACTCGGAGTACATATGGAATTGTTTACAAAACAATTGTCAAAAATTATTCCTTCGTTGGCAATCTTGTCCAAGTTTGGGGTCGGATTTAATCCGGCCAGCCTACTCCCATAAATACCAAAGCCCTGGGTAGTATGGTCATCGGACATGATGTATATTATATTGGGTTTTGTTATTTCCCGTTCTGCGGTCCTGTCCCCACACGAGAAAAGTGACAAGGCAACTAATACAAATAATAAGGCGGTTGGAGTATTTGGTTTTTTCAAAATAATAATTTTTGGTTCGGATTATAAAAATAATCCTTTTAAGCTTTAGTAAGTTTACAGATGTTTAAATAAATACCGATTAAGTTTTTTGGACCATTAGGGAGTCTTTTGTATTAATGGAGGCCCAAAACTATATAATAAGGCAATAACATGGCCTTTTTCACTACTTTAGATTTTCCTCGGACAACAATAATTCCGAATGCACTTTTTTTTAGTATTTTAGGATACTGATCACCTAATTTTATGCTATAAGGATAATATTAACCTTTCAAATAATTAATTCTGAAAAAAGTAACAACCATAAATTTCTCTCACAAGAAAATAAGGCAGAACAAAAATAAGTGTAGCAGGTTAATCGGGTACTTGGCTATTAATGTACAATTCTTAATATTAATATTGATCATCTTGGTTTCTTGTGAGGGAAAGCCTCTGTATGAAGGACCGCTTAGTCCGGAAGAGTCCATGAAAACTTTTCAGTTGGCAGAAAACTTTAAGGTAGAAATATTCGCATCGGAACCATTGGTCATAGACCCGGTGTCCATGCAGTATGATGGAGATGGAAATGCTTACGTTGTCGGCATGCTGGATGCCTACAAGGACGATTCTGTAAAAGGAAAAGGAAAAATCGTTATGTTAAAGGACACTAATGGCGATGGAAGGGCCGACACGTCTACCGTTTTTGTAGACAGCCTTAGGGAGGCAACAAGTGTATTGCCTTGGAAGGGTGGCCTTCTGGTATGTGCAGCGCCCAATATCACATATTATAAGGATACTGATGGAGATGGACGTTCAGATTTAAAAGAGATTCTTTTTAGCGGCTTTTTTAATAAGAATGAAGAAGTGCAAATCACCAATCTTCGTTTTGGTATTGATAACTGGATCTATGCAAACAATGGTGGGCAAGCAGGTGAAATAAGTTTTAGCCGCCGACCCGATGCACCCCGGCTAAATGTGCAGGGTGCCGATTTTCGCTTCCGGCTAGACCGCAATGAATTTGAACGCAGTACAGGCCCAGGTCAGTTTGGCCTTGCCATTGACGATTGGGGCCATCGGTTTTTTACAGCGAATTCCTTACACATCCGTGAGGTGGTAGTTCCTTTGAGATACCTTGAAAGAAACCCTTATCTGCCAGCTTCAACTAAAAGCACGATACAAAATATTTCGGACCATGATCCGCTTATGCACCAGTTAAGTGAAACGCCGTACTGGAGACAGGAACGTACCGACCGTCGTAATAAGAATTACCAGGAAAATAACCTTGACAGGGTAGAATATGCAAGGGGTCATTTTACAGGGGCTTCAGGTGGTACGTACTACGATGGCGATAAGTTTCCAAAAGAATATTATGGCAATATATTCACAGGCGATGTTGCAGGCAGCTTGGTGCACAGGGATATTCTTTCTGTTGTTGATGGTTTACCTTATATGGTAGCAAAGCGTGGAGAAAAGGAAAAAGATAAAGAATTTATGGCAACTACGGATTCATGGTTTCGTCCTGCAAATTTTTCAGTAGGCCCTGATGGTTATCTGTATATTATGGACATGTACCGGCAGCATATTGAGACTCCAATGTCTATTCCTGAAGACTTACAAGAGACCATGGATTTCGATGCCGGGAATGAATATGGGCGTATTTACAGAATTGTACCTAAGGATGTTGGTCCTTATAAGCCAGTGAACCCCAATCTCACTAAAGTATCTTCTTCCGAGCTGGTTAAAGCGTTGCAGCATGAAAATCGTTGGTGGAATCTTACAGCTCAAAGGCTTCTTTTAGAGCGCCAGGATAAAAGTGTAATACCCGAAGTAAGAGCCTTGTTTGCCCAAAGCGAAAATCCAAGATTCAGATTACATGCCCTATATGTTTTAGAAGGAATGGATGCTCTGGATGCTGTTACTGTGATGACTGCAATGAAAGACCCTTCAGCAGGAGTGAGAGAAAATGCTGCGATACTTTCCGAACGCTTTCCCGATTGTGTATCCCAGTTGGCGGAAATGATCAATGACCCTTCGATCAGGGTCGCTTTCCAAGCTACTTTGAGTTTAGGCCAATTCAAAGATAAAGCGGTGATACCCGCACTGGCAAAAGCCTTGGAGCTACATGGTCAGAGTTCATGGTTCAGGACTGCAGTGTTGAGCTCAGAAGCTGGTTCGGGTATAGACCTTTTAAAAATCTTGGAGAGGAATTCTTTTTTTAAGGACGCCTCATCGTGGAAACTGAATTTTATTGAGACTTGTTCCAATGTCATTGGTGCACGTAATAATAAAAACCAGATCTCAGGTTTATTAAGCTTGCTGGCCCAATCCTCACTTTCAAATACAGCAGGCTTGCAGTCGGCAAGTATTAAGGGATTGGTGGAAGGAATTGAAAAATCAGCCGGCTTGGAAAATTCATTAAAAGAAAAATTAAAATCTATTTCATTGGAAGCAGAGGGCAATGTCCCTAAAGCAATCCAGGATTTAATAGAATTGTATACTAAATGAACAGTAGCTAATAACATCTAAATATATCTATTAAATAAACAGTTTTAAAAATGGGCATAAAGAACAATTCCAGAAGGAATTTTATAAATAAATGTTTTAGTAGCGGTGGTTTATTTATAGGGGGTATGCTACTTATTAACTGTCGCGGTAAAAATGAATCACCCGGCGATGAAAGTGAGACCAAGATACAAGGCAATTTAAAAGACCCTTGTAAGGACCTAACAGATGTAAGTGACGGGGAAATTAAAAAGCGCGAAAGCTTGGGTTATGTAAAACAATCTGCCGTTCCTAATAATTCATGTGGTAATTGCGCGCTCTATATTCCTGCGAAGCCGGATAAAAAATGTGGGGGATGCATCCTATTTAAAGGACCCGTTTATGTCGAGGGCCATTGTATTCAATGGGCGGCCATTACTACATAATTAAAAAAAATCAAATGGAAAAAGTAAAAAATGTTTTAACCACTCCCCTATTAATTTAGTTCTTATGTCACAGTCAAAAAAAAGTTTTTCCCGTCGAGAATTTATTGCAGGTACTAGTTTGTTTGCACTTGGTACCTCTTTAAAACTAAACGCGTTTAATGGAATTTCAAGCATCAAAAAAGAACCAATAATTGACATTCATCAGCATACTCATTACGTGCAACGCACAGATGAACAGCTGCTGGCACATCAAAGGGCAATGGGCATTACTACTACTATTCTTTTACCATCAGGGCGTCCAGTAAATTCGCCATCAACTCACCAGGGCGTAGCCAATGGATTGCAGGCAGAAGCAGGAGGAAATGCAGAGTGTTACTTATTTGCAAGCCAACATAAGAAGGAATTCCGCTTTGGGGCATGTGCTGTTCCGGATATGAAAGATGGTCTTTATGAGATTGAAAAATATTTAAAATTGGGTGCGGTGGTTATTGGGGAATTGAAATTTGGTGTCACATGTGATTCGACCGAGATGCAAAAAATTTACCAATTGGCAGAAAACTACAATGTACCGGTACTCATGCATTGGCAGCATGAAATGTATAATTATGGCTTCGAACGCTTTTATAAAATGCTGGAGAAATATCCGAAAGTAAATTTCATCGGCCATGCCCAAACCTGGTGGGCCAATATTGACAAAAATCATATGGACCAATCAGTCCTGTATCCTAAAAACCCTGTTACACCAGGAGGAATTACAGACCGATATCTGAGTGATTATCCCAACATGTATGGCGATCTTTCTGCTGGCTCAGGTTTAAATGCGCTTACCCGAGATGAAGACCACGCCAGGTTTTTCCTGGAAAGGCACAAAGACAAGTTATTGTACGGTAGTGATTGTGCGGATCCCACAGGATCGGATCCGGATAGTTGTTCCGGTACCCTAGATATTGCTGAGATACGTAAACTGGTATCTAAGCCAATCGAACGCAAAATTTTATATGAAAATGCAAAGAATTTATTCCGTCTATAATCAATTGAATATTCTATTTCATAATGATTTGACGAATGGTCAAGTAGGCCTTGGTTAATAGAACTTACTGTAATCCGATCTTCTACGCTCCTTAAATCTAGAAATATCAAAAACCAAAAATAATTCCAGCGAATTGGGTATATATTGCTTGGCATCGCCACCAAAGGGCAATCTATAGTTTAACCCAAATTCAAATGTTTCCAAGGCAAGGCTGGTGGCAAAACCTATTTCGGAAAAGGAAGCATTTTCCAAATAACTGAGATGTTCGTTTATGCCAATACTAAAGTTGCCAAGGGTAACATCCTGATAAAAATCCAATCTAGTATTTGGGCCTTGTATAGACACTGCATTAAATAAATATAAATAGGAATGCTCTGGCAATTTGGCCTGTCCATATTTATTGATATCCATTTCATAACCAAACTGCCCGGAAATAAGCATGTTTAAATTCACGTTATTTTCACTTTGTTTGGAAGATATTCGTGGCTGATTCAAATGCTTAAGGGAAAGCCCAAAAAGAGTATTTATATCGTTATGTATCAATACCGAAGCCCCCATATCCAAATAGCCGATATTTTCGGAAGCCGTAATGGGATCAATGGTATTGGCACTAATTTGACCCGTAAATATGTTTATTTGATCCTGAAAGGTAAGATTGTTAAAATCATATCTGTAATTGCTATAGGCGGCAGTTATTCCAGGATATAGTATCCAATCGTTCTTTAAAACCAATTTGTACATATAGCTCAATGCCGCAGAAGTATAATTAAATCCTGAATTGTTCAGGTTATTGTTGAACAGATCTACGCCCAGTTGAAAATTGTATTCTTCAAAGGCCGTTGAGCCAAAGGCATATTTATGCTGGGATTGGTTTCCTTGGCTCTGACTGGCAAATTCGGCCAAGACCCCTATCCTAGTTTTATCCTTAAAAGCATGAAAACTGGGGTTTAAGGAAGCCGGCACCTTGCTTAAGTTGTTCACAAATTTTTCCTGAGCGTTGGCCCCCAACGTAATAAGAATAATTAGTAGGGTTATTAGATTAAGTTTCTTCATCTCTATCTTAATATTGAGGCTTCGCCGGTTTTGGTTATTTGGTTATTATCTCTTGTGGTTCCTACAAACAGATATCTGAAGGAAGTGTTTTTGTAAGGTTTTCCCGAACTGTAGTTTCCGTTCCAACCCCAATTGGCGGGCATGCTCTCATAGTCATAGGCAACGCTGTACACCAATGAGCCCCACATATCATAAATTTGAAAGGTAAACGAGGCTATACCGGTAAATTCACCTTGGAAGTAATCGTTTACTCCATCCGCATTGGCAGAGAATACATTGGGGAACATTACGTCATAGCCATTACCGACCTGTACGTCCTGTTCAACAGTTTTACTGCAACCTTCTGCGTTAAATAAAGTTAGTGTGGTGGTAAAAATACCAGGGTAACTATATTTATGGGTGGTCATAATACCGTCCACCTCCGGATCCACATTAATTATGGGACTTCCATCTCCAAAATCCCATGAGGCATTGCCATATCCTGCTTCACTGGTTATGCTGAATCGAATATCTTCCTTGGCCATCAAAAGACCTGTAATTTCATATTCGTCCGAGCTATAGGTAAATGAAGGGTCTGTTACCCCAGCACTTATCGGCATGGTTAATCCACACCCTTGGTCATTTACAACATTAAGGGTGGCATTATCCAACGGATTCCCAATTTGAACAGAATAAGTATTGGTACCCGTTTTTACGGATGGCACTAGGGCGCCTTCATAGTAAAAACTTAGGTTGCCTGGTTGACTGTTGAAAACCGATACAGAAATGCTACCGGGATTGCCTAAACAAAGTGACTCATCCAGATATGGTCCGTCTATCAGCTGAAGCGATTCTGCCTTATTAATGGTAATGATTTCCTGGTAATAATAGGCTGGATCGGAATTGGTACAACCATTTATGTTACTTGTAATGGTAAGCCTTAACCTTCCTTCTTCCAATCCGCTCAATTGAGTTATGTTTTGACCGAAAGGAGTAAACACAGGGTCAGGATTATTTGCTGTACCGGCTGTTTCTTTTTCCCATCTAATACTGTACGGTCTTAGACCACCGCTTACTGTAATGGAAATGGCCCCGTCGTTGGTAGCACCACAGCTTACCGGAGTTATTGTCCTGTTTACAACAATTGGTGAATAGGTAGTATTAAAGGTAAACTCAATTTCTTCTGAAGAACAGTCATTACTATCGGTTATGGTCAACCAATATGAGCCTGGCACCGCATCAAAGCTAGTAATGTCCTGGGCAACAAAATTATTGGGACCTCTCCAATCATAAAAGTAGTATGGGTTGTTACTTCCGTCTACAAAAGGTTTTCCACCAGTAATTAAATTGGTATTCAGACTAAATGCATAATCAGCTTCACAAGGTGGAATAGTGTAAGATTTCGAGCCGGTATAATCCATGGCCTCATAACTATCCATGGTAAACGTTTGTACAACACATTGGTTGGCATCGGTTACCTCTATAACATGACTGTCATTGGAAAGTGCGCTAATTGTGGTTTGGTTATTACTGAAGATTACAGGAGTTCCACCGTCCAAAGTATATTGAAAAGGTGAAGTACCTCCCTGCACCCTAAAAGTAAAATCACGTCCGGTATTGGCATCCACACAACTGGTATTTCCATTGGTTACCTCAGTAGCACTAAATATGGTCGGAGCAGTAATAACAAATGTTTGTCTAACCGTACATGGGGTATTGGCATCACTGTTGGTATCAATTATTACTACTTCGTAGCTGCCTCCACCCAAATTGGTAAGACTAGTATTGTTGGTAGAATAACTTGTTCCATTTTTGTACCAGTTTATTTGTAATTGGCTGCTAGGATCAGAACTTATCTGTATGCTTATTTCAGCATTGGCATCACCGGCACATTGTAATTGCTGGTTGATAACCTGAACACTACTGATTTCCAATTGGGCTTTTGAAGCCACGTTGGCTGTATAGGTTGCTGAACAACCAAGCTGGTCCGTTACGGAAAGTACATATACCCCTGGCGCCAAGTTGCTAATATTTTCAGTGGTAAAGTTGGCATTATTGGGGCCTGTCCAACTAAAGTTATAAGGAGCTTTCCCCCCGGTTACTGTTGTAGCTCCAATATTTAAGCTAATGCTACCATCATTTTGACCATAACAAGTGGCGTTTTCAACTACTACCGAAGCTTGGTCAAATTGTAGCCCCATTGGCAAGGTTACGGATTGCGATTCCTGTATTCCACAAGAGGCATCCTGTACACTTATATTGTAAATAGCGCCACCTGTTAAATTGGTATACGTAATATTTGGATTGTTGGATGTCTGCACCAAGGTTGTACCGTTTGGCCTTGTAAGCGTAAAGGTAAAAGGTGCTATACCTCCTGTACTATAGGCAGTAATGGCCGTATTACAGGTATCCCCAATATTCAATGTCAATACCTCGGGTTCAGATACTATAAACGGAGTCGACGTGGTTCCGCAGAATTCATTGTAAACCGTTAATTGGTAGGCTCCGGCGGTAAGATTGCTTATGCTTAAGGTAGAGGCTGTAAAGCTGTTATCCCCTATTTTGGACCATACATAAGTGTTGGCAACCGAATTTGGTTGGGTGATTACATTGGAAGCACTTACATTGGAGTCGGTTCCCGTACTAACATATGCCGTAAATCCAATTCCTGCAACCTTGGCGGTCAAGGTAATTTCATTGAAATTGCTTGTTGCTACGGCCGGACTTAGGTTTGCGCCGGTTGCAGCAGTTATTTTCTGTACAATTGCGGCAGCTACCTCATTGTTATCCTGCGGCTGATTAACACCGTTCAAGGTAACTTGATGTTCATAAACCTTCCCATCAATTAGTATACTATAGGTATTGCCTTCTGTAGGTGTACCAAACAATGATATGGTATTTATTTGTTTTTTGGCCGTGTTACCACCAGTGATTCTGGAGTTCGGTATCACAATACTTCCGTCATTTCCTCCATTACAGCTTACATTAGTAATGTCATTGGCAATAATGGCATCATTATTTATGATGGCGTATGGAATTACGGTTACAATTTTTGGCGAAGTTTCATCCGCACAGGCCACACCGTTCACCGTACTGGTAACCACTCTTTTAAAGTAGGTAGAGGTAGTAAGGGTACTTGGAGGGGTATAATTTGGCTGCGTGGCACCAGCTACGGCAGTGTAGGTTTGATTGTCCGGGGATGACCACCACTGATAGGTCAGTACACCTGCACCCGTTGCAGATTCCTGTTCCACAATGGCCAAAGGCTGACTTCCCTCACAAACCGATTGATTGTCCGTTATTTTACCCGCATAAACATCATTAAGGGTAACTTTTATAGGGTTGGTCTCCACAACACAGGTTTGGTCTACCAAACTGGTTCTGGTAATAGTCCTCTTGTAATACATGGTAGAGGTTGGGACTGGCGGTGTATAAGAAGCAGAATGCACGGCCAGATCTGTCCATACGCTACCATTGGTGGAAGCATACCAGTCATAGGTCTGATCTACATAGGTACTACCACCGGTTACCGTTAAGGCGCCAGGTACAACCCCTTCACAGATGGTTTGATCGTTCACTAAGGTTCCTGGCAACAGTGGTTCTGTAACCTGCACTACTATAGTATTGCTATCTTCCGTACAAACTACACCGTAAAGTGTGGAAGAAGCAGTCCTTTTAAAATAGGTTGTTGGGTAGCTACCGGCAATGGGGTCATAGGTACTGTTTACAGCCCCGTTTATTATTCCCCAATTTGTGTTATCCGTTGAGGAATACCATTGATACTTCAATACTCCTTCGGCAGTTCCGTCTACGGTATTCCCTAAAACGGAAGGATCATCCCCGTAACATATTTTTTGATCTCCGGAAATGGTACCACCGTCCACATCATTGACAAAAATCCTAATCACATTACTTGGAGTATAGGAAGGTTCACAGGCTATACTTTCCACTGTGGCCAAGTAATCCCTACGGTAATATCTATCAGCCGTCAATGGAGTTGCAGGAGTATAGGTTTCACTAGTTGCTCCATTAATTTTATTAAAGGTACTTCCATCAGTGGATTCATACCATTCAAAAGTTAAATAAGGAAGTCCTTCTATGGCGCTAGGGTTGCCCAAGGTTGGGGCCATGGTATTATAACAGATGGTGATATTGTTTCCAAGATTATCCGCTTGGGGTACCAAAACCGTTACAGGGTTACTGTCCACTACACATTCCACCCCGGAAATATCCGTACTGGTAGTGGTTCTTATATAAGTTTTTGTAAACGTTTGGTTGGCCGGTGGGTCATAACTTATTCCGGTTGCTCCTGGGATCAAGGCTCCATTGGCATACCATTGGTAGGTCAATGTTTGACCTGTAGACTGAGCTAATTCCTCTATTAGGCTAGGATCGTCCCCCTTACAAATTACTTCTTCATTGGTAGTGGGAGTTACGCCATTAGGATTGGTAGTGCCGATAGTACCACCAGTGGCATTCCCTCCATTTATGATGGTCAGTACATTACTGGTTACACTGCAGGAGAGGCCATTTAAGGTAGAAGTGGTAATTCTTCTATAGTAATTGTCCTGTGTTACGGCAGGTGGATCGTAGCTAACCGTGGTAGCTCCTGCAATATCAGAATATGATATATTATCACTGGAAATCTGCCATTGGTAGGTTACGGTTCCAGAAGCAATCAACGGAAAATTAGTGCTAAAAGCCTGTGGATCTCCACCATTACATACCTCCGTAGTTCCGGTTGCCCCGGAAGAAAAAGTGATTCTATGGCTGGATGCATTGTCAAATTTGTTTACGTAAACTATAACCGGAGTGGTTATGGCCTCGCAAGTAATGCTTTGCAATGTTGAACTGGCCTTTCTTCTATAGTAAGTTTGTAAATCTCCATTGTTTACAGGAGTGTAGGTAGCTTGATTGGTGTTGGCAATATCGGACCAAGTGTTTCCGTCCGGAGAACTCTGCCAAGTATAGCTTATGGTTCCATTGGAAGTAGCATTGGCTGTACTTGTAATTGGAGCCACAAGACCAGAGCCACAAACGGTCTGGGTTTGTGAAATAGACCCTTCAGTTAAGGTTATTAGGGTAACCAAGGTGGGAAGGCTGGAAGCCTCACAAGTATTGCCATTGTTGGTGTTGGTAACATTTCGCCTAAAATAGGTCGATGTTGTCAATCCTGTAGAAAAATTTAATTCTTCACCAGTTTCCCCGCTCATTAAAGTGTAATTGACATTATCGGTGGACGAATACCACTGGAAATTAATCCCTACACCTGCAGGTGTACCGTTGGAAACTGTAATGGTTGTTGGGGTATCGCCTTCACAAATGGCTTGGTCCGCTGACCCTTCCCCTCCTGAAATAGCTCCAGCTACAATTATGGAGACTTCATTGGTGTAGCCCGTACACACCTTTCCGTTTAAGGTGGTGGTATCCAATCTTCTATATTTGGTAGATGTTGCTAGTACGCCAGGGGTATAAGTAGAACCTGTGGCAGAAGCTATTGGGCTCCAGCTTGCTCCATTGTCGGTCGAGGCTTCCCATGCATATGTTAGGTTACCGGCCGCGGTAGTATTTCCTACGTTAATAATGGTGCTGGGTGCTTGTCCTGCACAAACATTTTGATCATTGCCAATTGTCCCCAAATTAAGACTGTTTACAAAAACAGTGCTTACAGTAGAGTTTTGGAAACATACTTTGGCGTTATTGGAAACTATGGTTTGTCTTCTATATCTTGTTGTAACAGCAGGTGCTCCAGAGAAATTATAAACTGCATTGGTCTCACCGCTAATATTTGTAAAACTACCAGTGGTAGCCGATTGCCATTGGTAGCTAATGTTGGGACCTGCTGCTGTGGCATTGTTAATAGTTATTGCATTGGGTGTTTCCCCTGCACAGATAGTTTGGTCTGCGCTGGCAGTTCCTCCACTGATTTGACCGAGTACGGTAATCTCTATTTCATTGGTGTAGTCCGAGCAGTTATACCCGTTTAGGAGTATGTTATCCTGTCTTCTAAAGCTAGTTGTCTGGGTTAGGGCGCTTGGCTGGTAGTCTGCATTATTGGCTCCCGAAATTGCTGCCCATGAACTTCCGTCAAATCGCTCCCATTGGTATGAAATAGTACCTGTTCCCGAAGCATTCGTATCCGATGTTATGGCACTTGGAGCTTCATTATAACAAACAGTTTCAGCGCCTGTAATACTACCTACGGCAAAATTGGTATAGGTAATGGTGGCCACTGTACTAATACCTTGACAACTTGCCCCTGAAACCGTGGTAACCCTTCTAAATTGCTCTGTTCCAGGATTCAGGTTGGCACTGGCGTTATAGTTGCTTTGTGTGGCACCACTTATGTTTACCCAGTTACTGCCGTCGTATTTCTGCCATTGATAGGTACCATTGTTTTCGCCATTATTTATAGTTAACAATTGTAGTTCGCTTAAGGAACATATATTCTGATTGGTGGCTGTACCTCCCAATACCGCAGAATTTACAATTATGGAAACCGCGGGTGTTTCTTTATAACAACTAAATCCGTTTAAAACATTGGTGACCCTTCTTTTGAAAGAGGTGGTTTTGGATAAAGCGCTTGGTTGATAGAAATTGTCCGTTGCTCCAGAGATTAGTTCCCAAGGGCCGGAATCATTTTTGTACCATTGATAAGTTGTGGTCCCGGCAGGAGTCACCGCCACATCGCCAGAGGTACTCAATTGTGCCGGTATCTGGGTGGCACAAACATTTTGACCGGTTCCATCAGTAATAGTTCCTGCGTATATTTCGTTAACGGTAATGGTTGCAGTGGTACTGACCTGGGTACATGACTCCCCGTTGACCATAAAGGTGGTCAATCTGCGATATCTACTTATTCCATTTGGGAAAGAAGGCTTGTCCACTACCAGAATCTCCGTGTTGGAATTGGCAATGGCTGTCCAAGTTCCGCTAACATCCTTTTCCCATTCAAAGGTTCTGCTTTGGGTTATATTGGAGCCTGTAATACTAATATTCTGTACGTCGTTGATGGCACAAACCTGTTGGTTAACCCCTGTTCCTCCTGTGAGAGCGGTGAAAGAAACGTTGGCAAGGGTCTGATTGTCGGCAAGTGCGTTTATCTTATTGGCGTTACCGGCCAAAACATATCTTAGTGTACCGTTAGTGGTAGTTGAACCGGGTATAAGTTGAATCCTTACATTTTCTATGGTAAATACATCCAAGGAACCTTGGGCGTTGGTAGTTATGGTTACGGCCAATCTGGAGGCATTGCCTGGGTCTTGGGTAACGGAAGCGCTGGTAATATCGGTTCCCGTTTCAGAATAGGTAGTTGCCCTAATTTCGAAATTAGAGGGAGCCTGAATATAGAAGGTAAAGGTACCCGAGCCGAAATCCGTGGCCAGAGTTTCCGACAGCACCAAATTTCCAAGATTTAGTTCCGTTTGTGGAAGGTTACTACCACAGGAATTGAAATTGGTATATTGTACACTGGTAGCAACCTGAGCGTTGCCATACCAGGCATTAAAACTAAACAACAAAATTAGCAGTAGTAGTTTTTTGGTCGATTTTATCATGATTTTGCCCCTTAATATTATAATCCCAGTGAATTCATCCACTTTGTAGGAAAGACCCTATAACGAGAGAGAGGATGTATATATTGCGATTACTTATTACCATTAAAGTCCTGAATTATGGTTTTGTTGTGAAACTACATTTTATTGTGGTGTACGGCAGGTTTGGACAATGAATGGTGTAGAATTTCAGCAGGGAAAAAGGGACTTAAAAATAGGTTTTAAATACCGCTTTTAAGCGTGTAAAAAACCATGTCCAGGTAGGTGTTTTTTTGTGATAGATTGTGAATATTATTAGGGAGAAAAATAGATTGGATGTATTCCTAAACATTGGTTAAATGTTATTTTCAGAATAACTTGAAACCCTCCTGAGCACCTGGGTACATTACTCTATTAGGTATGTTCCATCGATTTAATTTATTATTATGATAACATAACAATTTGCCTTTTTAAAATTTGAGATCCGTATTTTTACTACTTAAATGGGAACAATGTTATCCGGAGTGGCCACGAATAGGTATTATCTGTTTTTCTTGACCGTTGTATTGGCTATATTGCTGGCGGGCTTGGGTTCCTATGGACTGGCGGAGACCAGTGAGGCCAGATATGCTGAGATCAGCAAGGAAATGCTTAACTCCAAGGACTATCTCAATCCAAAACTTCTGGGCATTTTTCACTTTCATAAACCTCCAATAACCTACTATATAACTACCGTGGGCTATCGTATTTTTGGGGTTAATGAGTTTGGTGCTAGGTTCTTTCTTCAAATTGCTATTGTGCTTCAAATGGCTTTGGTATATGGAATGGCCCAATTGCTTTACAATGACAGAAGAATAGCCATTACTTCCGGTCTTGTATATTTTGCTATGCCCCTAGTACTTATTTCTAGTCGTAACTTAACAACGGATGCCTATCTCACCACTTTTATTCTTGGGGCTCTCTATTGTTGGCAGTACTATACCAGCAAGGGCAAAATAGTTGCACTTTATTTGTTTTATGTATTGGTAGCATTGGCCTTGCTCACCAAGGGACCTGTAGCACTTTTGTTTATTCTGACCTATATTATCGTTTATAAGATAATATTCAAACGCAGTTCAAAAATTAGCATTCATCATATCTTGGGATTTGGCCTTTGTCTTCTTCTTGGTTCAAGCTGGTATATTATGGTGGTTATGAACAATCCAGGATTGTGGCATTATTTTGTGGAAAAGCAACTTTTGTCCCGGATTGCATCCCACTCCTTTAATCGATCCAAGCCATTTTGGTTTTACATTCCCTTAATAATTGGGCTAACGCTACCATGGTGGTGGATCATTCCTCAGAATTTTAAAAGGAGTACCAATAAATTCTTGAATATAGGAAGGGAAGATAGGTTATTGTTGATTTCAAGTGTTTGCCTGTTCTTGATTTTTTCGGTCTTCAAGACTAAATTAGTACTGTATATCCTTCCAATTTTTTGGATGTTGGCCATTTTAGTTGCAGTACAACTGTTCAAGGTTACAAATGCTACCCGAAATATCTTGAATCTGGCATATGCTTTCCTGATTGGTTGTTTGTTCTTGGGGATTCTAGGGCTTTGGCTTTTGAAGCCCGAATTTATTCAGATTTCTACAGCAACATTGGTCATCAGTATTATTTTGGTAATCGTCTTTGTTGCCCTATTTCTTTATGTAGATAAGGGTATCCCGGAAAAGCCGGCGATTTTGGGGGCAAGTTTTGGGGTTGCCTTAATTTTATTATCAACCTCGATAATGTCTCACAACGGGTCAACCTTCAACTCCACCAAGGAAATGATTGGGTTTATTAATAAAATTACCCCAAAAGAAAATAAGACTATTGTTGTGTATGATTACCTGCTATCTTCCATACCTGTGTATTCAGGGGACAATCCAATCACTTTAAAATTAAGGAATAACACCACAAATCGGGAAGTTCAGTTTCAGAAGAACCAAGAATGGAAAGATGACCTTTGGGATATAAATGATGCTGTAATGGTCTCCCGCTTGGATTCGCTTACTCGAAGTCCAAATACATACTTAATTATTAATAAAAAAAGGGGTTTTAAGGATGAATTGAAATATTTGGAACCTCACTTCAAGAACCGACAGGAATTTGTAAAATGGCTGGTGTTATATAATAAATAATTGGCTGTAAATCTACTCCTAACTACCCGGCTTCAGCAGAAAACCACAACAGGAGGGTCAGAACTCATAATATTTCCTATATCTACAAGTCAATCTTTAATTTTGCCGACCCAAATATTATGGCTTTGGAGGTATTACAATATTTGTAGTTTCATTTTTTCAAATCCCGATTTGGGGCCGGAACAAACCGGACAACAATAATCCTCAGTGAGGTCTGTAAATGGTGTTCCAGCAGCTACCTGCGCTTTTGCATCACCGTAAGTTTGGTCGTAAACGGTGAAACAAGAGCTGCATTGATAAACTTCTTTCAAAATATCCACATTGCTATTCTTAGGGGATTCTTTTTTAGATACCGCCCTTCCCAATTGATCAAAATAATGTTTGCTCAGTTCCATTAATAGACCTGGCAACTCTATCTTATCCACGTCTTGGGCGTAGACTTTATATTCTTGGGTATTGGGATCAAAATTTTTAAAATGTAAAACGTTGTAGGTAGGCCTTACTGCAAAATCCTTGACTATGGTAGGTTGGGTATTTTTTTCAATTACTACAGATGAAAAATGTGTCCTCTTCCCCGTTTCATTACTTATTCCAAAGGTAAGTCCGTAGGTGCTGATGTCGTTCTGGTCAAAACTCAGCACCAAGAATTTTTTCAATTCCAATGCCTCCATATCGTCTACCGGAAGGTGCCAGTTCATTTCCAATTGGGAGTGGCGAATATTGATTCCTTTCTGTCCTAGAAAGCGTTCCAGTTCGGGTCTACTGGAGCTTTTAATTCCCTTTATGATAAAGGACTTCCATGGTGTTATACATATTTTTCCAATGCTGTTGTCCAGACAAAAGCCACATAATTTTTTTAAAAAATCAAGATCGTATCTATTATTTCGCCAGTAAAGCCCCAGCCAATATTGATCCAGCCCCATCCTGTTCATTCCTTCGTAATACGGAAATTTAATGTAAGGAACCACCAGCTCCCGTTCTATAGTTCTGTTATTCGTATCCAATTTTTTATTGAGAATAAAAAAAAGTTCGTCTATATCCGCGATGTCCTGGTATATTTCCTCAATAGCCTTGGCTACGGTATGGATGTCCCAACTATAAATTAAGACAGGGTAATAAACGGATTTGGTCCAGTGTGGAAGTTTAATGTTAAGGTACCAATAATCCTCACTATCCGAAGCAATAAAATTAAGGTTGCCATTAAAAATAGGTACCAAGCGTTGCTTGGGGTCGGTAATGTTTATTTTTAATTTAGGTAGATAATCAAAACCCTCTAAAATGTACAGATAAGTGGACCCCTTCAGCCAGTTGGTCATATCAAAAATATCGGCCGACACATAGGAAGTTACAATATTTTGGTAACTTCTATCGCTAACGATATCGGTGTTGAATTTTGAAATTTGTTCCAATTGCTCCTCCTTGGCATTTTGTAAAGGGAACAACAAATCTTGCCGTGATCCAAAAAATACCTCTTTCAGCCCCCCTGCCTCCAACATGGCAATGATATCCTTTAATTCTCCGGGAGAGGTTACCCCTCCCTTGATCAATATTCGGTGTAAATCATCATTCATAGCGATATATTTTATGAGGTAACTGTTTGTAATTGCTTGCGCAAAATATCCTGTATTTCCGGTTTACAACTTCCACAACCAAGCCCAGCTCCAGTTTCAGAGCACAGTTTTGAGAAGTCTTCACATCCCCCATTAATTGTTTCAATTAGATTGCCCTCTCCCACCTGACTGCACGAGCATACCAATTTTCCTTTCAAAGGGACAGAATTTGATTGCCCTCTAAGTAACTCGTTCCGTTTTTCCGATAGTTCAATTTCTTCTTCAATTAATCTTTTAAATTCGGCAAACTCGTTTTTGTCACCCATGAGGATAGCACCTTTTAGGGTATCATCCTTTACGATACATTTTTTGTAGTATTTCTTGCTGACGTCCATTAGAATAATTTCCTCATAACTATTATCATCCAAGGGAGCATTCACCATCCCCAGACTACAGAGGTCCAGATTTTCGAACTTTAAAATGTTCATGAGGATAGAACCATTGTAGATACTGCTAAAATCGCCCAAAATATATTTTGCGGCGGTATCGGCCTGTTGCTCGGCGGCCGACGTTATGCCAAAAAGGGCATTTTTAAATTCGGCAATCTCCCCAAGTGCAAAAATATTGGGATCACTGGTTTGTAAATATTCATTGACTACCACTCCCCTCCCTGTCTTAAGATCGGAATGCTTTGCCAACTCAATATTGGGACGGGTGCCAATGGCATAAACGATGGCATTACATTTTATAGTCCTTCCTGTTTTTAAGGTAATGGAAAGAGTGTTTTTGTCATCTCTTTCCTCAAATACTGTACTTACCTCATTATCAAAATAGACTTTAATTCCACGATCACTGACATCCTCGGCCAACAGTCGGCTCGCAATTCTATCCAACTGTCTTTCCATTAATCTAGGGGCACGTTGAATGATACTGATATTGACATTTCTGTTCTTAAGCGCTGCCGCCAGCTCCAGTCCCAAAAGCCCACCTCCAACAATAACGACATGTTGTTCTTCTGAGGGAAGGCCGGTATCCTCTAAATATTTACGTAATTTATCTGCATCCCCACGTTCTCTCATAGTAAAACGGCCCGGCATATTTATTTGCACCTCACTTGGAACAAAGGCCCTACTACCTGTTGCCATTACAAGGATATTATAAGCATGTTCAAAACCATTGTCGTCCATGATGGTTTTATTTTTCCTATCTATTTTGGTTACCCCTAAACCTTGGTGAAGGGTAATATCCAATTTTTCAAGTTCTCCTTTTTTTAATTTTTCTAGAGCTTCCCATGAGAGCTCCTCGCTCACATATTCTGGGAGCAATACCCTATTGTAAAACGGATCCTTTTCCTTGGAGAAAACATGGAGCTCATCGGTTTCATTTTTTTCTCTATAGGTTTGAATAAATCTATAGGCTGCAGCTCCGGCCCCGATAATCACAATCTTCTGTTTGGGTTTAACATACTTTACCACTTCTACGGCACAATACTTGAAATCTGGTTCCTTGGAAACGGGATCGACCAGATCATTGGTCAAATTATTGGCCCTCCCAAAATCATTATTGAGTACTTTTCCCCAATGCATAGGCAGGAATACCACTTTTTCGCGTATGTCAAAATTCACCTTAACTTTAACCTGGACCTCTCCCCTCCTACTTTTTACTACCGCAATATCCCCTTCCTTTAATTTTCTCAAATAGGCATCCACTTTGTTCATTTCCAAGTATGGATCCGGAATATGGGTAAGCAGACGTTTTACCTTTCCGGTTTTGGTACGGGTATGCCATTGGTCCCTTACCCTGCCTGTGTTGAGTATTAACGGATATTCTGGTGTTGTTAATTCGGACTTATTGTAAAGCGAAGCGGGCGCATTGAAGTGCGATTTCTTGTCATTGGTGAAGAATTGAAAGTCAGTAAACAATCTAGGGGTACCCATATGAGTGTCGTGGGGAACTGGCCATTGAAAACTACCTTCCTTCTTTAATCTTTCATGGGAAAGGCCCGTTATATCTATTTCTGTGCCTTTTGTTAAAAGACAATGTTCGTCATATACTTCACTGGCATTTTTATAATCAAAACCATGATACCCCATTTTTTGAGCGAACTTCCATAAAATTTCAGCATCCGGTAAAGCTTCCCCTGGGGCATCGATCACTTTGGGAAGATAACTTATGCGCCTTTCGGAATTGGTCATAGTCCCTTCCTTTTCCAACCAGCCGGCAGCAGGTAAAAGCAGATCTGCAAACTTGGTAGTCTCGGAATTATGGGAAATATCCTGAACCACTACAAAATTGGCATTTTTTAAAGCCTTCTCTGCCTTGTGAACATTGGGCATACTTACAATGGGATTGGTACAAATAATCCAAACTGCTTTCATTTTACCACTTTCCAGAGCATCGAACATTTCGGTTGCAGTATAACCAGGCTCGGATTTTATTTCTTTTCCTCCCCAGAAATCCGTCACCTCTTTACGGTGCTTTGGATTGCCCAATTCCCTGTGCGCAGCCAATAAACTTGCCATTCCACCTACTTCCCTACCCCCCATTGCGTTGGGTTGTCCCGTAAGTGAAAAAGGTCCGGCCCCTGGTTTTCCGATCTGCCCGGTAAGTAAGGACAGGTTCATTAAAGAAACATTTTTAGAGACTCCAATAACACTCTGGTTTAGACCCATGGTCCACATGCTTATAAAAGCCTTGGCATTGCCAATATACATTGCAGCCTTTTTAATATCCTCTACGGAAACACCACACAGTTCGGCTGCCTTTTTTAAAGAAAGCTGAAAGGCACTATCCCTTACGGCATCAAAATTTACGGTATGCTTTTTAATGAAGTTTCTGTCTATTTTTTTCTTTTCTATCAACCAACGGGCCATGGCGTTGAACAGAATAACATCCGTCCCAGGTAATATTTGTAAATGTAGGTCTGCTGCAGCGCAGGTTTGCGTCTTACGCGGATCTACGACTATAATTTTTACATCGGGATTTTTCTCCTTATGATTTTCTATCCTTCTAAAAAGAATGGGGTGACACCAGGCTGGATTTGCCCCGGCGATAAGAAAACAATCGGAAAGTTCTATATCCTCATATGAAATGGGCACTGAATCCTCTCCCAACATTTTTTTATAACCCACTACTGCTGAACTCATACAGAGCCTGGAATTGGTATCAATATTATTGGTGCCTATAAAACCTTTGGTGAGTTTATTTACCAAATAATATTCTTCAGTAAGACACTGACCCGAAACATAAAAGCCTACACTATCCGGGCCATGTTTTTCAATAATGCTCTTAAATACGGCTGCGGCCCTGTCAAAAGCAGTATCCCAAGAAACTCTTTGCAAGGGGTGATTCCTGCTCCATCTCATTTCCGGATACAAAATACGATCACTGGTATCCTGTGCCACATAATTGAGGTTCTTTCCCTTGGAACAAAGCATGCCCTTGTTCACCGGGTAATCTGGATCTCCTTCAACGCTAATATTGCCCTTGGAGTCCTGTTCCACCACAATGCCGCACCCAACCCCACAATAGGAGCAAATAGTTTTATGTTCGTTCTTTTTCTGCATAAAATCCTAGTATTAAAAGAGGCCGATTAATAATGATCTAAAATTACCAAATTAAGTATAAATACGTAGTATTTTATTGATAATAGTTAAGCAGAATATTGATGAAAAGACAATAAAAACGGACTTTCATTGGCTATTACAGAATATAGCATGGATCAAAAACATGATAAACTGCTGTAAATCAACAAAAAAACCAGTTAATATAGATTTTTAAATCAGTTTATATTCCTGTGCCTTTCTGGCTAGGTCCATAAGATTATTAACGCCCATTTTTCGCATTAGATTAAAGCGATGTGTTTCAATGGTCCGTTTGCTTTTTTGAAGTTTTTCAGAAATTTGTTTGTTGGTAAGCCCTGAAAGGACGAGTTCCAGGATTTGTAATTCCTTACTTGTAATCCCAAAGGAGTTGTTTCCATTTTTTGTCTGGGGCTTGCTTTCCTGCTTTGTCTGTCCCTGACTCAACAGATTATTTACCAAAACATTGGAAATATCACCACTGAAATATTTTCCGCCTTGTTCTACTGTGGAAATGGCCTTAAGAAATTCCATTTTTCCGGTATCTTTTAAGAGATAACCACTGGCTCCGGCATTTACCGATTTTAGGATGTATTCCTCGGAATCGTGCATGGAAAGTATAATACATTTGGTTGCCGAAGAATTTCTTTTGAGTTCCTCCACCGCCTCTATACCATTCATTTCGGGCATTCGGATATCAATAATCAACAGATCCGGTTTTTTATCCAATACCATTTGAACGGCTTCCTTGCCATTGGAGACCTCACCGATCACCACATAATTATCATCTTCTTCCAATAACGCTCTAATGCCATCCCTTACCAAGGAATGGTCGTCGGCCAATACAATACGTGTCGTTTTATTCACAATAGTCTATTCTTTCAAAACAAATATAGGATAAAATTAAAACTAAGTATTCATACGGTGAAAATAGATACTGAAATTTTGATTATAAACCCTAATGGTAATGGCATTTGACCTATGGTTTTATTATGGTGCCACGTTTTAATAAAAAAGCTTTTAATGATAATTTTTAGGTCGGGTTTTAAAACAAAAGCCCCGCCAATTGGCGGGGCTTTGATAATAATTTACTTATTTGGAAGTATTCAAAAATTTGGGTTTAATGACCAACATGGCCCATGCCCAATTTTGGCTACTGGCCGAGGCATCCTCCGTGATGCCTTTTAGTTCGTACATACCGTCATTGGCAAACATCTGGGAATAACCCAATTGTAAGGAATAACCGTTGAATGCCTGCGAAAATACAAGATCCAATTCTGTGCCCAACGATTTTTCCCCACTTGGTAATGCTTGCTCACCACTAAAGTTAAGTGCCTTGACCATTAAACTTGATTTTTCCCCAAGTTTGAAATTGGCACTCACATGAATATCGAACAGTCCAACGGAATTAGCATGATTGCCTACGTAGAAATAATCCATAAATCCATTGAATTTATGATTGGTACCATAAAGGGGGAAAAAAGCCTCTGTTTTATCACTTGTACTGGCGTCATTACCACTAATGATTTCCATACCTGCTCCAAGGCCTACTTTGGCAGATGCCTTGTAGTTAATATCCAGTCCCAACAAATAGGCGCCTCCTACATCAATGGTGCCCTGTCTTTCCCCGGTTTGAAGATAGGCGTTCAATGCAGCCCCGAAACTTCCTTTTTTAAAGTCGATATGTGTTCCTAGGGTTTGCAGATTACTTATCCCATCTGGCGTGGTCCCATCGGTTTCAAAATTCTGGAAGCCATTGTTCAAAAACAATAGGCTTCCGCTTAAGTTTTTCCAATTTTCTTTTAAATAAAGATATTGCATGGTTTTATAGGAAAAGAATCCAGTTGTATTATAGGCGGTACCTACCGATTGAAAACCACTGGGGTTATCATAATCCTGGCTATAGGCCAATCCTAGATCCAATTGAAACTTCTCCTTGGCGTATTGTAAAATAGCGGCATCGTGATTACGTGCCTGTTGTGTCCACCCAACACTGCCCAATATGCGCTGATCGTCGTAATCCAAGGTCTGTCGTCCCAATTTGGTAGAAAAACCACTTCCCAGATTTATATCGGCCCAGGCTTCAAATACGGCAAAGGAATTATTTTCATCATCCGGTAGAAGTTGCCTATTTTCTCCCCAAACCATAACATCTTGAAGGCTTACATAAAATTTATAGGCATCTATAGCGTAGCCTGCATTTAAACGCAAACGGGTTGAAACACCAAAACCGGCATCGGCATCATCTGCTATTAGACTGCCAAAACCGTGACGTAATTCGGTACGAGGTCTAAATTCTCCATCCAATGTAAACTGTGCATTGGAAATTGGTCCATAGAGGGCCATTAGGGTTAATAAATGATATATTCTTTTCATCTGTTGTTTATATGTATTAATTTTTTAGGAGTCGAACCAGTGAATATTGGGAGTGATTTGCCATTGATCCACCTAGCTCATGTGAAGAATTATTATGGCATATTTTATATTTTCATCAGAACTACGGAATGAAATAATTCCAATTATCCATTCCGTATTCCGATATAAATTTTATTAGTGTGATTTGTTTTGGGTAAAATGTCACAACAGGAACATTAGTTCATTTCTCTTTCTATTTATCGACTCCTGATAATAAAAGTTCGGCCTTGGTTTCATCAATAACAGCCTTTTCATCGGCGGTTGCAAACCTAATGGCCAGGGATAGTAGGGCTGCGATTACTATAAATCCTCCAATGACAAAAAATCCACTGGATACAGCTGAAGCGGCAGCAGTAGTTTGGGCAGCCTTTACAGCCTGCTCTCCCAGTTCACTGTTAGCGGCTATGGCAGCACTTTCGGCCACGGCCGATTTGGATTTCAATAACATGGCGGCCAAAAAGGCCCCTACGTTTCCTCCTGCCCCTACAATACCGGAAATGGATCCTATGGCTTTTTTATTAATAAATGGCACAACAGAGAAAGTGGCGCCTTCCGCCATTTGAACGGTGAGGCTAAAAGCGATTAAAAATATCATACCAAATACCAAACTAGTAGTCACTGAAAAGATAGAAAGCATTAGTCCTTCCGTAGCCAAGATCAGGGCAAGAAAAACTACCCTACCACGCAAGCCACGGAACTTACCGAACAAGTCTCCGAAATAGCCCCCTAAAGTCCTGGCAAAAATATTCATTAGGGCAAACGACAATACCAAATTTCCTGCGGTGGATCTATCCAGGCCAAATCTATTCTGAAGATAATCGTCCATGGTACCATACACGGTAAGCTCAATTCCAAAACAAGCAGCATAAACTAAAAACAAGATCCAGACCCTGTAATCCTTCAACGTACTCAAAAAGGATACTTCATCTTTCTTTAAATTCGGCATTTTGCCTGCTAACTTTAATTCTTCAAAATTGCCTTCTGGGGTATCCTTGGTAAAGAAATAATATATAAGTCCCATAGAGAAGCAAATGACCCCTGCAATTACCATAGAATATCTCCAAGCTAATTCATCGGCAATTCCAAAACTAACAACTCCTGCTGCGATCAATGGCATTCCCAAACGGTTGGCCCCTCCGCCCAGATTACCCCAGCCAGCGGAAGTAGCATTTGCAGTGCCCACTATATTGGGAGCAAACATTATGGAAGTATGGAATTGGGTTATAACGAAGGAAGCGCCTATAAAACCAATAAACAACCTGCAAATTAGAAACTGAAGCGGTGTTTGTACAAAACCTAGAAGTATAACAGGGATGGAACCCAGAATCAATAAATAGGTATAACATAATCTGGGACCATATTTATCACATAACTTACCAATTAGCAATCTGGCAAATACTGTTCCGGAAACCGCCAATATTATGGAGTTCCACTTTTGTGTAGGTGTCAATCCCAAGTCTTTAACCACGTCGGGCATAAAAGGTACAATACCGAACCAGGCAAAGAAACAAATGAAAAAGGCAATGGAGGTAATCCAAAATGTACGTATTGGTAGACTCCTTAAGTTTAAAAGTTCTAATTTCGTGGCTTTAGCAGAGACAAATTCTTTCATAACTGAATTGTTTATAGGATTAGTTATTTCAATTAACAATTCAAAAATACGTATTTCTACGTATTATTACTTATAAAGATTACGTAATATTGGAAATAAGTAGTGTTTTTATGAAGGTGAGAATATATTAAGCTTCTGATTGTGAAATTGCAATTAATTAGGTAAGCTTATTGCAGTATTGTAAATGAGCGGCTTTAGGTTGTTGTTTAATAGTGGAGAGCCCGTTGGATTTCCTCTTCAAAAAAGGCCGGATGTTCGGTTACTACCTCCCCAACCACTATTATTCCAGGCTGTGTAATATCTATTTGGTTGACTAGTGAGCCTGCATCTTTTAGAAGTCCTGTTATGCAAGTTTCATTCTCAACAGTTCCATTTTGTATAACAGCAAAAGGGGTTAGTCCATTTCTATGTTCTTCAATTTTACCAGCTATTTCCAAAAATCTACGTACACCCATTAATATGATCATTGTGGCAGATGACTTAGCTGCTAGTTCTAGATCTTCGAAAAAGGAACCATCACGTTTTGTGGCGGTCATCACCCAAAAACTACTGCTAATTCCCCGTCTGGTTACCGGAATACCCTGACTGGCCGGAACGGCTATTGCACTGGTTACCCCCGGTACCACAGTAACGGGTATTCCAAAGGATTCCACGTATTCCAATTCTTCACTGGCTCTGCCAAAAACAAATGGATCACCTCCTTTTAAACGAACAACATGTCCATAGTTAAAGGCCTTTTCCACTATTAATTTATTAATGTCTTCTTGGGTTAGGGAATGCTCGCCACATCTTTTCCCTACATAAATTTTTGGAATATCGGGATTTAGATCCTTGAGCAAATCCGTGCTTATCAAAGCATCATATAAAATGATATCTGCATCTTCCAAGGTTCTGTATCCTCTTATTGTAATAAGGTCGCTACTTCCTGGACCAGCACCGACTAAACTAACTTTTGGGTCTTTTGATGTACTCATAATTTCTACTTTTTTTGGTGTGCAATTAAGAATTCCGCAACAAACCTACGTATTTATTTTCATAAAAACATATAATAATTACGTAATTATACGTAATATTGCTACGTAACATTTAAACGTATACGTATGAAGACCGTAATTGTAGTTGGAAATGGAATGGTTGGATACAAATTCTGTGAGAAATTTGTAGCCAAAGTAGACCAAGACTCCTTTAAACTAATTGTTTTCGGAGAAGAACCAAGAGTTGCCTATGACAGGGTACATTTAAGTGAGTATTTTGAAAATGGTGATGCGGAACGTTTAACCATGGCTCCAAGGGAATGGTACCAGGAAAATAACATTGAACTTTATACCAATGAGAGAGTAACGGATATTCATAGAAATTCCAAAACAATAACCACACTAAGCGAAAAGACCTATAAATATGATTATTTGGTATTGGCAACCGGTTCTAGTCCATTTGTACCACAAATAAATGGCGTGGATAAGGACGGAGTGTTTGTGTATAGGACAATAGAAGATTTGGAGGATACTTTGGCTTATGCGGACAAAATAAAGAAAACCGTAAAAAAACCAAAGGCCGCCATTTTAGGAGGTGGACTATTGGGGCTGGAAGCGGCCAAGGCTGTTATGGACATGGGTATGGAACCCCATGTGGTAGAATTTGCCCCTAAATTAATGCCCAGACAGTTGGACACCAGAAGTAGCAAGGTGCTTCAGGTAAAACTGGAATCTATGGGAATCAATATCCACTTGAGCAAAGCTACCAATCAAATTTTGGGCAACGGTCATGTAATAGGAATGGAATTTGGGGAGGACGATGTCCTAAACGTTGATATGTTGGTTATTTCAGCAGGGATACGACCTAGGGATGAACTGGGAAAAAGTTGCGGTCTTAAAATGGGTACCCGAGGAGGAATAGTCGTGGACAATAAAATGAGAACTTCGGATCCCAGTATTTTTGCCATTGGAGAAATTGCCCTTTACAACCAAATGATCTATGGTCTGGTTGCCCCTGGATATGAAATGGCTGGTGTTGCCGTGGATCAAATTCTTGGCGTGGAGCAGACTGTGATGGCAGCAGAAATAGATATGTCTACCAAGCTTAAATTGATAGGTGTGGATGTGGCCAGTTTTGGAACTCCGTTTATGCCGGCCGAAAAAGGTCACTCTATCATTTTTGAAAACAAAACGGAAAGTCTTTATAAAAGAATTAATGTAAGTCATGACGGCAAAAGGCTTCTGGGTGGAATCTTGGTAGGTGATGCCAAAGATTACAACATGCTCTTGCAGATGTATCTCAATGAAATGCCCTTGCCCAAAAATCCTGAAAATCTTATTTTGGGAAGTCGCGGTGGTGAGGATATGTCATTTGGCAGCGCCATGGACCTACCGGATACAGCGGTAGTATGCTCCTGTGAAGCGGTTACCAAAGGACAAATATGCTGCTCGGTAAAAGATGATGGTAACGAAAGTGTAAAAGCAATTTCCAAAGCCACTAAGGCTACCACTGGTTGTGGCGGGTGCAAACCAATGGTAGACGATTTGGTAAAGGAAACCCTTAAATCCCTTGGAAAAGTGGTTAAGGAGTCCATTTGCGAGCATTTTGAATATTCCAGACAGGAACTTTACGATCTTGTAAAACTTAGGAAAATTGAGGACTACGATTCGCTTTTGGACGAGGTTGGAAAAGGACATGGATGTGAAGTTTGTAAACCTGCTGTGGCCTCCATATTCGCTAGTATTTATAATGAAACGGCCAATAGGCAGGCAACTATACAGGATACTAATGACCGCTATTTGGCCAATATTCAAAGGAACGGAACCTATTCGGTGGTTCCTAGGGTTGCGGCCGGTGAAATTACCCCAAAACAGCTTTTGGTCATAGGTAGAATAGCACAGAAATACGATCTGTATACCAAAATTACAGGCGGACAGCGTATAGACATGTTTGGTGCCCAATTGCATGAACTACCCCTTATCTGGGAGGAATTGATTGCGGAGGGCTTTGAAACGGGCCAAGCTTACGGCAAATCGCTACGAACAGTTAAAAGTTGTGTAGGTTCTACTTGGTGTAGATATGGGATGGACGAAAGTGTAACTTTTGCCATTGATATCGAAAACCGATATAAAGGAATTCGTTCCCCACATAAAATTAAAGGAGGTGTTTCCGGGTGTATCAGGGAATGCGCGGAAGCCAGGAACAAGGATTTCGGTTTTATAGCCGTTGAAGGTGGATGGAATGTTTATATATGTGGTAATGGGGGAGCCAATCCACAGCACGCACAATTGCTAGCCGAAAAGGTAGACAAGATTACGGCCACCAAGTATGTAGACCGATTTTTAATGTACTATATACAAACCGCTCCTCCCCTAACCCGCACAGCTGCTTGGCTGGATAAACTTGATGGCGGTATAGATTATGTGAAAGATGTGGTTATAAATGATTGTCTAGGTATTGCAGATCAGTTGGACAGCGAAATGCAGTATTTGGTGGATACCTACAAATGTGAATGGAAAGAGGCCGTTGAAAATCCAGAAATAAGGTCAAGATACACTCATTTTGTAAATACCGAAGAAACCGATGACAACATTGAATTTGTTTCCTTGAGAGAGCAAAAAATGCCCAAAGCGTGGGTTTAGCTATATGGTTGGATCCCAATGTACCTAACCAATTTAAAAATATGTTCAATAACAGGTCAACCAGCAATACGACCTTTAAAAAAATAGACAGATGATTTCAATTTTAAACACTTACGAAGCAGTGGAGTCTGAAAAAGTGAGTCTTTGGTTTAAGGCCGCCCCTGTAGAAAAATTTCCAAAAAATGGTGGCGCTTGTGTAAAATATAAGGGAATGCAAATTGCAGTTTTTAATTTTACACGGGAAGGCACATGGTATGCCTGCCAGAATTTATGTCCCCATAAAATGGAAATGGTACTTTCACGCGGAATGATAGGAGAAGACCAAGGCGAACCCAAGGTAGCCTGTCCGCTGCATAAAAATTCTTTTTCCTTAAAAACGGGAAAGCATCTCAATGGGGATTTGAACCGCATAGCAACATATCCGGTTAAAATAGAGGGCGACTTTGTTTATATTGGTTTTTCTGAATAGCTTTGGGAAAAACCAACGATAATTATGGCCTCAGAAAAATTAAAAAAAGCCTTCCAGTTATTTGACGAAGCAAATGCGAATGATCCCAATGTGGAAGTTTGGAAGGGCAAAGAGTATCCCAAGGAGTTGTTGTACGCCATGAGAATGACAGAGAAGTTAAATACATTCGATCCTGAGGCCCCGGAATCCCTGCAGCTTACGGCTCGATGTCAACATATCTGTAGGTGGGAAATTCCTAGGGAATCCTATGAAATGAACAGGACGGGCTATTTAAAATGGAGGCAGGATCTTAAAAAATTTCATGCAAAGAAGGCCGGTGCCATTCTTAAGGAGGTGGGCTATGATCAAGAAATGATAGATATGGTAGCCTTTTTGCTCGAAAAGAAACAACTTAAAAAGAAGGCAGAGACACAGACCTTGGAAGATGTAATTTGTCTAGTATTCCTCGAATTCTATTTTGAGCCATTTTCGCATAAATACCCCGAGGAAAAATTGATTGATATCCTTCAAAAAACATGGCGAAAAATGTCCAAAAAAGGTCATGATGCAGCATTGAAACTACCCTTGTCCAAGGAATCCCTGGATTTAATAGGCAAAGCCCTCAAGGAATAGGGTCTAATTTTGAGCAACACCATTTAGGAAATGAACGACGATAAATACCTAGCTCCCCTGGATACTGCCATCTTTCAAAGGATCCGGAAGTGGTATTTATTGGCATTGGCCGCTATTGCCTTGAGTATCATTGTTGCCCAAATTCTTATCCAAAATCATTTAAATTCGCAATTGGATGATTCCAAAGTAATCAACATTGCGGGGAGACAAAGGGCCTACAGTCAAAAATTGACAAAAGAAGTACTTCTGTTAAAGGAAAGCTCGGAGGCTTCACAGCGGGCACAGGTTATTACTGAACTGGGTGAAACCCTATCGGTATGGAAGAACGCCCATCAGACATTGCAATTTGGTGATATGGCCATGGGTATTTCACAGGCAGAAAAAGAGGAGGTAAAAGTCCTTTTTGAAAATATAGACCCGCACTACAATGCTATGGTTAGTGCAGTAGAGCATATTTTGAGTGATTATAAGGAAAATGGAAATTCCATTCCAAATCAGTCGAATATTGATGCCGTCCTAAAAAACGAAAGTGCCTTTTTGGCGATGATGGATACCATTGTCAATAAATATGATGCCCTTAGCAAAACACATCTACAAAATTTAAAATTCAAGGAGTATCTCTTATTGGCATTTTCACTATTGATATTGTTGTTGGAGATATTTTTCATCTTTAAACCTCTTTCCGTACAAATTAGAAATACCATCAAAAATTTGATGATCACCCAAAAGAAATCTGAGGAAAGTGCGCAGGAAATAAAAAAACTTTTCAATGAAAAGGAAAAATCACTTCAGGAATTACAAGAACTAAATTTCGTGATAGACAATGCCGCCCTTTTCGCAAGCGCCAAGCAAGATGGCCATGTTGTCTTTATAAGTAAAAAGTTCAATGAACTCCTTGGGCGTAACGATCAGGATGTAAATAAGCCATTGTACGAAATGTTGACCACGGATGAAGGGCAACAACAATATTTGATGGAAGTATTGAAAAGCAATAGAAAGAATATAAGGACCGAGGAAATAAAGATAAAAACAACCAAAGGTGACTCGTTATGGTTGGATATGTCCATTATTCCAATGCACCAATCTGCCCAACAGTCTATTTTAATTTTGTGTTCCGATATTACTGAAAGGAAAAAGAATCAATTGAAAGTTGCCCAATTGACGAAAGAAAATTATGAGGAGACCATGAGGCAAAAGCAGTTGCAGGCTAGCCAGATTGTAGAAGGTCAGGAAGAAGAGCGTAAAAGAATTGCCAAAGATATCCACGATGGCATTGGACAAATGCTAACGGCCTTGAAGTTTAATATAGAATCGATCAATCTATCCAATAAAGAAAAAACGGCCGAAAAGATAGAATACATAAAAAGTCTTGCCAGTGATTTGATCAAAGGGGTTCGCACGGCCACCTTTAACCTCACCCCTCCTGAGCTGAGTGATCATGGTATATTTCCCGCTTTGCACAAAATGACCCATGAACTCTCCAAGCTTACCGGTAAAAATATACTTTTCGAAAACAAGACAGAGGAGAACATTCGTTTTAATTCCTTGGCAGAAACCAATATTTATCGGGTAGTACAGGAAGCGGTGAATAATGCCATAAAATACGCCGAGGCCAATTATATTTTGGTTACCATTAATTATAATGACAATGTTTTAAGTGTAGTCATCGACGATGATGGCAAAGGCTTTGACGATTCCATATTGGGAAAGGTACCCAAAAATACAAGCGAAGGAGGAATGGGACTTTTCTTTATGAAGGAGAGAATGAACTATATCAACGGGCGTCTTTTTATTAATTCCATTCCGGGTAAAGGTACCAGAGTAACCATTAATTATAAAACGGATAGTGGGGAATTAATGGCCGCAGAGGAATAATTTTTGCCCAAATCCAGACTTTTCTTTAGGTTGTATCGACTTGGCAACTAAGGCAAAGTAATGGAACCTATAGCAAGGGAAGAAGTTATTTAAACCAAATCTAGTATGAAAATAAGGATAAAAGGAAACTCAATACGCTATAGACTAACCAAGTCAGAGGTAGCAACATTTTGTGACGTTGGATTCTATGAGGAGCAGACAGAGTTTAAGGAATACATCTTTAAATATGTATTGCGGAGCAAGGAGAATATTTCCCATCTGGAAGCCGATTTTAAAAACGACACCATCATTATGTACCTTCCCGAAAAGGATAAATTGGTTTGGAAAAAAAGTGATCGTGTTGGATTTCAACATACCATGGCCTTGGAAAAGGGCAAGGAGCTATTTCTACTTTTGGAAAAGGATTTTGTCTGTTTGGATGAAACCATAGAAGATCAATCCGATAATTACCCTAATCCTTTGATGGACAAAAAAGAGGTGTAATAACTTATACGGACCAAATTATAGGATCGCTGTACGCCATAATGTTGGACAGGGGAAATATTAATTCTTGTTGGTAAGCGAATATGGTTTTATACACCTAAAATTGATTATTCCATCTTTAATTTCTACCAATATTTAAACTTGTGCAATTGTGCTTAGTACGATTTTATTTTCCTTGCCCCTTAAGCTTATTTCCCCTATGGGGATATTGATATATTTTCCACTAAGTTGTAACAACTGCAACAAGGTGTTTGAAATTAAAATTTTAACATTGAAATAATTGCATAGGTCTTGCACTCGGGAAGTGGTGTTAAGGACATCTCCAGAGTAAACAATTTCTTTTTTGATTACGCCAATTTCGCCTACCGTGGCCTTACCTATATGCATTCCTGCCTTAAAACTTGGTACTACGCCATACTTATTAAGATATTTTAGCTGTTTTTCTTGAATCTTGTTTTCTATTCTAAAAAAGCTCATCAAACAGTTGTTGTTTTTTAATCCTTTTTCCATTGGCCATGTAATTACCACTTCATCCCCAACATATTGATAAATTTCACCATCACTTTCTACAATGGGCGTAGAAATGTCGTAATATACTTCTTTGAGCATTTCAAAAAACAACTTGCTTTCCATTTTCTCTGCTATGGTGGTAGCCCCTTTTAAATCCAGGAACATAAATATGCGTTCCTCTTCCTTGGGACTATTAAAGTGTCCTAAAATAAATCTCCATAGAATTCCTTTCCCTAGTATTTCATTTATATTGGACATAAACTGTGTTATAGACACAAGTATTCCCCATAGCACTATTGAAACAAAAAACGACATCGCCTTTATTTTAGGGCTCAAGGTATTTAGGGTATGGAAGAAGGCTATGTCAACATCCCATAAAAATAAATTATAGGCATAAAGTATTACAAAAATGCAGGAAAACAATGTGAGGTAGGAAATAACAAATAGTAGTCCGTATCCCAATACCCCATACTTTAAAAGTCGCTGCTTATTTTTATAGGGCATATCCGCTACAAGGATAAACCCACCAACTATACCACTAAGGGTATGAATGTGCAGAGAATTAAAAAATCCGGGCCAAAACTCATAGGTGCCGGAAAGTTTTTTTAATTCTATTAAATTACTGACATTGGAGTATTCGTTTACGTAAAGGAGAAATTGAATAAGTATCCAGCAAACCGCAATAGTAATAATCTTATGCATATTTATTGCACCGGGTTTGTAGGAGTTAAGTTGCTTATTCATTTTTTGCCCTCTTTAATTATCGTTCCATACCAAATTATTTGCCCAGACTCTGGCTACGTCTATTAAGTACTGGAGTTATCCAATTAAACCTTTCCAGACATTTAAAGTTTCAACATATTGTGGGACATTTTTTATCTATGTCTCCCAGAGTATTCATGAGCACATAATTAAATAAAAACCTTTAGGATTTCTGAATAGTACCAGGAACCTATATAAATTAGATGTTCCCATGTCACAATATTTTGGTGCAAATTTCGTGGAGATATAGGTATGCTGCAATCACATAAGTATGTGGTAATTACCTTATAATTCTAGTATAGGAAACAAAACGGGTTATGAAGGAGATAGCATGGAAAAATTTGAAAAATTGTACTAATTTATCCTAAGGGTTTTGTATACTTCGTCTATGATTCTTTGTTGATCGGCAAGAACAATTAAGGTGTCGTCGCTTTTAATTTCGGTGGATCCGTTTGGGGTAATATACTTGTCCCCTCTTTTGATCATGGCAATTATGGCATTCTTGGGGAAACCCAATTCAACAATTTTTTTGTTTGCCGCATAGCAATCAGTGCCTACAGCAATTTCTCTCATAATTGTCTTGGGGTTTTCGGAAAACAAGAGATCTGTTGTTGTTAATCTTTTTGCTTTTTCCGGTATGGCAACTCCCAGCCATTTAGCTACAATGGAGAGTGTAGTTCCTTGAATTAAAATAGAGGTTACCGAGATAAAGAACACAATATTAAAAATCATATTTGCCTTGTCTATTCCAGCTAAAAGAGGGTAAGTAGCAAATACGATGGGTACTGCTCCACGTAATCCGACCCATGAAATGTAAAATCGTCTTTTCATCCGCATTTTGAAAAAGATCAGACTAAGAAATACACTAAGAGGCCTGGCTACAATAATGAGGAATAACGAAATAAGTAAGCCTATTCCTATATACGGAATAATTTGTGAAGGAAATACCAGTAAGCCCAAGGTTAAGAAGAGTACAATTTGCATTAACCAAGCCAGCCCATCGAACATTTTTAGAATAGTTTTCTTATGTATCAAATCCTGATTGCCAAGATATACAGCACATATGTAGATGGCTAGAAATCCATTTCCACCAACAAAGTCGGTTGCAGAAAATGTAATAAACATGAGTGCTATTGCCAATACGGGATAGAGCCCTTCAAAGTCGAGTTTAATACTGTTGATTATATATTTACTCAGTTTTCCAAAACCGAAACCTGCTGCTCCACCTAAAATCATTTGTTGTAAAAATAAAGGTATAATGGAAAATATGCTTTGGTCCTGATGAATTACCAGTGTCAAGAAAGCAAGGGTCAATACATAGGCCATAGGGTCGTTACTACCACTTTCCAATTCCAAGGTAGGTCTAAGATTGGTTTTTAAGGCGAGACTTTTGGATCGCAAAATGGAAAATACCGCAGCCGCGTCCGTGGAGGATACAATAGAACCCAGCAGCATACTTTCGTATATGGTGAAGTCGGTTATCAACCAAACAAAGGTGCCCAAGGACAGTGCAGTAAGTAAAACGCCCAAGGTTGAAAGGACCAGACCTTCCTTAAGAATGGGCTTAACTGCTTCCCAGTTGGTGTCCAGTCCCCCGGAAAACAAAATAAAATTAAGGGATACAATTCCAATAAATTGGGCAATTTTGGGGTCGTCAAAACGTATTCCCCCAATGCCATCGGAACCAGCCAACATTCCAATAGCCAAAAAGAGCAACAGGGTGGGGACCCCAAATTTGTAGGAAGTCTTACCAACAACTATACTTATAAAAAGAAGTATTGAACCGACTAAGACTATATTTTCTATGGTTAAATTCATTATGCCGAACTAAATTGTATTTCCGTAAAAATAAGGGTTCTTATTAAAGATTGTAATAAAAATCGAATATTGATTTAAATCCACAGTATTATAGATTTCACCTATAATATTCTTCCGTGCTCTTGAACCCCACTTTAGTCACTGATAATGTCTGAATTACGATTTTTTTCTATACTAGTTTTCTACCCAATCCGCGCTATTTTTTAAAATAGTTTGATAGGCCTTGTGCCCGTGGGCCCTTTCATCATGCCCTAAAGTATTCCCGACAATTTTCGCCTTTGGATGTTTTACGATCCATACCGTGGGATATTCTTCTCCGGATTTTAAGCCTCTACTTACCGCTAGAACCTCTATTTCAGCTTCGGGATCCTTTTCCCATCGGTACAATTCGTCCACGATCCTGAATTTGGAGGGTACGCCTTTCATTATGGGATGATCGGGCTTTAGGACCCTTACTTCAAATTCCTGTAGATCTTCATGGGACCTGGATCCCCCGCCAACCAAGGTTTTGTTGTATTCCGGCCAGTCCTCCCAATTATACCAGGTACTTGGATGGTAGATGAGCATATTCATTTTCCCCGCGTTTACACGGGACATAATGGTATTTCTGGTATTTTTGTCCAAAGGTTTGTTGTTGCTAAGTAATAGCACATCTGTAGTTGGAAGCAAGGTTCCCAATTCCATTGAATTCTCGGTATAGATTACTGTGTTTTTCCCACCTTCACTAAGGATTTTTCCATCTGCTATACCAAAAAACTTAAGGAAGTCATGGGAACCACCACCGCCCATTGCGGAAATTTTATGGGCATCCTTATTTTCGGAAATGTAGGACCCTGGGGCTGTTACTACGATTACGCCCTGCATCATTCGCCAATGCCCTGGAAAAGTACAGACATAGGGATATATTCCCGGAGTGTCCGGAAGTTTAAAAATTACGGACCCTGTAACCCCTGGTGTCAACATATCCGTTGCACCCAGCACATATCTTGATTTTGGCACATAGCCCATTTTTTCAGCATCGGGGTTCTTCAAAAACCCATCTACCATGGCCCCAAAAGTATCCAGACTACCGGGTTGGATGACTACCAAATTATGGGACATCTGATCTTTGTTGTTCAAGACAATCTCTATTGTTTGTCCGGCAGTGGCGTGAAGTGTCTTTTTATCATAAGCCATTTCCTGATTTACCGTATTGAGTACAAAGGTTACATCGGCCTTAATTTTGCCCACCTTGCCTATACCTAAGTCAATATGTTGATTTCCACCAGTATTAACACAGTGAACGGCAATTAAATTCTTGCCTTTCTTGAATAATTCACCTTTCTCCTTGTCCAGTTTTATGTATTTATAAGATTCACTGGAACCGGTTTCCGATATCATAAGTTGACCATTGACATAAATTTCATAATCGTCGTCATGGGCTATTTTAATAACAGGTTCCGTAATTTCATCATTAATGATCACTTCTTGCCGCATCCAAATATCAGAGCTGCTCCAAGGAGTGCTCACCTGTTTCATATTGTCGCCTCCAAATTTGGCAGCGCCCTTTTTCCAATCGGAATCATCGAATTCCAATTTCGTCCAGTTATCGGCAGGCTCGACAGTAGTATAATTCCATGTAGATTTTTTTTCTTCCGCCGAGGGTATTACCATAACTACTGTTGAAGGATCTACCTCTTGGAAGTTCAATTCCCTGAAATAAATTTTTATAGCAGCATTGAGCCATTTGTCAGAAGTACTGGCCGTATCTTGGGATAACCTTTCTATTTCGGCATATAAGGCGTTGGATTCTGGCAATTCCCCCGCACGAAGTACCGTAGCAAGCTTGATCTGTGCGTCAGTACTACTTAAAAGGCCTGATTGCGCAAGGATTTCACTACTTTCTTTGGTTGAAGGCAATAAGGCCAGTGCGGCCCTTTTAACCCCATAGGGACTACTGGTCAATGCTTTTTCGACCACTTCGTTGGCGGCGGCATTGGAGCCGTTGAGTGCGCCTAGGCCTTTTAAAGTCCATAGGGCATGTAAGGCACCGGTATTGAGACCACTTTTATCAATATTGTTATGGTCTGCTGCCAATTTGATCAAATCCGGAATAAGGGATACTTTTTTATTTTCTACTATAATACGCTGAGCAGTAGTTCTCCAGAACATATTGTCGCTTTTTAGGGCCTTCAGAAGTTCCCTATCATCCTCGGGATTCAAAGAAGTGATATCCGGATCATCAGCATCTTCATGGGTAATTTTGTAGATCCTACCATGGCCATAATCGCGCAAAGGATTTTTATGGGCGTTGCCCTCTCCCTTATCCGCGTTCCAGATCTGGTTGTCCATTCCACGCTTATCGGGGTTATGCTGGATTACGGGGTTATACCAGTCCGCTACCCATAAATTCCCATCTGGCCCGGTCTCTGTGAAAACTGGTGCTGTCCAAGCATCGGTACTGGCAAAAATATTGCCACCATCGACCTCTTTGTACCCTGCCCCATCCTTGACTATTTTTGCAATATGCACCAAATGACCGGTAGGTTCGCAAACATACATTTGATTTTGATAGGCCTCCGGGTAGTTTCGCGCGGTATAGAAATTGGCCCCAGCAGCTGCTGTATAACCCCCACGGACATCTACCTGTTGTAGCGGAATGGTACCTACAGGGGTAATTTCATAGTGCCCTTGGATAAAATCGGCATTGACCGCCCAAGCCGGTAGTTTATTTAAATAATTGTAGTGTTTTATGGGAATCCCAACATAACAACAATGGTTATTGTTGGCGGTAGAACCAAATATCTCAAAATTCTCGTTAAAACCAAGTCCCCAGGTGTTGTTGTTAAATTGCCCTACAGGTTCAAAATAGGAACCATCCTTGGCAAATTTGTAAACGCCCATTTTAAATTCTACAGGCTTGCCCTGAAACTGATTTTCGAAACCGGAATAACCTACGGAACCCCATATCATGTTATCAACCCCATAACGCAGATTGGATGGCCCTGCATGAGTGTCCCAAGTTCCAAAACCTTCGAACAGAACCGTACTCTTATCCATTTTGTCATCCCCATCGGTATCTTCCAAAAAAACCATATTGGGAGCTTGCGACACAATTGCCCCACCTTTTACCAAGGTTATTCCCGTTGTTAGATTTTGCTCGGTAGCATAATCGGTAAATTTATCGGCCTTGCCATCCCCATTGGTATCTTCGCAGATGGTAATCCTATCACCACCAACATCATTGGCCAGTCCATGTGGATAATCCTTGGACTGTACCACCCACAGTCTGCCCCTTTCGTCCCAAGTAAAGGCGATGGGGTTAATAATATTGGGCTCTGCGGCATATAACTCTGCTTTGAATCCTTCCGGAAGCTGAATATGCTTTTGGGAATCCTCAGGACTTAATGGATCCTGAACCCTTGGATTCTCCCCAGAGTAGGTCAACGGAGGGGGCGGTTCCTTTTCCCCGGAGCAGCTGCATAAAAGGACTATTCCACACAATAACATTGAAAGGTAAGCGGTTACATTTTTCATTTTCAAAATTTTATATTATAAATTACTACAGCCAAATGCAAATGAGATAGCTTCAAGAAAAAGATTAAATTTTAGATCATTCGATCCGTGGACGATATTCTGAATAAGGTGCATTTTCACTTACATCCACAGTACCCGCTTCCCATCCTTCCGGAGGGGATAGGATAGCCAAAAACTCCAATTCCCCTTGTCCGGCATTAAAAGTACTGTGTGCAACATTGGCACCGATGTAAACGGAGTCACCTACCTCCAATAATTGCATTTCATCCTCTATCCATTGTTCAGCCGTACCTTTAAGTACATATAGAATTTCATGCATTTCGGGGTGAACGTGAAAGTTGTGTCCCCCTCCTTCCGGCATCACTACCTTTACCATATAGGAGTCGGCCTGTTTTATAATTTCGGGATGATAATGCCAATGATGATCCCGCCCGAAGGCCCTTTCGAACATCTGATCTTTTTCTTTGACAAATTTCCAATTCCTTTCCATAAACAAACTATAGGGTCAGTGCTTTGAACTCTTTGGTCAAGTTGGTCAATGACTGTTCTATCCCCATTCTCTCCAAGGACGATGCGCCAACAAAGCCGTGAAGACCGTTGCAGTGTTCCAAAACGTATTTTACATCGGCAGGGGTATTTATTGGTCCGCCGTGCGCCAATAAAAATGCGTTGGGATTTGCTTTCTTTACAGCATCAACAATTTTTTGGGTGCGCTCCAGGGCATCGTCCATAGATGCGGAAGCATTGGTGACTCCTATAGATCCTCCAACTGTAGTCCCTACATGTGCAATTATGGCATCGGCACCCACATCGGCCATTTGTACGGCCTCTTCCGGTTTACCAACATAAACTATAGAAAATAGGTCCATTTTAGTGGCCAAATCTATCATATCCACTTCTTTTTGAAAACTCATTCCGGTTTCTTCAAGAACATTTCTAAAATGACCATCAATGATGGAATGTGTTGGGAAGTTATTTACCCCGGAGAATCCCATATCCTTTACTTTTCCCAAGAAATGCCACATCCTTCTTCGGGGATCACTTCCATGCACACCGCAGATAACAGGAATTTCCTCCACCACGGGCAAAACCTCAAATTCCCCTATTTCCATGGCCACGGCGTTGGCATCCCCATAGGCCATCATACCTGCCGTTGAACCATGTCCGGACATTCTAAACCTGCCCGAGTTGTAGATAATGATTAAATCCGCGCCTCCTTTTTCTATGAATTTGGCACTGATCCCGGTACCGGCACCGGCCGCAATAATGGCTTTATTTTGATTTACTACTGCTTGTAATCTATCTCTAACTTCTTGTTTTGTGTAGGGGTTTCCTTTCCCTGTCCATGGATTTGGCATAATTTCCTTTTTTGTTTTGATTAGTTGATTTTGGTTAATATTCCTATTCGATTGTCCTTCGACTGAATCGATTTGTTATCGACATTCTAATCTTTCATTATTTCTAATAAGGATTTTACGGCCTGCACCGCAAATTCCTCAGTATTTATATTCGACTGAACTTCAATTATCTTTATATTTTTTTTGGTATTGCTTTTAATGGAATTAAATAATTCCCGGTCTATTTCCGGATTGTGAAATACTTCTCCAACCCCTCCAATTTTGGATATCCCTCCCATTGGGAGTAGTACTGTCACTGGGGCCAAGGATTTGTTGAGTTTTTCGGCCATTATTTTTCCTAGAATTCTGTTTTCTTCCTCATTGGTTCTCATAAGGGTTACATCGGGAGCCCAGCTGAATAATTGTCGGTCCTTATATATTTTTGGTACGGTATCCATGGGGCCAAAGTTTACCATATCCAAACATCCGGGTACTACAACTTGGGGAATTCCTGTTTTGGAAGCAGCGGTTAAACGGTCCGGTCCTGCACTACATATTCCACCGCAAAGTTCATCTGCCAATTCGGTGGTGGTAATGTCCAATATGGCATCAAAGTAACCATCCAATGTTAATCCCTCCATGGTCTTGCCTCCAACACCAACGGAATGGAATGCCAACACCTCAAATCTTTTGGATTTCAATAATTCAGAACATTTGTCCACACAAAGGGAAGTGTTTCCAAAAACACTAATGGCTATGGATTTCTCCCTCTTATCGTTATTTGATGCCGAGGTCTTCATCATCCCGGTAATCGCCGCCGCCGCCTGACGAATTACTACTTTACTAACGCTATTTAGTCCGGCGACATCTACAATGGAAGGCATAAGTGTAATGTCCTTACTCCCAATATGTGCGGACAAGTCTTTCGTAGCCAATGTGCTAATACATAATTTTGGATAACCAAATGGTAAAACCTGCATAGCTTTTAGAGCTATAAAAGTACCGCCGCCGCCGCCCATGCCAATTACGGCATTCACTTTATTCTGGGAAAAAAGATCTTCAATTATACTTGCGGCACCAATTCCCATAACTTCAATAGCCCTACCACGGTCTTTTTGGGCACGTAACCCGAATAATGTAATTCCACCTCTTTTGGCTACCTCTTCAGCCTCAAAATGTACAGGGAATAAGTCAGTAGAGCCCATTACACCTGTATTTATGGTAACTACGTTTACCCCGTGCTGTATTAAGCAAGTATATAGATATCCAAAATCCTCACCTTTGGTATCGAAGCAACCAACCATAATAATACTTCTTTCCAATGATGATTGTTTATAGTGTTCCAAAGTCTTTGTTGTTATATAAATCCGTTGATCTTAATCCTTATTAAAACACATAATGGCGGACATTACATTTTTGGTACAGTCCTGAATTAACACAGGGGCTTGGTTTATAGCCTCCTTTAAATCCATAGGTTGATTTACTATGGAAAATACGGCACTGACACCTATGTTATATATTTCTTCAATTCCCTCCCCTATTTTTCCAGTAAGCACAATTACAGGTACCTCATGTTTTTTTGCCATTGCAGCAATCCCTGAAATAGTTTTGCCATGCAGGGTTTGTCCATCTATTTTACCTTCGCCGGTAAAGACCAGGTCGGCTTGTTTTATAAATTCTTCAATTTTTATGGTCTGTAGAATTAATTCTATTCCATTTACCAGTTTGCCGTTCAAAAATGCCATTAATCCGGCACCGGTGCCACCAGCAGCTCCTGCTCCGGGAATCTCGGAAACATCTATATTAAGGGTGGCCTTAATTTTATTGGCATAATGGGCAAGGTTACTATCCAAGAACTCCAAATCTTGCTTACTACCGCCTTTTTGGCCACCATAAACCATGGAGGCACCATTTGCACCGGTAAGGGGATTGGATACATCACAGGCAACGATTACCTCGCAATTTTGAATTCTTTTATCAAAATTGGACAAGTCAATGCTCTTCAACCTTTCTAAACTTCCACCTCCCTCAGGAATCTCTTCACCATTATCATCCAAGAAGGTGGCTCCCAGTGCCCTGACCATTCCAGCTCCCCCATCATTGGTGGCGCTTCCACCGATACCGATAATTATCTTATTACACCCCTTATTTAACGCATCCTTTATCAATTGTCCCGTACCAAAGGTTGTACTTATAAGAGGGTTCTTTTCATGTTCTTTAAGCAATTCCAATCCAGATGCCTTGGCCATCTCAATAACGGCTGTTTTTCCATCCTTCAAAATACCGTATTCAGCTTTTAATTGACGCATAAGGGGATCCATTGCGGAAACTGATATTCTACGGCCACCAACCCCATTTATAAGCGCTTCAAGTACGCCTTCACCCCCATCTGATATCGGGATTTCAAAGATTTCTGCATTAGGTATTATCTTTCGAATTCCTATGGCTATATGGGTGGCCACTTCCTGCGCTGATAAACATTCCTTAAAAGAATCAGGGGCTATTACGATTTTCATTATATGCTGATTGGCTCCAGGTTATTTTTTTGACTCATAAATACAAGGGAATAATGTACAAAATATTGGCACGTGAAAAATTATATCCATTTTTTAAAATATCAAATCTTTCTAGTCCACATTCGATTTGGATTTTATAAAATCAACCAATAAAGGAAATGCCGGTCCCGTCATATTATGTCCGTAACCGTCCATTTCGTAAAGGGTAATGTCCTCATGGCCGGCAACTTTCAACATCCTATAGAAATAGGCATTCTCCTCATAACGCCCCAGCATCTCTTTTTCCCTATCTCCGGTAATTAATAAGGTAGGTGGTGCATTTTTTCTTACATGGTATAGGGGCGCTAGTTTGTCAATAATAGGTTGTTCTCCCGGAATACCTTGTTCCTTTCTTATCGTAAAATGGGTAATGGTATGACCACTAAAGGGCACTAGTCCTGCGACCAGATCGGAATCTAAATTGTATTTCTTAAGCCAGCTTTTATCCATAACGGCCATTAAGGCCAAGTAACCTCCTGCTGAATGTCCGGAGACAAATATCTGACTGGGATCGCCATTATAACGTTCAATATTTTTAAATACCCAAGCAATGGCTGCGGCAGCATCGGCAATACAGGTTTCGGCCTTTATATTTGGGGAAAGCCTATACCCTACTCCGACCACACAAAATCCTTTATCCTTTAAAGCAGATGGTATTTCCTTTTGACCAGCAGTTAAACCTCCTCCATGAAACCAGATAACCACCGGGACTTTGTGATCCCCTTCAGGATAATAGACATCCAACAGACTTTTTTCTTTCATATACGAAGTTTGATCTGCCGTTTGGGAATCGTAGTAATATACGTTTTCTACAGTCTTATAACTAAGGGCCTGAGCATTGGCATACAGTGGCAATACTGCCACAAACATGTAAATTACTAGATTTCTCATGGCTTAACTTCAGTTTAGGTTGGTTATATGGTTATGAATATTCCTCTAATATCATAAAAACAGATTAAAAAAATTATCCTTTTCTCTGTAAATAACAATAATAGATTCAGAATTGATACTTTTTGGACCGGAAATGAATCATTTTGAAGTAATTCAAGATTGTAAGGTGTTATCCCTATAGGAATAAACGAATTGATTAAACCTTGTGGCGTGCAAGCCCATCATCGATTATATAGCGGGAAAGTCAATATTTAATCTGAATTGGATAAAATATAGGCTAGTATACCCTCACTATATATTTTATATTTGTAGGAAACACAGGGTGTTCTTTGATAGGTTCGTTGTATTGATTAGGCTTAAATAAGACTAAAAAAAGTGTAATTAGTGCAGGCAACAATTTAATCATCCTTGACCTTTGGCTGTATATTTTATTGGACAATTGATGGGCGTTTCGGTAAATACGCTTGTATCGTACAAAAAATAATATTATTTAATAAAATAATTAATAACCAGTTATTTGGTTCTATTTACCTAAATGTATAGTTTATATCAAAATTGGTTGTTGGGCGGAAATAAAAAGTAATTTCTCTCTTAACTTTAGGTTCAAAAAAAAGCTTTGGGACCATTTTTGTGAAGTAATAATTATCGATAATAAATTAATTAGTGAATAAGATATGAAAATTGTTATTCTAGACGGATACACTTTAAACCCAGGAGATCTTAGTTGGGAGAAGCTTAAAAAATATGGAGAACTTACTATCTATGACCGAACGGAATACGAAAACGGTAAAATTATTGAAGCCATAGGAAATGCAGAGATTATTTTTACCAACAAAACACCTTTGCCCAAAGAGGTTTTGGATAAAGTACCTTCGTTAAAATATATTGGGGTGTTGGCCACAGGCTACAATGTCGTTGATGTGGATGCCGCCAAAGAATTAGGTATTGTGGTCACTAATGTACCCAGTTATGGAACAACGGCAGTGGCGCAGATGACCATGGCCCTCCTCTTGGAAATGTGCCATCATGTAGGAGATCATAATCGTGCCGTTAAGGAAGGAGAATGGTCCAAGAGCAAGGACTTTTGTTTCTGGAACTATCCGCTTATAGAATTGGATGGCAAAACAATGGGCATTATCGGTTTTGGGAGAATAGGACAAGCTACGGCCAAATTGGCCCAGGCATTTGGAATGAATATTTTGACTTCTGGGAGTAGAAAGAAACCTGAACTGGAGAGCAATACGTGTAAACAGGTCGATATGGATGAACTCTTGGCTAAATCGGATGTAATAAGTTTACATTGTCCACTTACCCCGGAAACCGAAGGTATTATGAACACTTCCAATATTTCTAAAATGAAGGACGGAGCCATGATTGTAAATACCTCTCGCGGACAATTGATCGTTGAGCAAGATTTAAAAGAAGCTTTGGACAATGGAAAATTGGCCGGTGCGGCCCTAGATGTAGTTTCTAAAGAGCCTATTGATAGGGACAATCCATTACTAAAAGCCAGTAACTGTATCATAACCCCGCACATTGCTTGGGCCCCAAAAGAGTCGAGGAATAGATTGTTGAATACGGCCCTTGAAAATTTAGAAGCTTTTATAAAGGGGAACCCGATAAATGTGGTAAATAATTAATCATATATCACTGTACAAGGAACACTAAATACTAACCAATGCCATTTAACCTCAAACAAAAACTAAGCAACAACCAAAATATCTACGGGACCTGTATTCTTTCTACTTCCCCTATTTGGTCCAAGGTAGTAAAGGGCACTGGCTTGGATTTTGTTTTTCTGGACACCGAACATGTTCCCTTGGACAGAACGGAGCTTACCTTTCTATGTCAGGTGTATAGCGCTCATGGTATGGATCCAATTGTTCGTATACCAAGTCCTGACCCCTATGCGGCATGTATGGCCAAAGATGCAGGGGCTGTTGGGGTCCTGGCCCCATATATCGAAAATATAGGTCAAGTACAACAAATAGTAGGTGCTACCAAATATAGACCCTTGAAGGGTGAGCGACTTCAAAATGTGCTTACCGGAAAGGAAGAATTATCAACAGTATTAAAATCTTATTTGCAGAACTTCAATCAGGACAGTTTGTGTTTGATAAACATAGAGAGTACCATAGCGGTTCAGAGATTGGACGAGCTTCTTAGTGTACCTGGTTTGGACGGCATCGTTATAGGTCCTCATGATCTTTCCATAAATATGGGTCTACCGGAACAATATGATCACCCCGATTTTGAAAAGGCGGTGAAAGAAATAATACACAAGGCAAGGGGAAAAGGGCTTGCTGCAGGAATACATTTTCCCGCCCATCCGGAGTATCAGATAAAATATGTCAAGGAAGGTGCCAATATTGTTTTGCACAGTTCGGATATGCGACTTTTTAGTCAAAAACTTTCTGAGGATCTTAATAACATTAAAAAGGCAGTAGGCGATAGCCACAATTTGTCAGCCGGCAGCGAGTTGGCCATATAATAATACAGTTAACATATATTAAATGTCTCATAATTAGATAATTAAATTAATTTATATGAACAGAATTTTTAAACTATCCGCATTCTTAATTCTGTTTGTTTTCATTAATCCATCTGTCCTTTTTGGACAAATGATCGATTTGGGTAACGCTAAAATAATCAGCTTGGAGAAGAAGGATCTCCTGGTCCTAAATGCCATCACTATTTTACAGGAGGAAATAAGCAAAAGGAGTAGCATTGCATTGTCTAAGGGAAATAAAATACCAAAACAAGCCCAAAGTGCTATTGTTATTGGACTTGAAAAGGAACTTGATAAATTACCATTAGGATACAGGCAGTACCTGGCCACTATGCCAGAAATAAAGGCGGAAGGTTATAAAATAGTAGTAGTTCCCAAAAGAAATGTAGTCCTCGTGGTAGGGAAGGATTCCAGAGGTGTGCTATATGGGGTCGGAAAGCTTTTAAGAAAATTGGAGATATCCCAGGGACAAATTTTACTGCCTTCTGGTCTGAATATAGCTTCCAGTCCGGCCTTTCCAATACGGGGTCACCAATTGGGATATAGACCAAAAACCAATTCCTATGACGCATTTTCTGTGGAACAATTCGATAATTATATAAGGGATCTGGCAATATTTGGAGCAAATAGTATTGAAATAATGCCTCCCCGCACCGATGATGACTTCACTAGTGTACATATGAAGATCCCGGCAATTGAAATGATAGCGGAACAATCTAAAATCTGTGATAAATATGGCATGGATGTTTGGATGTGGTATCCCAATTTAGGGTCGGACTATACAAGTCCCGATTCCTTGAGGTTGGAAATTGAGGAGCGCCGCCAGGTATTCAAAGCCGTGCCCAGATTGGATGCCCTATTTGTCCCGGGTGGGGATCCCGGGGATCTGGAGCCGGATGAATTGTTCAATTGGCTGGAAAAGGAAGCCCAAGTGCTGCACGAATACCATCCAAATGCCAAAATATGGGTTTCTCCTCAGGTTTTTAGGCCCACCAATGCCTGGTTCGAAAGCTTTTATGAGCATGTAAACAAAGAGTACCCTTGGTTTGGTGGTATTGTATTTGGACCGTGGATAAAAACGCCGATCAAAGAAATTAGGGAGCGCCTAAATCCGGGAATTCCTATAAGAAGATACCCGGATATAACCCATAGTCTGAGCAGTCAATATCCTAAACCACATTGGGATTTGGCCTATGCCATTACCCTAGGGAGGGAGTGTATTAATCCTAGGCCTAATGACCAAAAAATAATCCATAATGCCTTTGACCAATATGCACAGGGAAGTATAAGTTATTCCGAAGGTACCAATGATGATGTAAATAAAATGATATGGAGCGACCAGGATTGGGACCCCGAAACACCTGTTATGGAAACTTTACGGGATTATGCGCGCTATTTTATTGGTCCTAAATATACAGAGACTGTGTCCCAAGGATTAAAGGCCTTGGAAAGAAACCTTCAAGGTCCCCTACTTACCAACGATGGTGTAATTAGAACCTTGCAGCAGTGGCAGGATCTGGAAAAAAATGCAACAAAGGAAGTTTTGGGTAATTTTCGTTTCCAAATGGGACTCATAAGAGCTTATTTCGACGCTTATCAATACAGAAGGTTGATTTATGAGACAGAATTGGAAATGAAGGCGAGGGAAATATTGTCTGCTGCTAAATCTTTGGGGCCAGTTAAAGCAATGGAGGAAGCCAAGGCGACCTTATATATGGCGAAGTTGCAACCTGTTATGCCCGAATGGAAAAATAGATGCCATACCTTGGCCGATGATCTATTTGAAAGTATAGGCGCCCAATTAACGGTAGAAAAACACTTTGCCGCTGCTGGGCGAGGAAATTTTATAGATAATATTGATGTTCCCTTGAACGATGGTATGTGGCTGTTGGACCAGCTTTCCATAATCGAAAAGCACGGGGATGAAGCCGATAAATTACAAGCAATAGCCAATTTATTGGAGCGGAATAACCCGGGTCCCGGTGGATATTATGATAATTTTGGGACAGCAGGAAGTTGGAACAGGGTAGTTTCCAATTATAGCTATGAAGAAGACCCAGGTGGGTTGAAATCGCCAAGGGTCGGTTTTGGGGTTGGCCTGAGAGGTGAAGAATGGGTACACGAGATAACGGCGGTAGGCTTTGACGGCCATACTACTCCCCTATCTTGGATGAACCAAGTTACGGCCCTATATGACGAACCTTTAAAAATGGTGTACCCCGATTTGGATCCCAATGGCTCCTATTTAATTAAGGTAGGTTATACAGGGCGATTTCGTTCAAAAATTAAATTGATGGCAGAGAACATAATGATACACGACTACATCACCACCGGAGACCAGCCCATATACGAGTTTAAAGTTCCTGCCAATGCTTTAGAGGACGGAATTCTGGAACTGGAATGGAGCTGTGGAGAGGGGGAACGGGGATCCCAAGTTTCCGAAGTTTGGATTATAAACCAAGATGAATTAAAGAAAAAGTAAGTCATGGAGGACAAAAAGAAAAACATGGATGGCAGAAGAAAGTTCTTGCTTCAATCGGGCTTGGCTGCTGTAGCCATACCCTTTACACAGATGTCCTGTGAAAGTTCAAAGGAAAAGCAAGTAATAAAAGAAAATGAGGATGCGTTTGAATTTGCTTTTCTAACGGATATACACATAAAACCGGAAATGAATGCACCCAAAGGGTTTCAAATGGCCATAGACAAGGTAAATGAATTGAATCCAGATTTTGTAATTACAGGAGGGGATCTTGTATATGACACCATGCGCGGTAACTATGAACAAAGTGAATCATTGTTCACCCTCTATAAAGAGATGAGCAAGGGCTTTAATATGCCAGTTTATAACTGTATCGGCAATCACGATCTTTTTGCTATCTATGAGGAAAGTCCGGAATCTGAAGATCATCCCGATTATAAATACGGAATGTGGGAAAGACACTTTGGGGATACTTACTACTCGTTTGATCATAAAGGCTGGCATTTTATAACCTTGAACTCCTTGGATGTAACCGAAAACAAAAGATATCAGGGTATCTTTCATGAAGAACAGTTGGCATGGCTAAAGGAAGATATAGCAAAAGTGGATACAAACACCCCCATTATCATTACTACCCATATACCTATGATATGCACCTATTCCCAACTAAACGGCAGCGATGGTAGTAGAACGGTCAACAATGCTTCCGATGTATTTAAGATATTGGAAGGCCATAATTTAAAACTGGTTCTACAAGGTCATATTCATTGGAAGGAATACGGATTCATTAATGACCGATTTCATTTTTTAACGGGAGGCTCCATTGCAGGGAACGGTTGGAAAGGAAGAAGGCACAATACCAAGGAAGGCTTTGTTAAAATTAAGATAAGTGGAAACGATTTTTCATGGGAATATGTGGATCATGGTTGGGAAGCCGAAAGACTTAAATTAGCGGAAAACAATATTTAATATATAAAAATGTTTGCTAAATTGGTTGCATTTTGAGGCAAAATATCAAAATGAAGATTAGAACAAATACGGATTTTATTACTATTATTGAAGAGGTCTATACACCTTGCGGCCTAACGGTATCAAACTATGTACTGGATAAGGAAAGTAAAGAATATGAAGCCTCCTCATTTCAATTGAATGGGTTACGGGTTATATCAAGAAAGGCTAAAATCACTCCAAAAAAAATAGGACAATTCGTAACCTTGTGGAAAAGAAGTGCGAATGGCGAAACAACTCCTTATGAAGAGACCGATAAGGTAGATTTATTCGTAATAAATATCCAAGAAGGACCACATACAGGTCAATTTATATTTCCTAAAGCCGCCCTAATACAAAAAGGAATAGTATCCCATTATAAAAAAGAAGGGAAACGAGGTTTTCGGGTTTACCCCCCTTGGTCCCGACCTACCAATAAAACAGCACAATCTACCCAAAAATGGCAATTGGAATATTTTTTGGAGTTAAGGCAACACTCAAAAACGGACCTCGACAAAGCTAAAGTCCTTTATCTACTTAAGTAAAAATAATTAAGGGATAAACAGACCGTTGTTTTCTTTGGTCATCTCCCTCTTAATTATTCAATTTAAACAGAATAAATAGATCGTAAAGATTTTCGCTATCTGGCCTCCTTCCGTAAAACTTCCAATGGTGGACTTTTTATAACACTTCTGCTATTTGTTAAACCTATCAATAAGACCAACAAAGTAATTCCTGGGAACAGTACCAGAAATGGAAATAGGGATGGCGTAAAAGCTGATTCAAATACGAAAAAAGCTAGTAACTGACTACTTACCAAGGATAGCAAAATTCCAGATAAACCTCCCAAAATACCCAAATAAAGGTACTCCAAGGCGACTATTTTAAGTATTTGGTTACTCTTGGCACCAATGGTCCTTAGCAGCACGCTTTCACGTATTCGCTGATATTTACTGGTCCTTACGGCACCCATTAGCACTATTATTCCAGTAAGGATGCTAAAAAATGCCATAAAATTAATAATCCATGAAATTTTGTTCAACAAGCCCTCAATTACCACCAAGATTTGCCTTATATCCAGAATGGATACATTGGGAAATACCCTAACCAATTCCTTCTGCAACTTTGCCGATGCATTTTCATCGGGTACATTGGTGGTAAGCACTGTAAATTGCGGAGCCTCTTCCAAAATACCCAAAGGAAATACAATGGAAAAGTTTAGTTGCATCCTGCCCCAATCCACCGTTCTTATACTGGCCACAACAGTATTCATAATTACCCCCTGTACATTAAAGCTTAGCTCGTCCCCCACTTCCACCTTGGCATCCCTAGCAAAATTATCGCTCACGGAGATAGGTATTTTCTCCCTAGAAGTTACTTTTGGAACCCATTCCCCAAATTCCAATTTTTCGGAGGCGATAAGGCTATCCCTATAGGTTACCCTAAACTCATGGTTCAATATCCAGGAGTTTATTGTGGAAGTTGTATCCTTTCTTATCTCGTTTACCGACTTGCCATCTATGCTGTTGACCCTCATCGTAACAATCGGGATATCCGTCAATACAGGATGACCGTCGCTCCGTATGGTATTGGCTACGGCTTCTTTCTGTTCGGTTTGAATATCCAGAAGAATTATATTGGGGCTATTGGCATCTGTTCCCATGGAAGATTTTGCCAACAAAAAGTCTTTGGTAAAATATAGGGTACTGATCAAAAAGGTGCCTATACCAATAGCCAAGACCAAGGTCAAGGTTTGGTTCTGCGGTCTAAAAAGGTTCGATAAACTGTGACGGGCAGTAAAACCCCAAGAAGTTGGAAAATATTTTTTTATTGCCTTCATGGCCAATGCGGACCAACCGGCCATTATGGCAAAGGTAACTACTATGCCGGCAACAAAAGACAAGGAATATTTCCAATCCTTTAATAACCAATATGAAAAAAGAAACAAGAAGCTTAAAATAGCCAAAGAGACCAAAATAAGACCCCGCCTAGACCTTGACCTATCCACTTCCTGTACCCTTAAAGCTTGAAGGGGCGAGACATACAAGGTTCCCATTAGAGGGTAGAGTGCGAAAAGGACGGACATGAAGAGACCTAATAGAAGTCCCATGGCTATTGCCTTCGGTGTCAAGGACAATTGTACATCTACCGGTAACAGGTCCCCTAGAAGTAATGGGAATATTTGCTGTAGAATTATACCAAATACGGTGCCTATAGCTCCTCCCAACAATCCAAGCACTGCAATTTGCAGTAGATAAATTAAGAAAGTTTGTTTTTTTGTTGCTCCCAAGCATTTAAGAACAGCCACCGATCTCAATTTTTCCTTTATATAAATATTGATGGCACTTGCAATTCCAATACAACCGAGAAGGAGGGCAATAAAAGCGACCAGATTAAGAAATTTTCCAAAATTTCCATATCTGCGACCCAAATTGGCACTCGTAGAGGTATGGGTATCCAAATCGGCACCTTCGGCATCCAATATGGGATCCAATTTTTTATCCAGTATATCTAGATCTGTATCTGGCTGGAAGAAATAGAATTCGTAATCTAACCTACTGCCCTTTTGTATCAATCCTGTTTCTTTAATAAACCTGTAGGGAATCACCACGGGAGGCGCCACAGAACTGAACAGCCCAGAGCTACCCGGTATCGATTTTAGTGACCCGGCAATTGGAAAGGTAACTTCCCCTATTTTAATACTATCTCCGGCTTGTAGGTTATACTGCAGCATAACTGTGGCATCTACCAAAGCTCCACCATTTTGTTGGTAGTTATCTGCTGCTGCTAAGGGTATGGTCTCCGGTATACCATAAAAAGGAAAACCGCCTTCAATTCCACGAACTTGTACCAATTTGGAAGCTCCTGTTTTTGGGAAAGCAGCCATGGAAGGAAAATTTATTTCTTTAGCATTGGCCCCGCCAAGGGAATCCATTATTCCCAGAACCTTTTCATTTGGTGGATTCCTACTATCGATTATAAAATCGGCCCCCATTAAGGATTTGGACTGTAGGGAGATATTTTTTTTAAGATTATCGCCAAAAGATTGGATAGAGACTACCGCTGCAATCCCCATAATAATTGAAGCCATAAAAAGAAAAAGTTTCCTTTTACTTGCTTTTCCATCGCGCCAAGCCATTTTTAGCAGCCATTGAAACCCGGACTTTGAATTGAAATTATGTTCGTTCACAATGCCGTTGTTTCTTGGTTGGCAATAATTCTACCACCCTTTAACCTTAATATATGTTTTGTTTTGGCTGCCAATTCCAAATCGTGGGTAACTATTACCAAGGTGGTGCCTGCATCAGCATTAAGTTGAAAAAGTAATTGTATCACCTTTTCCCCTGTTTCAGCATCTAAATTACCGGTAGGCTCATCGGCAAATAATATGGAAGGATTGTTGGAGAATGCCCTGGCCAAGGCAACGCGCTGTTGTTCCCCACCCGAGAGTTGGGATGGATAATGATGGAATCGATTTTGAAGACCTACCTTGTCCAATAGTTCCATTCCATTCTTCATAGCGTTTTTATCTCCCCTTAATTCCAGCGGAATGGCCACATTCTCCAAAGCGGTAAGTGTTGGTAGTAGTTGAAAATCCTGAAAAACAAATCCTATATTCCTATTGCGTAGTATGGCCCTCTCATCTTCGTTTAAACTTCCTAATTCAGTTCCGCACAAGGTCACCGTACCCGAATCCGGTTGATCCAGACCTGCACATATACCAAGCAATGTAGTTTTTCCGCTTCCAGAAGGGCCTACAATGGAAAAAGTATCCCCTTCCTCCACATCAAAAGTAATATCTTGCAATACCGTAAGTTTTTTAGAGCCACTCGTATAGATTTTCCCTAAATTGTTTACGTTTAATATCTTTGGCATATAATTTATATTTCAAGGTTTTCCTAAGTAGGCAAAATACTGAAATGATTTTGATTTTAATCCAATATCCCATGCGAACCTTGTTAAGATTTTCTTATTTATTATTTATTTTTTTTACTTCTTGCGGAAATATGGCAACCAAGAAGGCCGATGCTGGAGAAAAAGAGGAAAATGCTATTGAAAACAAGATTGAGGAAAAGAACCAAAGTAAGGTAATTTTGTTTTTTGGAAATAGTCTTACTGCAGGTATGGGCCTTGACCCCAATGAAGCTTTTCCCGCTTTGATACAAGATAAGATAGATTCCCTGCAACTGTCCTATAAAGTAGTTAATGCCGGTTTAAGTGGGGAAACAACGGCCAGTGGAAAAAATAGGCTTGGCTGGGTACTTAATGCCGATATAGAGGTTTTTGTTCTGGAACTTGGGGCCAATGATGGTCTACGTGGCATATCACTGGAAGAAACCCGTGGGAACTTACAGGAAATTATAGATGTGGTGCAACAAAAAAATCCCAATACGACCATTATTCTGGCTGGAATGCAAATTCCCCCCAATATGGGCCAGGATTATACTAGCGAATTCAAGGATATATTTCCAGACCTTGCCAAAAAGAACAATATTGGTCTAATTCCATTCCTTTTGGAGGATGTGGCAGGAGATCCAGAACTAAATCAACCTGACGGTATACATCCCACAGCCGAAGGACAAAAGATTATAGCCAATAACATATGGCCTATAATTGCTAAAATTATTACTGAGTGATGTCGATATAGCCTTTTTAAGAAGACCCTATCTGCCTTTTATTGAATTTTCTGTCTACATATTGAATCGCTGGGAAGTAATAAATCATATAGATTGGCTAACTTATTGGAAACCTTGTACCACAATTTTTGGGTATATTCGTGCCATATAATTGCTATACAGTGCGAGTCTACATGTGGGTTGAAAATTCCTTTCCAAGCAAAATATCGATTACTTTTGGGGCAAATGTAACCAGTCCATTAATCGGTGTGAGGATTGAAGCCTCCAGTAAATTGCCTAACCAAAAATATTTGTCGCAACCTATTTTATTTCGAACCATAATTGGTCTTGAATCAACAACCTACTCTCCCATATAATATAAACCTAAATTCTATATATTAATTTAAAGTCGATTATGATTAAAAACAAAATTGCATTTGTATTCACATTTTTATTGGGAGTACTAACCATAGTTAGCGCCCAGAAAAGTGAAACTTTATTGGAGAAGAAATCTGTTCCAATTTTTGAGAACGGAGAAGCTCAGGTCGTACCTGGTTTTAGTGATGAATCTAAATGGATAACACATGACCTATGGGTTGAAACAGGATTTGATACTGATGGGGATGGTAAGAAAGATAGAATGCATGTCTCGGTCACTAGACCTGGCCAAACTGAAACGGAAGGACTTAAATTACCGGTCATTTACATTAGTAGTCCTTATTTTGCCGGTGTGGCTTCCAATTTGAATGAGATTTTTTGGGATGTACGGCATGAATTGGGTGATACTCCTAAAGAGCGTTTGCACCCCGAGGTAGTCAGGACCGGGAAAAGACCTTATATTTCCAAGTCACATATTCAAACCTGGGTTCCCCGTGGTTATATCGTGGTTCACTCCTCCTCCCCTGGTACAGGGTTGTCCCAAGGTTCCCCAACAGTGGGTGGGGACAATGAGTCCTTGGCCCCAAAAGCCGTTATAGATTGGTTATGTGGTAGGGCTAAAGGTTATACGGAACCTTATGGTAAAGAAAAGGTAAAAGCCTATTGGTCTACGGGAAAAGTTGGTATGACCGGTACTTCCTATAATGGCACCATACCCTTGGCCGCCGCTACAACCGGAGTTAAGGGATTGGAGGCAATTATTCCCATCGCTCCAAATACTTCTTATTATCACTACTATAGATCCAATGGCCTTGTGCGTTCTCCAGGGGGGTATTTAGGAGAGGACATAGATGTGCTTTACGACTTTATACACAGCGGGGACGAGTCCAAACGTGCGCATAACAATAAGGTTGTTAGGGATACCGAAATGAAAAACGGTATGGATAGGATCACTGGAGATTACAACGAATTTTGGGCTGGCCGTGATTACTTGAATGATATGGAACCCATGAAGGCCGCTTTATTGATGGCGCACGGATTTAACGATTGGAATGTAATGCCGGAGCATAGCTATAGAATTTATAAGGCAGCAAAGGATAAAGGTTTGCCCACCCAAATTTATTATCACCAGAACGGACATGGAGGTGAGCCTCCGCTAACCCTTATGAACAGGTGGTTTACCCGCTATTTGCATGGTATTGAAAATGGTGTGGAAGAAGATGCCAAAGCTTGGATTGTTCGTGAGAATGATGATAAGCTAAATCCAACACCTTATAAAGATTATCCAAATCCGGAAGCGGCACCTGTAACTTTATATCTTGAAGGAGGTGCTCCGGAGAAAGGTGTCTTAAGTACTAAAAAGAAACCGGATCAAGGTGTGGAAACCCTAGTGGACAATTTTTCTTTTTCTGGAGAAACCTTGGCCAAGGCAGAGAATACCAATCATCGCCTGCTTTTTATTACGCCAATACTGAAGAAGGATATTCACCTATCTGGAACTCCAAAAATTAGTATTTCTGTGGCGAGCAACAAAGTTGCCGCTAATTTATCGGTTTGGTTGGTTTCCTTGCCTTGGAATGAAGGAAAGAATGTGAAAATAACGGATAACATTATAACCCGTGGTTGGGCAGACCCACAAAACCACAGTTCCCTTACCCATAGTGAACCTTTGGTGCCTGGACAGTTCTACAATCTAACTTTTGATTTGATACCGGATGATCAGATTATACCCAAAGGCCAACAAATTGCACTTATGATCTTCTCAAGTGACAGGGAATTTACGCTTTTGCCAAATCCTGGTACAGAATTATCGGTGGATTTGGATGAAACAACTTTTACCTTGCCTATTGTAGGTGGAGAGGAAGCTTTCGAAAGTGCGACCGAATAATTGATTCATAAGGAATATTCTCTGGACTAGTTTGGTCTTCCCAAATAGATTTTTGAGTTGTATAACTTAATGGTTTAACTCGGACCTTTATCTACCATAACAAAAAAAACTCCTTTTTCTAAATTAATAGAAAAAGGAGTTTTTTATTTTCATGGAAGTGAATCCCTTCCAGTATCCATATATCTTGAAACTATTTGCTCAAGTACATCTTACGCCTAGAATACAGGTTGTAGAATTCGTCGTCCTTAAGACTGTCTATAAACAAAATGCTCTCCCCGGTACTCTTCATTTCGGGTCCTAAATTCTTATTTACGTTAGGGAATTTATTAAAGGAAAATACCGGTTGCTTAATAGCATAGCCATCCAATTGCGGATTAAAATTAAAGTCCTTTACTTTTTTCTCCCCCAACATCACCTTGGTTGCATAATTTACATAAGGCTCTTTATAGGCCTTTGCAATAAATGGTACCGTTCTGGATGCCCTAGGGTTGGCCTCTATGATGTATACAATATCATCCTTGATGGCAAACTGAATATTTATTAGTCCAACCGTATTTAGCGCTAAGGCAATCTTCTTGGTATGGTCCTTTATTTGTTGCATCACAAATTCGCCCAAATTAAATGGTGGCAAAGTGGCGTTGGAATCCCCTGAGTGAATTCCACATGGCTCAATATGCTCCATAATTCCAATGATGTAAACATCTTCCCCATCACAAATGGCATCGGCCTCGGCCTCTATGGCGCCATCCAAATAATGATCCAACAACAATTTGTTATTTGGTATTTTCCTTAGAAGATCTACAACATGTTCCTCCAATTCTTCCTTGTTGATCACAATCTTCATTCCCTGTCCCCCCAAAACATATGAAGGTCTAACCAACAATGGGAAGTCCAACTCGTCTGAAAGGGCCAAAGCTTCATCGGCAGTTTCTGCCACGCCAAACTGAGGGAATGGAATATTGTTTTCGGCCAATAAGTTGGAGAAACTTCCTCTGTCTTCTGCCAAATCCAAGGCTTTGAAACTTGTACCTATTATTTTAATGCCGTATTTGTCCAGCTTTTCCGCCAACTTAAGGGCTGTTTGGCCCCCTAGTTGAACAATGACACCCTCTGGTTTTTCATGTCTAATGATATCATAGATGTGTTCCCAGAATACTGGCTCAAAATATAGTTTGTCCGAAATATCGAAATCCGTGGAAACCGTTTCGGGATTACAGTTGATCATGATGGTCTCATAGCCACATTCCGAAGCGGCCAATACACCGTGTACACAGCAGTAATCAAATTCTATACCTTGTCCTATTCGGTTGGGCCCTGAGCCCAAGACCACAATTTTTTTCTTGTCGGTTACAATACTGTCGTTCTCAACATATTTCTTACCGTCCGGGGTTTCTATTTCCGCCTCAAAAGTAGAGTAATAATAAGGGGTCATAGCCTTGAACTCCGCAGCACAGGTATCGACCAGTTTGTAAACCCTGTTAATGTTAAGGGCAACACGTTTATTATAAACTTCACTCTCGTAACAATCCAGCATATGGGCAATCTGCCTGTCGGCAAACCCTTTTTGCTTGGCTTCCAAAAGCAGGTCCTTGGAAAGTGTTTCAATGCTGAAATTGGTAATTTCCTTTTCCAGTTGATAAAGTTCTTCGTACTGCTTTAAAAACCACATGTCTATTTTAGTGATCTCATGGATCCTGCTCAGCGGAATCCCTAACTGAATAGCATCATAAATTACAAAGACACGGTCCCAACTTGGGATGGTGAGTTTGCTAATAATCTCATCATAATTGGTATATCCTTTACCATCTGCTCCAAGTCCGTTCCTCTTAATTTCCAAAGACTGGGTGGCTTTGTGCAGGGCTTCCTGGAAAGATCGGCCAATGCCCATTACCTCTCCTACCGATTTCATCTGGAGACCCAAAGTTCTATCCGAACCTTCAAATTTATCAAAATTCCAACGTGGTATTTTTACGATTACATAATCCAGAGTAGGTTCAAATAAGGCAGAGGTAGATTTTGTAATCTGATTGCTCAGCTCATTTAAGTTATACCCTATAGCCAATTTAGCGGCTATCTTGGCAATGGGATATCCAGTAGCTTTTGATGCCAATGCTGACGATCTGGAAACCCTAGGATTGATTTCAATAGCGATAATGTCTTCCTTTTCATCTGGACTAACTGCAAACTGAACGTTACATCCCCCTGCAAAATCCCCTATACTGCGCATCATTTTAATGGCCATATCCCTCATCCTCTGGAAGGTAGTGTCAGACAGCGTCATAGCTGGTGCTACCGTAATGGAATCTCCTGTATGGATTCCCATAGGGTCCATATTTTCAATGGTACAAATAATAACTACGTTATCATTTTTATCCCTTAACAACTCCAGTTCGTATTCCTTCCACCCCATTAGGGCTTTATCTATCATGACCTCGTGTATTGGGGAAACTTCCAAACCAAGACTAAGAAGTTCGTCAAAATCCTCTGGTTTGTAAACTATGGAAGCTCCGGCACCACCAAGGGTATAGGAAGCCCTGATAACCAATGGAAATCCAAATTCTTGAGCAATTTCCTTACCTTTTAGAAAGGATGTAGCAGTGGCCTGAGGTGCCATTCCAATGCCAATTTTAAGCATTAGCTCACGGAATTTCTCCCTGTCTTCCGTAATATTGATGGCGTCAATATCTACACCTATGATCTTTACTCCGTAATCTTCCCAAATTCCTTTAGTATCCGCTTCAATACAAAGATTCAATGCTGTTTGCCCCCCCATAGTAGGTAAGACTGCATCTATATTGGGATGTTTTTCCAAAATCTCCCTAATAGATTTTGTAGTCAATGGCTTTAAGTATACATGATCGGCCATGGTTGGGTCCGTCATGATCGTTGCTGGGTTACTGTTGATGAGGATTGTTTCTATGCCATCTTCTCTTAAAGATCTCAACGCCTGTGTACCTGAATAATCAAATTCACACGCTTGACCAATAACGATGGGTCCAGAACCAATAATTAAAATAGAGTTTAAATCTTTTCTTTTGGGCATTTTACTAGTTATTTATATATATGAAAAAGGGAATTGGACAAAAAAAAGGTGCTACTTCGGAAAAAGTAACACCTTGTTATTTTAAAAAAACAATTCTATCATTATTTTTTGTGCTTCAGCTCCGAGGATACAGATAATTTCTTTCTTCCTTTAGCTCTTCTTCTAGCAAGAACTTTTCTACCATTGGCAGTAGCCATACGTTCCCTAAAACCATGTTTGTTTTTTCTCTTTCTTTTTGATGGTTGAAATGTTCTTTTGCTCATCGTAGCGTATTTTTTATAGTATGCTTAAATTTCTTTTTTGACAATCTTTAATTTTGCTTCATCGACAGCAAAATCCGGCTGCAAATATACAAAGAGTTTTTGCATTGGCAAATCTAATTAAAAAAATATTTTTTTTAGGATTGCCCACTATAAGGCCCACAGGATTTTACTACTTTTGCAACGGCTTAACCAGTATGACAATTTAACATGAAGCGCTTTATTTTTTTAACGGTTTGCATCCTATGCAATATGGGTGTTTATGCACAAACCACATTGCAATATCACTTAAAAAAGGGAGATGTTTTTAAGATCAAGCAGGATGCCGAGCAGATTATAACCCAGGAATTGGATGGTGCAACCCATGAAATAACGAACCACATAGATGGTATATTGGAATTTAAAGTGCTGGGGGAGCTGAATAATGGCTATGAGGTAGCATTGACATTTAAGGATTTAAATTTAAAAATGACCTCTAGTATCCAAGGGGAATTAATGAATGTCAAGGCCAAAGAGGTTAATGATGAGGATATGCAATCCAAAGTATTCAATACCATATTGAACAACCCAGTGAAAATGGTTTTAGCAAAGACCGGAAATATATTGAAGGTTCAAGGTGGTGATAGTCTGGTTTCCAAAATGGCAAGGGCTTCTGGTCTTGAGGACGAATTCTCGATCAATATGATGAAAAAATCTTTGGAAAATGAGTTTGGATCTGAGGCTTTGTCCAATAGTTACAAGCAAATGACCTTTATTTACCCCGACAAGAAAGTCAATATAAACGATAAATGGGAGAATGTCTACAATGGCAAATTAAAGACAACCAATGTGTGGACCCTTAAGAGTATCGTTGACAACAAGGTCAAGATTAGCGGCAAAGCTGCGGTGTTGATGGACGTAACGGATGCCAATACCATTATGAAACTTAGCGGTACACAAACCACAACCTTAACAGCAGATTCTAATACCGGTTTTATTATGCATATGCTGGTAGAGGGTACATCTACTGGGATATCCACAATGACACAAATGGGCGGACAAGAAATACCGACCACTATTAAATCTAAAATAACGTACCAATTAATTAATAAGTAATATGTTCAATAAAAATTTAAAACTAGTTATAGCTGCGCTAATAATAGCTTATGCAGTATACCAATTTGTAGAAGGTAATATTGGTAATGGGATTTCTTTGCTTCTCCTTTCTTCTATTTTTATATTTCTATATTATAGGAATGAAATAATTTTATTGGCATTCCTAAGAATGCGGAAGCAGGATTTGGCCGGCACAAAAAAATGGCTCGATAAAATTAAAAATCCTGATGCCGCCCTTACCAAAAAGCAAAATGGTTATTATAATTACCTAAATGGTATTATTTTCTCACAGACCAACCTTACCCAGGCCGAAAAATACTTTAAAAAAGCATTAAAATTTGGACTTAACATGGATTATGATGTGGCAATGGCAAAATTGAGCCTTGCTGGTATTGCCATGCAAAAACGTAGAAAAAGAGAGGCTACTACCCTATTGAATGAAGCTAAGAAACTGGACAAACAAAATATGCTTGCCGAACAGATCAAGATGATGCAGCAGCAATTGAAAAAAATCTAGTTTCAGTGGGGTTAAACGGTTTTGGTGTCCTACCCATACTAATGATATCTAAAGCAAGGGGGCAAAAAGTCGGCTAAAGGATTCCTTTAGTCGTCTAATTATATTTCTGTTCTGCCAACGTTCCAAGGTAACTTCGTCACAGTCCTCAAGGTCTAAATGGAATTGCTTTCGCATTTGTTGATTGATGTCCTTGTTATATAACAAGGCGTTTATTTCAAAATTCATGGAGAAACTTCGGTAATCCATATTGGCTGTACCAATACTGGAGAACATATCATCTATAACTAAGGTCTTGGCATGTATGAACCCTTTTTTATAGCGATGTATGGAGATGCCGGAAAATAAACATTCCTCAATATAGGAATCAGTGGCGTATTGAGCCACCACTGAATCCGATTCGTACGGCACTATAATTTTTACTTCTACCCCACTTCTTGCTGCTGTGGTCAGAGCCGTTAGTATTGCTGAATTGGGCATAAAATAAGGCGTTGTGATCAATATACTTTCATGTGCCGAATTAATGGCGCAAAACATGGCTTCCATTATATTGGCCCAATCACTGTCAGGACCGCTTGCCGCAACTTGTACTGCTACAGGTTTTTGTGGAGCGGACTTTTGTTTCGGGAGTAGAATTTTCTCGATTTCCATCGCATCCTTGGCAGCAAAATTCCAACTTAAAACAAAAGAGGATTGAAGGGCACCTACGGCTCCTCCCCTAATGCGTAAATGAGTATCTCTCCAGTATCTTTCGTTATTAAAGGTGTTGTCGTATTTCTGATCTAAATTAATGCCACCAACGTATCCGATATTACCGTCAATGACCACTATCTTTCTATGGTCCCTATAATTCAGTTTGCTGGTAGAGTTGGAGAACAACACAGGCATAAACGCAAAATGCTTCACGCCGCTGTCTGAAAGTTTCTTTTTGTAGGCATTGGAAATATTGCTTCCTACGTCATCATAAATAAGTCTAACACTTATTCCTTCCTGGGCCTTTTTACATAGAAGTTCAATAATCTCACTTCCCAATCCTTTGTCGAACAACACAAAGTACTCCAGGTGTATGTGGTGTTTGGCATTTTCTAGATCCTCCCTCAGATATTTAAACTTTTCCTCTCCATTTATCAGGATATCAACCTCGTTATCAAAGGTGAGCACGGCCCTTTCGTTATTCCGCATTAATCGGTATATCTTAAAAATACCTTCTCCAAGAAATTCCTTTAAATCCTCTCTTTCCGAATTATTGAGGCTGAAGCTGCTGCGCCATTTTTTTAGTCGGTCATTATCCTCGACATATTTTTTTTCGAAAATCTTGTCCTTTCTATAATCTTGACCAAAAAAATAATAGACCAGCAGCCCAATAAAGGGTAATGTTGCCAAAACAAATATATAAGACAAGGTCTTAACCGGATTCCTATTTTTAAGAACGATTAAGACCGAAAAAATGATAACCAACAAATAATTAATCCCTAAAAGAAATGGCCAAATGTTATCCTTTAGGAAAGAGACCATTATTTGGAAATCTTGTAGTATCCTTTATTTGGGATTTCTATAGTATATTTCTTCCTGGAAGAATTATTTAAATGTGGCTCCCTCAACCAAGGGTTATGTCGCTTTAAAATTTTGTAGTTGATCTCGTAAAGGTTTGCAAAATCGGCAAAATTGCTCACAGGTTCATTAATTTCAACATTAAAAGTTGGAACTGCCGTATACATATCCTCTTTTTCAAGATGAAAACCGTATTTCTCTGGATTGGATAGTATTTCCTTAATGGCCAATATTCTAAACACGTAGCGACCTGTTTCTTCGCCCAACAGAAGATCATAGTAGCCGTCCGCTTTCTGTATACCCATATATTTTTGGATTCCTCCTGCCCCGGCGTTGTATGCTGCCGCAGCCAAGGTCCAGCTGCCAAATTTCTCCTTCGACCTTTTCAGGTATTTACAGGCTACTTCAGTCGATTTTTCAACGTGGTACCTTTCGTCTACATTGCTGTTAATTTCCAGGCCGTATTCTCTTCCTGTGGCACTCATTATCTGCCAAAAGCCTGTGGCCCCTGCAGGAGAAACCACGTTTTGAAGCCCGCTTTCTGCCAATGCCAAGTATTTAAAGTCGTCCGGAATTCCATTTTTTGCTAAGATAGGCTCAATTATAGGGAAGAATTTATTGGCTCTTTTCATAAGCAAAAGGGCATTTGACTGCCAATAGGTATTCACCAAAAACTCGCGATCAACACGTTCCATAATCTCTGGATCATCAAAAGGCACCGCTTCACCTGCGAAATTCAAATCTTCAGGAATCTCAATGGCTGTTATACGATAGCCCACTTCCTCCCCATCATTTGTTTTAGGCTCCGACTTCTCGACCAGCATGGCAGTTTCCTTGTACTGATTTTGCACCGCAAAAATTAAGGTGCTTCCTACGAAAAAAACTCCCAAAATCATTAAAATATTCTTTATAACCTTCATCTGTTCAATTGTTTTAAATTTCTAAATTTTCTTAAGTGCCTTACTACATTGGATTGGCAGATTTCCTACCTGGGTAGCTCATGCCATGTGCCTATTTCTACTTCAAAGATATTAAATAGAACTGCCTTATTGCAAAATAATTGTAGGTAAGTGTTCATTAAACCATTTTGACCGGTGAATAATCATCGTATGGGTCCCATTTTTGACTGTAATGCAATTTTTTATATGTCCTATGGGAAAGACAGGGTCATTTTCACCATGAATATGAATTATTTCTTCCATGTAATGGGTTTGTTTCCAATTTACTATAGCATCTATGGACCAATCCAGATAATATTTGTCACGGATGGACAAATACTGCTCATAAAGTGCTAGACGTTTGGGGACAGTTTCGCCAAAGGCATATTTTGCCAATAATTCCATATTGTTTACTAACCCGGTAGGCAATAGCTTATGTACTTTGGTATACTTGGCAAAAATCATTCTTTTGGGCAATTCCGAATTACTTTTGACGCTCGAAATAATAATGACCTTTCCTACTTTAATGTGTTTTGCCATCTCCTGGACCAGAATACCACCGAAGGAAACCCCGATCAGGACTGCATCCTCATGTTTAATGAGACTGGACATTTTTAAGGCATAGTCCTCCAGGCTAATATTCTTATCGGGAACTGACCAATCCAGGAAATGTTTTTCGAAAGTTTCCGATGGTAAGTTTATGTTGTCAAAAATGGAGGGGTTGGCTGCCATGCCGGGCATGAAATAAACATGTTTTTTATTTTGGACCGTTTGGTTTTCTAGCATACTATTTTAATAGGATAATAACTATTTTTTCACTAACTTTGTTTTCTTGGCTTTTTCGTCCCTGCTTATGTGTTTATTTAGTTTATGAGCCTAGATTGTAATTTGAGAACGTTATGATCATAATTCAAAATTAGTCATTATTTAAAATCAAACTATATGAATGAAGTAGAAATTAAGGACAATGGTTTCTTGAGACAATTTGAAGCCAGGGTTGACGGCCACTTGGCTAAAATTGAGTATTCTTCCCAAGAGCGTAAAGTTTTTTTAACAAAACTTGTAATTCCTGAGGAAATAACAAAGGAAGGTTTTAAAGAAGAGTTCATTAAAAGTGTCTTGAGCCATATCCAAGAACAAAATTTAAGAGTGGTGCCTACTAGCCCTCAAATTGCTGGTTTCTTGAGAAAGAATCGACAATACAAAGAAATGCTTCCCGTAGGAATTAGAATATAACGATAAAAAAACCTCTCATAATCGAGAGGTTTTTTTTTTGTTTTAGTGTTTGATTCCTACTAAAAATAGTTGACCATATCAATGGAGGTAATTAATTGTAGGACTGGGCAGATACCATACTGCCAACTTCTACACCTCTTACCATACCATCATCATCAATTTCCGTAAGTTTTATTTCGTGCAAGGTATTCACCAAGCTTGGATTCCATGGTGTTTTTATTTTTACGTAATTCTCGGTAAATCCGTGGATATAGCCCTCCTTGTTTTCGGCTTCGTATAATACCGTTCTTGTAGCGCCCAACTGTCCTTCATAAAAAGCCCTTCTTTTTTTAACAGAGAGCCCCCTCAGCATTTTACTTCTCTTATTCCTTACTTTTTTGGGAACTACTCCGGTTAATTCCGTTGCCTTGGTGTTGTCCCTTTCAGAATATGTAAATACATGCAGATAGGAAATATCCAGTTCATTAAGGAAATTATAGGTTTCCAAAAAATGTTCTTCGGTTTCCCCAGGAAATCCAACAATGACATCGACTCCAATACAGGCGTCTGGCATAACTTCCCTAATTTTTTTAACCCGATCCACATACAAGTTGGTGAGGTATCTTCTGCTCATCAATTTTAAAATGGCATCACTACCGCTCTGAAGCGGAATATGGAAATGGGGAACAAAGGAATTGCTTTGCGCCACAAAATCTATAGTTTCATTTTTTAATAAATTGGGTTCAATGGAAGAAATTCGTAAGCGATGTATGCCTTCTACCTTATCCAACGCTTTTACCAAATCTAAAAAAGTATGCTCATGTTTTTTATTGCCAAACTCTCCTTTTCCATAATCGCCAATATTGACGCCGGTAAGTACAATTTCCTTGATGCCCTTTGATGAGATTTCGGCGGCATTGTTTAATACATTCTGAAGGGTATCACTTCTTGAAATCCCCCTGGCCAAAGGAATGGTGCAATAGGTGCATTTATAATCGCAGCCATCCTGTACCTTTAAAAATGCCCTGGTTCGATCGCCAATGGCATAACTGCCCACATAAAAGTCGGCCTCTTCTATTTCACAGGAATGTACCTGGCCAAAATCGTTTTTGGAAAGATCATTGACATAATCTGCTATCTTAAATTTTTCGGTGGCTCCCAAAACCAGATCAACACCGTCTACTGCTGCCAATTCTTCCGGTTTAAGCTGTGCATAGCAGCCTATGGCTGCAACAAATGCATTTGGATTGCTTTTTTGTGCTTGCTTGACGATCGACTTAAATCGCTTATCCGCATTTTCCGTAACGGAACAGGTATTGATGACATACATATCCGCATTTTCGGAAAAATCAACACGCTCAAAGCCCTCCTCTACCAAATCCCTAGCTATGGTTGAAGTTTCTGAGAAATTGAGCTTGCAGCCCAAAGTATAGAAAGCGACCTTTTTCTTCATCATTGTTCTTCTTTGACCGAATTCATTTCGGTTTCTTATACATTGATCCAAATCGTTTGCAAATATACCAATAATTGGGAACCCATATGGTATTGCCAAGGGTTTGGTTAATTTATTACGTTGAAGTTAATCTTTACGCCACCTCCTGGTTTCTTCGAAAACGTGGTCCAATATCTTGGCGTCCATTTCATTGAATTCCACTCCCCTACGCGCCATCATTACCTTTGCGGCTTCATAAGCCTTTTGTGGTTGGTATGTAGTGAAACCGGAGGCACCTCCCCAACTAAAACTGGGAACAAAATTTCTAGGGAATCCGGGCACATAAATATTGCAGTTTACACCTATTACCGTTCCGGTATTGAACATGGTATTTATGGCCGTTTTGCTATGGTCGCCCATCATGAGGCCACAGAACTGAAGTCCGGTCTGTTCAAATTTCTCCGTATCGTAATTCCATAGGCGAACCTTAGCGTAATTATTCTTTAAATTGGAATTATTGGAATCGGCACCTATGTTGCACCATTCCCCCAGTACCGAATTGCCAAGATAGCCTTCATGGCCCTTACTGGAATATCCTATAAGCACGGAATTGGAAATTTCGCCACATACTTTGCTATAGGGGCCCACGGTAGTAGGGCCATAGATTCTGGCACCCATTTTCACCACCGCCTTTTCGCATAGGGCAAAACCACCTCGAATAAGGTTGCCTTCCCATACTTCGGAATTCTTGCCTAAGTAAATAGGTCCTTCGGAGGCATTTAATATACTGTATTCAACACTGGCACCTTCCTCCAAAAATATATTCTCCGGGTTCACCAAACTATTGGTCTTGGAGATGGGAGCACTTTTTCTGCCCTTGGTCAACAGGTCAAAATCTGCCTGCATCGCCTCTCCATTTTTTGAAAAGATATCCCAGGTATTTTCAATCCGTAGTACGGGACCTTCAAATTCAATATGGGTGTAGGTTGAAAAATCAACTTCTTCCTGAGTCTCCTTGGTATAAAAGGCTATAACCTCCTCACCTAAGAACACAGCTTCCTTTTCATTTAAATTGGTTACCAGGTCCACCAATTCGGTATTGGGCAAAAAGGAAGCATTTATAAGTACGTTCTCGTCCATTTCCACCATAGGAAATCTTTCCGAAAGATAATCCTCGGTTATAGTGGTGATAGTATTACCTAGGTGTTTTTCCCACTTTTCCCTGATGGTGAGAATTCCTATCCTAATATCTGCAACCGGTCTGGTAAAGGTGAACGGCAACAAGGCCCTTCTTACCGTACCGTCAAAAAGAATATAGTTCATACAACTAAATTATAACAAAAAAAGTCACGCAACTGCGTGACTTAATAACTCTTTTGTAAAGAAAATATTATTTTTTGAACTTCTCGTACTTGCTTTTAAATTTATCGATACGTCCTGCAGTATCCAAAAATTTGGCCTTACCAGTGTAGAATGGATGTGAAGTTCTTGAAATTTCCAATTTAACCAATGGATATTCAACTCCATCAACATCTAAAGTTTCTTTGGTATCGGCTGTGGATTTAGTGATAAAAACCTCTTCATTGGACATGTCCTTAAAGGCTACCAATCTATAATTCCCTGGATGTATATCTTTTTTCATTGTAAAAACGTTTGTTCCTGCTTAATTTCGAGGTGCAAATTTAAATATTTTTCTGAAAAGAACAACTTAAAACCTCAAAAAAGAAAAATAAAAATTAGCTACCTTTAAATGTAACAAATTTAGCTCTGTTACCACTAACCATAAAAACTATAAAATATTTAATCAACATGGAAGAAACCAAACTAAAAACTGGAAAGTATGCTTTAACCTATGGACTTATCCTAGGCGCCATAAGTGTAGCGTTTTTATTGATGTTATATTCGTTGGATATGCATTATCAGGGTGGCCCTATGGTAATGGGTGTTAGCCTTCTAATAACCATCGCGGTTATCGCTATTGGCATGGTGCAATTTAAAAAGGACAATGGAGGTTTTATGTCCTTTGGGCAAGGATTAAAAGTTGGTGTGGGAATTGGTTTGATAGCTGGTATCATTGGGATTATATTCAATCAGATCCTCGCAGGGGTAATTGACCCTGAAATGATGAACAAGGCCATGGAATACCAAAAGGGCTTGCTTATGGAAAATCCTAAAATGACTCCAGCGCAAATTGATGCCCAAATGGAAATGGCCAAAAAATTCTCAACAACATCAATGCAAATCGTTTTTGGATTGGTTTATATAGTAGTGTCAAGTTTTATATTATCACTTATTCCTGCTTTAATTTTAAAAAAGAAAGAAACTATTCAGTAATTTGTACTTTTGAAAAGATTTTCCATAAGTACCGAATGAATATATCTATAATAATTCCCTTACTTAACGAAGAAGAATCGTTGACAGAACTGCATGATTGGATTGTACGCGTAATGCAATCCAATCATTTTTTATATGAAATACTTTTTATTGATGATGGAAGTACCGATGGTTCTTGGGACATTATCACCAAATTGGGCAAGTCCAATCCCAATGTTAAGGGTATACGCTTCTTAAAGAATTTTGGAAAATCACAGGCCCTTCATGCCGGATTTAAAGCAGCTCAAGGCGATGTAGTGATCACTATGGATGCGGATCTACAGGATAACCCTGAGGAAATCCCAGAATTATACCACATGATCAAACAAGAGGGCTTTGATCTTATTTCAGGATGGAAGAAAAAAAGATACGACTCCATACTCAGTAAAAACCTTCCCTCCAAGTTATTTAATTGGGCCGCACGCAAAACTTCCGGGGTAAGGCTGCACGATTTTAATTGTGGACTAAAAGCCTATAAGAAAGAGGTTGTAAAAACCATTGAGGTCTCTGGGGAAATGCACCGCTATATTCCCGTTTTGGCCAAAAGTGCTGGATTTCATAAAATAGATGAAAAGGTAGTACAGCACCAGGCCAGGAAATATGGCAAGACCAAATTTGGTATGGACCGCTTTATAAATGGCTTTTTGGATCTGATTACCATCTGGTTCGTTTCCAAGTTTGGAAAACGGCCTATGCACCTTTTTGGTGCTTTGGGAGTCCTAATGTTTACCATTGGTTTTGGATTTGCCCTTTATTTAGGTATAGATAAAGTATTTATTAACCCTTTTGGGCGACTCATTACGGAGCGACCACAATTTTATATTGCACTGATAGCCATGGTTATAGGAACACAACTTTTCCTTGCAGGCTTTTTAGGCGAAATAATGGTAAGATCTCGCAAGAATGAAACCCGTTACAATATCACCGAAGAAATAAATCTGACCGAAAAATAAATGAATATTCTTTGTATTTTTAAGAACATATAACACCAAATGACTATGGAAGCCATACTGAAAAACGCCAAAAATTGGTTGACCGATTTTTTCGACGACAAGACCAAAAACGAGATTCAAAAGTTAATTGACAACAATACCGAAGAGTTAAAAGACCGCTTTTATAAGAACCTTGAATTTGGGACTGGTGGGATGCGGGGAATTATGGGTGCCGGTACCAATAGAATAAATAAGTACACTTTGGGAAAAAGTACCCAAGGCCTTAGTAACTACTTAAAGCAAGTTTATAATAAGGAACAGGTAAAAGTAGTCATTGCCTATGACTGTAGACATAATAGTGACACTTTGGCCAGGACCGTTGCCCAAGTTTTTGCTGCCAATGGTATTAAAGTCTTCCTTTTTTCGGAACTGCGAACTACCCCTGAACTATCTTTCGCTGTAAAATACCTTAACTGCCACGCCGGTATTGTTTTAACGGCTTCGCATAACCCACCGGAATACAACGGTTACAAAGTTTATTGGACAGATGGGGGACAAATAGTACCACCTCAGGACGGTGCCATAGTTAGCGAAATAAATAGCCTTGCTTTTGAGGACATCAAATTCAATGCGGATGAAAGTTTAATAGAATTAATAGACAAAAAGGTAGATGAAGCCTTTATTGAAGCATCGGTTAAAAATGGGAACTTCAATGCCAAGGGCAAAGACGATTTTAAAATTGTCTTTACCTCCCTTCATGGAACTTCTATTACCGTAATCCCTGAGGTACTTAAAAGGGCCGGGTATAAAAATGTTACCGTTATTGAGGAACAAGCCAAACCAGATGGTGATTTTCCAACTGTAGTATCGCCAAACCCTGAAGAGCCCGAGGCCCTATCCATGGCCATTAAAAAGGCAGAGGAAATTGGTGCGGATATGGTTATTGGTACCGATCCGGATAGTGACCGTCTAGGAGTGGCGGTGCGCAACCTGGAGGGCGAAATGAAGATTTTGAACGGCAACCAGACCATGATCATGATGACCAAGTTTTTGTTGGATCAAAGGAAGAAAAAAGGAATTACAGGAAAAGAATTTATTGCCTCCACCATTGTTTCTACGCCAATGATGGACTCTTTGGCCAAGGGCTATGGGGTGGAATGCAAGACCGCCCTTACAGGTTTTAAATGGATAGCCAAAATGATCAAGGATTTCCCGGACCAGCCTTTTATTGGTGGTGGCGAGGAAAGTTTTGGTTTTATGGTAGGGGATTTTGTACGCGATAAGGATGCGGTAACCTCTACCCTATTGGCTTGTGAAATAGGCGCCAACGCCAAAGCAAACGGCAGTTCGTTCTACAAGGACCTTATAGATTGCTATGTGGACTACGGGTTCTTTAAGGAAAAATTGATTTCCTTGACCAAGAAAGGAATGTCGGGAGCGGAAGAAATTAAACAAATGATGATCGATTTCAAGGACAATCCCGTTGAAGCTATCGATGGTTCCAAAGTGGTAACCGTTGAAGATTACAATACGGCGACTTCTAAAAACGTAATAACAAGTAAGGTAACCCCAATAGATATTCCAAAATCCAATGTATTGATATACATTACCGAAGATGGCACCAAAATGGCTGCCAGGCCCAGTGGCACGGAGCCTAAGATCAAATTTTATTTTAGTATCAACACTAAATTGAAGAACGCGGCCGATTACAAAAAAGTAGACGCTGAGTTGGATGCTAAAATTGAAAGAATCCTTAAAGAACTGAATATAGGTTAATGGAGTATTTTAAAAAGATTCTTCGCTTTGCGAAACCCTACAAAAAATATGCTTTTTTAAATATTATTGCCAATATACTTTACGCATTGTTTAGTACTCTCGCAATGCTTTCATTGTTCCCAATGTTAACCGTACTTTTTAAACAAACGGAAGCGGTTACTGAAAAACCAATTTGGACGGGTATTGGCGATGTTCAAAAGTATTTGGACACATATCTTAATTATTATGTTACGGAGAATCTAAGTGAAGATCAAGGACAGTTACTTATGACTATGGTTGCATTGGTTATAGGAATGTTTTTCTTAAAAAACCTTTTTGGATATCTAGCTATGTACTTTATCACCTTTCTTAGAAATGGTGTATTAAAGGATTTACGAAATGCACTCTATGCCAAAACAATAGACTTGCCAATTGGTTTTTATTCGGAAAAAAGAAAAGGAGATACAATTGCAAGAATTACTTCCGATGTATTGGAAATTCAACATTCATTTCTATCCGTTTTGGAACTAATAGTTAGAGAACCGCTTACCATTGTTTTTACAATACTCGCTATGGTTGCCCTTAGTCCTAAATTAACTCTATTTGTCTTTATTTTTCTTCCTTTATCAGGTTTTCTTATCTCCTTAATTGGAAAATCATTAAAGCGTAAGTCAGATAGGGTTCAGAAAGAGCAAGGTTATTTTTTATCAATTCTTGAAGAAACTTTGGGTGGTTTAAGAGTTATTAAGGCTTTTAATGCTGAAGGTCGTTTCAATTCTATTTTCCAAAAATCAACCTCAAGATTTTATAGATTTTCAAATAGTCTGTTAAATAGGCAAAATTTAGCTTCCCCGTCAAGCGAATTTCTGGGTATAACTGTCATAGGTATTTTATTATGGTATGGTGGAAGAATGGTTTTGGTGGAAAAATCATTGGAAGCAAGTGTTTTTATTACTTACATGGGTCTGGCATATCAAATTCTTACACCTGCAAAAGCGATTAGCAAGGCTTCCTACGGCGTGAAAAAGGGAAATGCGGCTGCAGAACGGGTTTTGGAAATTTTGGAAACCGAAAATCCAATTGTTGAAAAGAAGGATGCTGTTGTAAAACCCAATTTTGAACAAGGAATAGACATTAAAAATGTTTCCTTTAAATATGAGGATGAGTATGTGCTGAAAAAATTTAACCTAAAGGTTCCCAAAGGCCAGACCGTAGCACTGGTAGGCCAATCCGGAAGCGGAAAAAGTACAATTGCCAACCTAATGACACGCTTTTATGATGTTAATGAGGGTGAGATAAAAATTGATGGTATCGATATTCGGGATTTTAGCAAAAAATCACTTCGCAATTTAATGGGACTTGTTACCCAAGATTCTATTTTATTCAACGATACCGTTAAAAATAATATTGGACTCGGAAAAGAGGATGCCACGGAGGAAGAAATAATTGAAGCCGCTAAAATAGCCAATGCCCACGATTTCATTAGTGAGCTGCCCCAAGGATATAATACCAATATTGGGGATAGCGGAAATAAATTAAGCGGCGGACAAAAACAAAGGCTGTCCATTGCCAGGGCCGTTCTTAAAAACCCGCCTATTATGATTCTGGATGAGGCTACCTCTGCCTTGGATACGGAAAGCGAAAGATTGGTTCAGGATGCTTTGGAAAAAATGATGCAGAATAGAACCTCCATTGTCATAGCGCACAGGCTTTCCACCATACAAAATGCCAATACTATAGTAGTTTTGCAAAAGGGTGAGATTGTGGAACAAGGTTCCCATACACAACTAATGGAAAAAGATGGAGTTTACAAAAAGTTGGTCACCATGCAGTCTTTTTAAGGCTTGTACAAGCCTTAAAACATTGTGGTGGTCCACTTGATAATTGTACTTTGGACTATTTGATTGTATAATTATCTAGAAACCTGTTGTTCCAAAATTTGGTTTTGGAAAGACCTATATTTAAGTATATCCAAATATTCCATGGCATTCTTGTTTTTATGGTCCTTATAGGATTTTGATGCCCAATCCATAGCTGCAGTCAAGTCGCCATTAATTTCGTGCATAACTGCCATATTGTAACAGGCGCGGCCGGCAATTTTGGAATTGGAATTATCCAATTCCTTTTCCCAAAGTTGTGATGCTCCCTGCCAGTCCCCATTTTCCACTAACACACAAGCCTGTTCGAAATTGGTGGTGCCACGAACAAAATATGATCTCTCAACACTGTTTTCGAACGGTAATAGTCGCTGTCCATAGTTGCTGCCCGTGGCCTTGCTCTGTTCCACAAGGGTTTCCATTCTGCCCTCTATGGCCTTATAAGCCTCTAAAGGATTGGTGCCTTTCCCCTTGGATATAATTTGATCGTTAAATACTATCTCATCAATAATTTCCTTTGATTTTGGATAGTATATTTTCCATCCATTTTCAATAAGGGTTTCCAAGGTAAGCTCTTGGGCCGGTACCTTTACCTTCACCCTCATGAGGTTTGGTTGCATCATAGATGTTTTCTTTATGGATACTGTGGTTTCCGTATCAAAAAAGGCCATAGAAAATATGGCATCCACATCGTACGCATTACAAATGTTTTCGACAGAGGTCCATGAAATAGAATCGTTTACCATCTCAAAATGCAAAATTTCTTGAGGTACCGAATCCAGGATTTTAATAGTTTCAAAACGATTGTCCTTTAGCAATTCGTTGAACAATCCTGTAAGGGCAGCATTCCTCCCCTGCTCCAAAAGCCATTGCTCTTCGGCGGCCACCATTCTGTTAAGGCCTGTTTCATCCTCTTCTACCTCTGGTCGTATGCTCCTATTAACGATGCCTATCCTTTTAATTTTTTGAGAAATATGTACAGGTGAAGGTTCCATGGTTTGAAGTACAATTTCTTTAGTGGAACCGCAACCTACAGTTAAAGCTATAAGGCTAAATAAAAAAAACTGGAAACAAAACTTGCTCATGCTTTGTAAAATAAATTCGATCTTAAAAAAAATTAGACGTAATATCATAACCTTTGTAAAACTCATTTTATAGGGGAAATATTGTCCATTCTCCCCTAAACCATTGAATTTTAGGGCTATTTTGCCTTTTTTTCAGGAAAATTGCCTTTGTAACAGCGTTTTTGATTTAGTTTTAGAAACATTGCCGAAACTGTAGTTTTGTTGTAAGAATATGTATTTAATTAAAAAAGTCCGTTTCCAATTTTATGGATAACGGACTTTTAAGTTGTTATATTCCAATGAAATATTCCTTATAGAGGACAGTTAAGTTTATCGCGATGCTTGTTGCTCCAAGACTTCATTTTGTGATAATCGGTATTTAAGAATATTTAAATATCTAAGCGCATCCTTATTATCATAATCCGCGTAAGACTTTGAAGCCCAATCCATGGCGGCATTCAAATCCCCGTTGATCTCATTTATTATCGCCATATTGTAGCAGGCCCTTCCTGCAATTTTCGACTTGGAATTACCCAATTCTTTTTCCCAAAGTTGGGCAGCACCTTGCCAATCCCCGGTTTGTGCCCTTCTTTTGGCCACTACGAAATTGTCGGTTCCACGTACAAAGTAGTCCCTAGTGATCCTATGTCTATATGGGGATATCCTGGACCCATAGGCATAACCAATATTTTTGCTTAACTCTTCAACAGCTTCGTTCCTGCGAGCTACGGCTTCTATTGCCTTTACCGGGTTAATACCTCTTCCTGAGGATACCAAATGGTCTGTGTACATAAATTCGTCCACGATTTGTCTGGTACGGGGGTTATAGATACGCCATCCATTTTTTATAAGTGTGTTCAGAGTGACTTCATGGGCCGGTACCGACACTTTAACTCCCAAACTATTGGGAAGTTGCATTACGGATGGTTTATAGGAAACCTGTGTATCCGTATCATAAAATGCCAAGGAAAAAATAGCATCAACACCGTTGGCCGCACAAATCTCTTCTATTGTCTCCCAGGACAAGCTGGCCGGAAAGACATCCAGTCCTTTTCTTATTTCAGTTTCGTTATCCAAAATAAGTATTTCTTCGAACCTTCCTGTGCCTGCCAATTCATCGGACAAAGCGTTAATGGCAACTTCGGCCCCTTTTTTATCGAGATTAAGTCCTTCGGCGGACAATATCTGGTCTATTTTGTCAATTTGCTTATTGCCTTCAGAAGGCAAACTTCTATTAATAATACCTATTCTCTGTATATCATTGGGAAGATGCACTATGGCTGGTTCTGTGGCTCCCATCGTTAAATTATTGGTGGCACTACAGGACATTAATAAAATTCCTATACCAATATATCCGAGTATTAATTTATGGTTTTTCATGTGGTGGTTTTAGTGGTTACTAAATAAAACTATTGTAATAGCCTAGCTATAAAACATATACTGTGCCAAAAATATTGTTCTAGGAACCAACATTCCTCTACTTTTCTATAGTTTGGTCAGGTCTTTAGACTAAAAAAAGGTGGACCATGGCAACAAATACATGCATTTACAGTCTTCCCATATTGCACCTATTCCTTACCTTTGAAGGTTATAAATCCTTATGGAAAGGAAAATTGAATAAATGAATAAAATAAGTTCAAAAACGCTTCAAGATCTCGAGTTTAATACCGTTCTACTGCAATTGGCTGCCCGATGCACCACAGAGCTCGGAAAGGAACAGGTAACTAATTTGGAACCAATATCCGAGAAAACCGAATTATTGGACGTTTTGGGACAGACTTCCGAGTATTTGGCCTCTTACTCCAACGACAATAGGATTCCCAATCATAACTTTGATGCCATTAATTCGGAGTTGAAACTCCTTAAAATTGAGAATACCACTTTGGAAGTAGGTGGATTCAAGAAAATAGGTTCCATTTGTACCACAGTTGCAACCCATATTAAGTTCTTTTTAAAATTTAAGGAGTACTATCCCCTGCTTTATGCCGTTTCCGATAGTGTTACCCTGAATACTGAAATTCCTCGAAATATTGAGGCTGTCATAGATAAATTTGGGGAAATAAAGGATAATGCCTCCAACAACCTACAAAATATCCGTTCTCAAATGGTTGTGGTTAAGGGCAAAATAAATCAAAGTTTTGCCACTGCGCTCAATACCTATCACGCCTCGGAACTTTTGGACGAGATCAGGGAATCCGTTGTAGATAATAGACGGGTACTTGCCGTAAAGAGCATGTATCGAAAAAAAGTAAAGGGAGCCGTTATGGGAACCTCCAAAACTGGAAGTATTGTCTACATTGAACCGGAGGCTACCCTTAGGTACAGTAGGGAACTCGGGAACCTGGAATTCGAGGAACGGGAGGAGATACAAAAAATACTGAACGATCTAACCAACCGTATACGGCCTTTTGCGCCTGAATTATATGCTTATCAAGATTTTCTGGTTCATATCGACATTACGGCGTCCAAAGCAAAATATGCTCTGGAAATGGATGCTCTCTTGCCAGAAATTAGTGAAAATGGGGAGCTTTATTTAAGGGATGCCTATCATCCCTTGTTGTTTTTGAGCAATAAATACAAAAAAGAAAAAACATATCCACAAACCATTGCCCTGCATTCCGAGAACAGAATTATCGTTATATCGGGACCTAATGCCGGGGGAAAAAGTATTACCCTGAAAACCATTGGTCTTTTACAGGTAATGCTGCAGAGCGGTTTGTTGATCCCAGTACATGAGCGGTCCAAGGTCTGTTTATTCGATAATGTACTGACCGATATTGGGGACAACCAATCCATAGAAAACCATCTCAGCACCTATAGTTACCGATTGAAGAACATGAATTATTTCTTGCGTAGATGCAACGACAAGACCCTTTTTCTGATCGATGAATTTGGAACCGGGAGTGATCCGGAATTGGGTGGTGCCCTGGCCGAGACTTTCTTGGAGGTGTTCTATGAAAGAGGTGCCTACGGGGTTATTACCACCCATTATGCCAATCTGAAACTATTGGCCAATGAATTGCCCCATGTTACCAATGCCAATATGCTTTTTGATGGAAAATCGTTGGAACCCACTTATCAATTGGTATTGGGACAGGCCGGTAGTTCCTTTACTTTTGAAGTGGCACAAAAGAATGGCATTCCCTATAGCCTCATAAACAAGGCTAAAAAGAAAATAGAGCGCGGTAAGGTCCGTTTTGATGCCACCATTGCCAAACTTCAAAAGGAGCGTAGTAAAATGGAGAAAACCGGTTCCAGGCTTCAAGAAGAGGAATCCAAGGCCAGGACGGAAGCCCAAAAATTGGAGGACCTTAATTCCAAGATCAAATCCAAATTGGAAAACTATCAGGAACTGTACGACCATAACCAACGGATGATCTATTTGGGAAATAAGGTAAATACGGCTGCGGAAAAATATTTTCAGGATAAAAAGAAGCGTAATTTGGTTTCTGAATTGATACGTATTGTGGAAACCGAGAATAGTAAGCGCAAAAAACAAACTGTAAAAGAAGTAAAGGCCCAAAAGGAAAAGAAGGCCAAGGTAGAACAAGAGGTGATAAAAAAGGTGGAGGTAATCCGCGAAAAGAAAAAAGTTGAGAAAAAGAAAGCCGAAGTAAAGGAAAAAAATAAGCCACGTCCGGTATTTAAAGTAGGCGACCGTGTACGCCTTATGGATGGAAAGGCCGTAGGTAGTATAGATAGTTTGGAAAAGAACAAAGCTATTGTCAACTATGGTATTTTTACCACTAATGTTGCGGTAGACCAACTGGAATTGGTAGAAAGAAAAATGTAAAAAGTGGTTGGACCACTATGGAAATGATTGAAAATAATAAAATAATTCTCTTTGACGGAGTTTGCAACCTTTGCAATAGTTCTGTCCAGTACGTTATTAAACACGATAAAAGCAATGCGTATAAGTTTGCAGCACTGCAAAGCGAAATTGGAAAGAATTTAGTTAAAGAACGCGGGATAGATACCTCCCAGATCGATTCCATTATTCTAATAGAGCCAGGTGTGGCCTATTACACCAAATCTACCGCAGCCCTTAAAATTGCCCAGTCTTTTGGAGGAGTCTGGCAGTTGACAAGCGTGTTCGAATGGATACCCGAAAAAATAAGAAACTGGGTGTATGACTATATTGCCAAGAACAGGTATAAATGGTATGGTAAAAAGGATGCCTGTATGATTCCCACTCCGGAACTAAAATCTAAGTTTTTATAACAGGAAAAGTACCTTCTTATCCCATTTGGAAATTTTATTACTTAACAAGATAAATGTAAATTTGTAATTATCAATAAACTCAATTTAAATTATGGAATACCGTATAGAAAAGGATACCATGGGCGAGGTTAAAGTGCCGTCCAACAGATATTGGGGAGCTCAAACCGAACGCTCGAGAAATAATTTTAAAATTGGTCCGGCGGCATCAATGCCCTTGGATGTAGTTTATGGATTTGCCTATTTAAAAAAAGCGGCGGCCTACGCTAATTTTGAGTTGGGGGTACTTTCTGAAGAGAAAAGAGATCGAATTGCCCAAGTATGCGATGAAATTTTAGATGGTAAGCACGATGATCAATTTCCTTTGGTAATATGGCAAACCGGCTCGGGGACCCAAAGCAACATGAACGTTAACGAGGTTATCGCCAATAGGGCCCATGAATTGGCTGGGAAAAAGATAGGGGAAGGTGAAAAAACGATTCAACCCAATGATGATGTAAATAAATCGCAGTCTTCCAACGATACTTTTCCTACCGGAATGCATATCGCGGCCTATAAAAAGATTGTTGAAGTTACCATACCGGGAATTACGCAACTTAGGAATACGTTGGATAAAAAATCCAAGGAATTTGCCAAGGTGGTAAAAATAGGGCGAACGCATTTAATGGATGCCACTCCCCTAACCTTGGGCCAAGAAATTTCCGGTTATGTTTCCCAACTGGATCATGGACTAAAAGCTTTGGACAATACCTTGGATCATTTGAGTGAATTGGCGCTTGGAGGTACTGCCGTAGGAACCGGTTTAAATGCTCCCAAAGGTTATGATGTATTGGTTTCACAATATATAGCCAGATTTACCGGACTACCCTTTAAAACTGCTGACAACAAGTTTGAGGCCTTGGCATCCCATGATGCCATAGTAGAAACACATGGTGCCTTAAAGCAATTGGCGGTAAGTCTAAATAAAATAGCCAATGATATAAGAATGATGGCTTCCGGACCAAGATCAGGAATCGGTGAAATTATTATTCCCGCGAACGAACCAGGTAGTTCTATTATGCCCGGAAAAGTAAATCCAACACAATGTGAGGCGCTGACCATGGTTTGTGCCCAAGTGATGGGGAACGATGTAGCCATAACCGTAGGTGGAACCCAAGGGCATTATGAACTAAATGTTTTTAAACCTATGATGGCAGCGAACATATTGCAATCTGCCCAACTTATAGGGGATGCCTGTGTTAGTTTCGACGAGAATTGTGCCGTAGGTATAGAACCTAACCACGATGTAATTAAGCAACTTTTGAACAATTCCTTAATGTTGGTTACGGCCCTGAACACTAAAATAGGTTATTACAAGGCTGCGGAAATTGCCAATACTGCCCATAAAAATGGTACTACTTTAAAGGAAGAGGCTATTAATTTAGGATATGTAACCGCTGAAGAATATGATGAGTGGGTAAAACCTGAAGATATGGTAGGTACCTTGGATTAATACTTGAAGTCAATAATTAAAAAAGGCCAATCCCGAAAGATTGGCCTTTTTATTTAAATGGATAGTGTTCCTTATTTTAATTGAAACTTGGAAGTCCCCAATAATTTTAGATTGTTATCATAAACATTTACCATATAATTCCCTTTTTGAAATTCACTTGCTGGCTTGTTAATGAAATCACATACGTCCAAAGAGCGGTTCTCATAGTAGAATTCCGTTCCTTTACTGTAAGTTACAGAAGCGCCGGAATCACTTGTTTTAGAGAAACTTTCTCCCAATACATTTCCTTGTGGATCCAAAACCTCAATAAAGAATTGTCTGTCACCAGCTTGAGCAATTACGTTGTCTGCAACAGTGAAACAAACTTTTAATTTGTCGGTAGCCTTAGCTCTAGAAGTAGAAACCAATTTTCCGCTTGTTCTTTCTTTAACTGCATCTACAGAAAATTTGGATAAATTTAAAGCTGAACCTTTGGAAACAACATCTGCCAACTGAGTGTTCTGTACTACTAAGGAATCATTGAAAACTGTTTGTTTTTCCAATTCAACATAGGTACTGTCCCTTTGCATGGCCAAGAAAGTATTGGATCTGGTTAAAGAATCTACTTTTCTTATTAATTGCTCTCTTTCTTTGGTCAAGATCCCTACTTGCTTTCTGTAACGATAAAGACTGGCAATATCGGCTTTCATGGTCTTAACGGAATCAATGTATTTTGCAATGTTATCCCTAGCAGAAACCAATTCTTCATTGGTAGCGTTGCTTTCCAAGATAGCTTTGTCATACTCTGATTTTAAACTGGTCAAATCTTCAACAACCAATTCTTTTTCTTTTGTAAGTAATGCAGTGTTCTTTTGTTTATCCTGATATAAACTTACTGTGTAAATGATTACCCCAAGTAAAATTACACCTAATAAACCTGCAATAACCTTCAATCCATTATTACTTTTTGTTTCAGTCATAATTGTAATTATTAATTATTTAATTTTTTTTTAACCTTAAAATTATTTGTTTGTAACACTCTATATACGATCAGGTTTGGATTTTAGATTTTTTTAGTTAAAAAAAATTAACATATCTTCCAAATAATACAAAATGCTTACCTTAACTTTATGGGTATATTGATTTAATACAGATGGATTTAAACATAATTCTCTTTGAATCCCAATATGCCAAGAGGTTTAAGGAACTTAATGTAGCTTGGTTGGAGAAGTACTTTTATGTGGAACCTAAGGACACCTTTCTTTTGGAAAATTGTGAATCCAGCATTATTGATAAAGGTGGATATATTTATTTTGCAAAGTACAAGGACAAAATAGTTGGATGTTTTGCATTGATAGAATTGGGAACCGACGAATATGAATTGGGTAAAATGGCTGTAGACCCAAATTATCAGGGATTAAAAATTGGTCAAGCCCTACTTCGTTTTGCTATTGATTTAGCGAAACAAAACACCTGGAAGAAATTAATTTTATACTCCAGCACCAAATTGGAAAACGCCCTTTATATTTATAGAAAGTATGGTTTTAAAGAAATTGAAATCGAAAAAAATCTCCCTTATGCCAGGAGCGACATTAAAATGGAATTATTAATAATTTAAAATACGCTAATTATGCGCCATTCAAAACACCTTATTATAACAGCTTTATTTATGGGTCTATTGACTATGGGATGTAAGGAGAAATCCAAGTCCAGCCAAGAAAAAGCGGAAGCAATAGGCCTAAAGACGGAAAATACGATTTCTAGTATTGATATCACGCCGATAGAACACGCTACTACGGTTTTGGATTGGGATGGTACCATAATATATGTAGATCCCGTTGGAGGCAAGGATGCTTTTGCAGCTACAAAGGAACCGGACTTGATCTTGATTACCGACATCCATGGCGATCACTTTAGTTTGGAAACCTTACAGGCCTTGAATACCCAAAAAGCCAAGATAATTGTTCCACAGGCGGTAGCCGATAAGATTCCGTCAGAATTTACGCCACAACTGGATATTTTAAATAATGGGGAAGCAAAAGAACGTTATGGTATCAACATTGAAGCGATACCTATGTACAACCTACGTGAAGAAGCTAAGGATTTTCACACTAAAGGAAGAGGTAATGGGTATGTGCTCAGTAAAAATAATGAACGCATATATTTTTCCGGGGATACCGAGGATATTCCTGAAATGCGGGCCTTACAGAATATAGATAAGGCCTTTGTATGCATGAACCTTCCCTATACTATGACTGTAGAAAGTGCTGCGGACGCCGTACTGGAATTTAAACCTAAGCAGGTCTATCCCTATCATTATAGAGGAAAGCCCGATGTTGGGGATGTGGCCAAATTTAAGGCGTTGGTAAATGATAAGAATCCCAATATTGAGGTAGTACAATTGGATTGGTATCCCAAGGAAGATTATTAAGGGTCTTACAATACTGGGGGTCTATATTTGTTAAAAATAATACGCTGTTGTCACAAGAAATTATGACAACAGCGTATTATTAAATAGGTCAATTGAATTAGCGTACCAACTTTTTATATTTTAGTCGCTTAGGTATTAAATCTCCTCCCAGACGTTTCTTCTTATTTTCTTCGTATTCAGAGAACGATCCTTCAAAGAAATACACTTGGGAATCACCTTCAAACGATAGGATATGGGTACAAATCCTATCCAAGAACCACCTGTCGTGGGAAATGACCACGGCACAACCGGCAAAATTTTCCAAACCTTCCTCCAAGGCTCTTAGGGTGTTAACATCCAAATCGTTGGTAGGCTCATCCAAGAGAAGTACGTTGCCCTCTTCTTTAAGGGTCATGGCCAAATGCAGTCGGTTACGCTCCCCACCGGAAAGCATTTCCACCTTTTTGTTCTGCTCACTTCCTGAAAAATTGAATCGACTTAAATAGGCCCTGGAATTTACCTGTCTACCGCCCATCATGATCAATTCCTGCTCATCGCTGAAATTCTGCCAAATGGTTTTATTGGGATCTATATTGGAATGACTCTGGTCCACGTAGGCAATTTTTGCCGTTTCCCCAACTACAAACTCCCCTTTGTCAGGTTTTTCCTCACCCATGATCATGCGGAAAATAGTGGTTTTACCAGCCCCGTTAGGACCAATAATACCTACAATGCCCGCCTGTGGTAATTTAAAATTAAGGTCCTCATAAAGTAATTTATCCCCGTAGGCCTTACTTACACCCTTGGCTTCTATTACATTGGTCCCCAATCGAGGTCCGTTCGGGATATATATCTCCAGTTTTTCATCCAATTGTTTTTGGTCCTGGCTCATCAATTTGTCATAGTTCTGTAAACGCGCCTTTTGTTTTGTCTGTCTACCTTTGGCCCCTTGTCTTACCCAATCCAACTCCCTTTCCAGTATTTTCTGTCTTTTGGAGGCTGTTTTACTTTCTTGGGCCATACGCTTGGATTTTTGGTCCAGCCAGCTAGAGTAGTTTCCTTTCCAAGGAATGCCTTCCCCCCTATCCAATTCCAAGATCCATCCGGCTACATTATCCAAGAAATACCTATCGTGGGTAACTGCAATAACGGTTCCTTTGTACTCTGCTAAATGGTGCTCCAACCAATGTACAGACTCCGCATCCAAATGGTTTGTAGGCTCATCCAGCAATAGAATTTCAGGTTCTTGCAACAACAATCGGCACAGCGCTACACGTCTTCTTTCACCTCCGGAAAGTATTCCGATTTTCTTATCGGAGTCCGGGGTACGTAAGGCATCCATGGCAACTTCCAATTTGTTGTCAAGTTCCCAAGCATTGGTAGCATCTATCTTATCCTGAAGTTCGGCCTGCTTATCCATGAGTTTTTGCATTTTATCTGCATCCTCATATACTTCGGGAAGTCCGAACATATCATTGATCTTATTGTATTCATCCAGGATGGCCACAGTATCTGCCACACCTTCCTTCACCACTTCCAAAACGGTTTTATTCTCGTCCAATAGAGGTTCCTGTTCCAAATAACCTACCTTATAACCTGGGGAAAAAACCACATCCCCCTGAAAGTTCTTGTCCACACCTGCAATTATTTTTAACAGGGTAGATTTACCAGAACCGTTAAGACCCAAAATTCCGATCTTAGCTCCGTAAAAGAAACTTAAATAAATATTCTTTAATACTGGGGTATTGGCAGTTTTATACGTTTTAGTAACCCCAGACATCGAGAAAATTACTTTCTTATCGTCCGACATATTTTAAATGTATTATTAATTGTGATTATTCTAATTATAAGTGGCAGGCCGGTTACTAGTAGTATTTAGCTGTTAATTTTCCAATATGGTGCTAAGTTAGCCTTCAATTTTCAAATCGCTAAATCCGCAGTGGCCGTTTATACCCTGCCCTTTAGTGCATTAAATACCCATGCAATTGCAAAGAAACCTATACCAACCGAGGCAAACCCCCATCCGGCTACATCATCGTATCTAAAAGCACCCAACGCTATAAGCGAAAGACCTACAATTATCATTATAAAGGTTGCCCATGCAAGCACTGTATTCTTATTCATTCCCATTTTTTAACTGGTTTGGTTTGTAGAGCCTCAAATATCGTAAATTTTACAAGAATTTATGACCTTACAAAAAAACTTTATTCGTGAAACACGTATTTCAGAAGCCACAGGCGCATTGAAATACGATGGTCGAACGAATCCCGCTTGTTTAGCGGGGTTACTGGTTTAAATCCACTACCCTTGGATTGTCTCCTAATAGGAGTTCAGGTCTTGCCTAGGGGCTTAATACCCTTTATTCCTCAAATGGAAATGCAATTCCATTTTGTTTTCTAACGGTGTCCATTAAGGTTATTAAATCAAGACTGTTCCTATGACTCCAAAGACTGCTTTCCAACTTCCCTTGGTCGAGACAGGCATGAACTTCCTTTATTTCGTAAAAATACCCCCTACCGGTAGTTGGCATGCTGAACTCCTCCTTTTCTCCATTTATTTCAACCGTATATCCCTGTGCTTCATGCCATCTGGTTGGTATATATATAGTTCCCTTTTCTCCGGATATTTCCGCTTTCATTTCGGATCTACTCGTAAAACCTGAATATAAAATTGCCTGGGCGTTGGGGTATTTAAAGATCATTGAAGTCTGGACCTCGGCACCATTGTCATGAAAGTTGGAGGTGGATAAGATCTGGTCCGGTTTACCAAGAAGTAAATAAGAAAGGAAAATAGGGTAAATGCCAATATCCAATAATGAACCTCCAGCAAGTTTTGGATTTAGCACCCTTCCTTCAAAGTCCCTATCCAAGGCGTAAAAGGCAAAATCTGCATGTAGATATGCTAATGGACCAATATCTCCAGAGTCTACCATTTGTTTAACCTTCCTAATGGAAGGATTAAATCTACTCCATAGGGCTTCCATTAAAAAAACCTTGTTTTCTTGGGCTGCCGCAATCATTTTTTCGACCTCTGCCCTATTTATGCCCATTGGCTTTTCACATAGCACATGTTTGCCATGTTCCATGGCCATTATGGATAGCTCGCAATGCGAAGTATGCGGCGTAGCAATGTAGACCACATCAACTTCCTTGCACTCGAAAAGTTCCTTATAGCTTCCAAAGGCATTAGGAATATTATATTCCTCGGCAAACCCCTTGGCCTTTTCCAAATTTCTTGAAGCCGCTGCGTAAATTTGAGCTTCGTTGACCAGAGCAAGGTCCTTAACAAAATTACGGGCAATATTACCCAATCCTATAATTCCCCATCTTACTTTTTCACTCATTTAGAATATAATTTAGTTAAAGTTAATAAATATAACTCCTTATCTTTATTGCGCAAAAGAAAGGCGTCTCAACATGGATATCAACTTCAACAAGAACGAAGACCACAATAAATTACTTTTATCAGCATTAAAACATAAACTGGCCAAGGTAAAACTTGGAGGCGGGAAAAGCAGATTGGAAAAACAGCATGCCCAAGGTAAATTAAGTGCCAGGGAGCGTATTGAGTATCTTTTGGACCAGGGCAGGGAGTCGATTGAAATTGGGGCTTTTGTAGGTGATGGTATGTACGAGGCTCATGGTGGATGTCCCTCCGGAGGCGTTGTAGTAAAAATTGGCTTTGTACAGGGCAAACAATGTATTGTGGTGGCCAATGATGCCACAGTAAAAGCAGGAGCTTGGTTTCCTATCACCGCAAAAAAGAACCTAAGGGCCCAAGAAATTTCCATTGAAAATCGCTTGCCCATTATTTACCTGGTCGATAGTGCCGGGGTATACCTTCCCATGCAGGACGAAATATTTCCGGACAAGGAACACTTTGGTAGAATTTTTAGAAATAATGCTGTAATGAGCAGTATGGGAATTACTCAAATTTCAGCTGTCATGGGTAGTTGTGTTGCAGGTGGGGCCTATCTTCCCATTATGAGCGATGAGGCATTGATAGTGGATAAAACGGGGAGTATTTTTTTGGCCGGAAGCTATTTGGTAAAAGCAGCTATCGGGGAAGTTATAGACAATGAAACCTTGGGGGGAGCCACAACCCACTGTGAAATTAGTGGAGTAACGGATTACAAGGCGAAGGACGACAAAGATGCTTTGGATACCATAAAGAACATTATGGGCAAAATTGGGGATTATGACAAGGCGGGATATAACAGGATCCCAGCGGTAAAACCCAAGGAAAAGGAAGATGATATTTATGGCATCATTCCAAAATCCAGGGCCGAACAATACGATATGCTGGAAATTATTAATCGTCTGGTAGATAATTCAGATTTTGAACAATACAAGGAAGGTTACGGAAAAACTATACTTACGGGATATGCCCGCATAGATGGATGGGCAGTGGGTATCGTTGCCAACCAGCGTAAAGTTGTAAAGACCAAAAATGGGGAAATGCAATTTGGAGGGGTCATCTATTCCGATTCTGCGGATAAGGCCACGCGTTTTATAGCCAACTGCAACCAAAAGAAAATTCCCCTGGTTTTTTTACAGGATGTTACCGGATTTATGGTGGGTAGTAAAAGTGAGCACGGGGGAATTATAAAGGATGGGGCAAAAATGGTGAACGCGGTCAGTAATTCTGTTGTTCCTAAATTTACCATTATTATAGGCAATAGTTACGGAGCAGGAAATTACGCCATGTGCGGAAAGGCTTACGATCCTAGATTGATTGTGGCTTGGCCAAGCGCCGAGTTGGCGGTAATGAGCGGTAATTCGGCGGCCAAAGTGTTACTTCAGATAGAAACAGCTTCGCTAAAGAAGAAGGGCGAGAAAATAACTGAGGCCCAAGAAAACGAACTTTTTAATAGAATAAAAGAGCGATATGACAATCAAATATCGCCCTATTACGCCGCATCGCGCTTATGGACAGATGGCGTAATAGATCCTTTGGATACTCGTAAATGGATTTCGATGGGCATTGAGGCAGCCAACCATGCCCCTATTGAAAAGCCATTTAATATGGGGGTGGTACAGGTTTAGGATTTGATGATGTGGAAATTTACCAATGAGCAAATGTACTAATGTAACAATGTGTTTATTTGGGGATTTGAAGATTTGGAAATGAAAAAATTTGGAAATGTAACAATGTGTAGAAGTAACAATAGGCGGATTTGCACCCCTGCAAAGGAACGAGGTTTATTCAATAAATAATTTCGAATCCGTATTTATTCTACATAAATAAGAATCTTCCTTAATCCCAGCGAGTTTGAAAACCTTGGTAGCCTTCCTTTGCTCCAAAGTACCGTAATCAAAAAATGTAGTTACTTTCAGGTAAGTTGGGTCTTGGGAACCATTTCCGAAGTAAGAAACATTGACCACCCATTCCCCTTTTAGGTCGTCGTCCAAAAAGAATTGTTTACTGGAGTATCCTTTTAAAATTGCTGCGGACAATTCGGCTTCTTTGGTTTCAACAGTATATTCCCAACTGTCGTAATACTTTTCTGGATCTACAAATTGTAATTCAAATTCGGCTGCACTGTTATTCCATTCAAATAATACCCTACTCTCAGGATTTGAAGTACTTTCTTCCATGGACCCACTTTCCAAAAAAAACTTCCCTGCGTTGAGTTTAATAATATTCATCCGTTCCGTAGTCATAAGCCCGTCCGTACCGTATTTGTCAAATGGAACAGAATCTAGATCGTTGACGGCCAGCTCATAACGGGAATAAATATGAATCGCCTTTTGGTAATTCCCTATTTCATCATAAGCATTGGCTAAATCCCTGTGCGACTGGGCATCCCTTGGTTTCAATTTCAGAATCGCCAAGTATTGCTGTAAGGCATTCTCCGAAAATCCAAGTTTTTCATACCTATAGGCCAATGCTTTTAGCGCTATGGCGTCAAGGGCGAATTGGTGGGCCATGGTATCCAGAAGTGCTTGGGATTTTTTGTTGTCTCCCCAGGTGTCCTTAAAATATTGGGAAAGGTCAAGTAAATAATAGGGAGAGTCGGTAAACCTTGTTTTTTGATTTTCAAATATTTGATTAGCCCTTTCTTCCGTATCGGCCAAAGAATATTCTTTAATATAGTCAGGAATTTCTGGAACATATGCCGGCTTTATAGCTAACTGATCATAAATACTATCCCTCAACCCTGAATTGTTGTAGATTCTCTTTACCCCTAGTTCATCTATGCGGGTCTGCTCCTTGGTATTTATAATAATGACTCCGCCAGCACCTCTAGAACCATATCTGGCAAATGCACCGTTACGGGTAAGTACCGCAACACGTTCAATGTCTTGAACTGAAATAAATGTCGGTGCCTGTTCATATACAAAGCCGTCAACATCATATATTACAGGGACTTTTGTACTGGCATATTGTGACAGATAAACAAGTGGGTCCAAGGGGTTGGTTACCCTATCAATAAGTATGTTGGGAACCCATACAAGTAGGGCATCCAAAAAATCTGTCCCTGCTGGCATTAGATTTTTGCCTTCAATGACCCGTATTGAATATGAAGTGCGGTCCTTGTCCATAATTCCCCACGAGGACTTAATTAGGTTAGTGTTGGTGGGGTAATCTGCCAGAAGTTCTTTTTGGCTTTTACGTTTTCTTTTTTTTACCACAACTTCATCCAATTCATCTACATTCTCAGATAGTTTTATATCCAATACGTTGTTCACGCCATCAACAGCTACTTCAATGGTTTGCATTCCCAAATAGGTAAAAGCCAATAAATTTCCAGGATACACTTCGATATTATATTTTCCTTTGGCATCCGTTTTTGTACCAACCGTAGTACCTTTGATGACCACATTGGCATTGGGCAAAGCTTGGCCCAAATGTGTGACCTTGCCTCTAATGGTAATCTTAGTTTCCTGAGAGGTCCCAAAAAAGAAAACACAGAGAAAAGTAATACTGATAACAATCCGGACCATTCGGTAAACTTTAGAATTTGAAAGGAATATTCAATTCTTCAATTTAAGTAATTATTTTAATATAAACCCCTGAGCCTCTATATCTTATATTTTGACAATGTTTTGGTTCTATCTACCTTTCCGCTCCCTGTCTCTACAAATTGGGGTACGACTAATATTTCTTTGGGAATTTCAAATTTGGAAATTGATTTAAGGGATTTGATATCCATATGTAATTGCTCCCTATCAATATTTCCTTCTACCACCAATATCAATTTTTGGCCCAAGATAGCATCAGGGATGCCCGCCACAAAAAATCTAGATTCGATCAATACAGATAACTTGGTTTCCAGTTGTTCGGGAATTAATTTTACTCCCCCGGAATTAATTATGTTGTCATACCTTCCCAACCACTGGAATTCAGCGGGTGATATAAGTTTTACCAAATCATTGGTTACTATAACTGTGTCCGAAACTTTTGGTGCTTCGATCACTAGGCAACCCCTAGGGTCTATGTAAAGAACAACATCCGGAAGGGTCTTAAAATTATAGTCCTCAGGGCCTTTCGCAAGCTCCTTCACGGCAATATGCGTAATGGTCTCGGTCATTCCATAGGTTTCGAAAATCCGCGTATCTACCTTGTTAAGATCTGATTTTAATTCAGGGGAAATGGGTGCTCCCCCAATAATTAAAGTGCCAATTTGGTTTAAATGTGATATGGACCCCTGTACCTGCAAAGGCACCATGGCAACAAAGTCGTAATGCTTGGTAGTGAATTGTAAAGGATGGGAAGAGGGCTCCACCATGTCTATTTCCCAACCCAGTACCATGGCTCGGACCAACATCATTTTCCCGGCTATATGGTCGGCGGACAGACATTGAAGGGCTTTAGTTCCAGGTCCCATTTTATAGAATGCCCCTGTGGCCAAGGCAGAATTAACGATATGTTCCTTCTTCAGGGCAATTGCTTTAGGGACACCAGTAGATCCAGAGGTATGGACTATAAGAGAATCTGAATCATCCAGCCAATCCAAAAGAAAATTTCCTATACCCTTCTCGTACACTTGACCTTCCTTAACAAGACTGTAGGCCAACTCTTTTAAAACTCCAAAATCGTAATGGATTCCGTTGTATTTAAATTTAGGATGGATATTTTTAAAGGTTGGAATCACTTTCTTTATTTAGTTGTACAGTTTCTAGACTTTGCACATCACCTGTAAGTTGTTCTTTCCAATTGGTCCAGCCGTATTTTTTGGAGAATACATACAAGAGTATGGGGTAGATTACCAAAACGGGCAAAAATACATCCCAGCCCAATTCCGGTTCCGATATATCCCTATAGAGCGATTCGGTCTGGAAGGCAGTCCAATCTGCGGTCACCAAAAGGGCGGTCAATAAATTATTGGCAGCATGAAAACCAATGGCCAATTCCAATCCTTCATCCATTAGGGTCAAAATCCCTAGGAAAAATCCGGTACCTATATAATAAACCATTATTCCGTAGCCCAATTTTTCAACCTCAGGATTAAAAAGGTGCAACAACCCAAAAATCATGGAGGTGATCACCAAAGGAACCCATCTTTTGCCGGACATCAATCCAATACCCTGCATAAGGTATCCCCGCATAAAATACTCCTCAAAACTGGTTTGGAGCGGGATTAAGAATACGGAAATAAGGCATAATATGACAAAAGGTATTAGTTCAAAATTAAAAACATAGTCCTCTGGGGATAGATATATATCCAAACCTGTAATCAAAATGGTTATAAAACCCCAAAGTCCAAAAGCAAAAAACACTCGTTTCCAATCTATTTTGTTTCTGCTTGTGGTAAGGGAAACTATGGTTTGCCGATGAACATATTTAGCGGTAAGAAATGTTGCCAAAAGGCCAAATACAAAAGAAATAAGCATTAAGAATAAAAATAAATTGCTTCCCACCATTTGGGACATTCCGGTAACATCCGTAGGAAAAGTCTCCCCACCAATAGACTTAACAATTATGACCCCTAGTAGTGGAATGGACCCCAAAAGTTGCCAGCCAATAAATATGATCAAAATTCCTATAAGGTATCGCCAAGATTCATGATTTCCTTTATATCCCTGTTCTATATACATATATTCTCTATTAAATTATTATCCCAACTCCCAGTTTTTTCATAGAATATTGTTCCATTTTTCACTTTTAACGGGCACTCAAAATTATTGGTGTATAGACCACCGGTACCCAATCCCTGAGGTAAAGGGTTATTTAATGTATAAGTCCATTGGGCTATGGCATTGAGGCCAATATTGCTTTCCAGCGCACTGGTAACCCACCATTTTATATTTAACTTCTCCGCAACTTTTATCCATTCCATACTTCCTCTAAACCCACCTACCAAACTTGGTTTTAGGATTATATACTGCGGCCTTATGGTTTGTAGAAGTTTCTCCTTTTCCGTTACATCCTTAATACCGATTAGTTCCTCGTCCAAGGCTATAGGGATTGGAGAATTAAAGCATAATTCCTTCATTTCATTGGCGTTGCCCGCCTTGATTGGTTGTTCTATGGAGTGTAGTCCATAAAGGGAAAGGCGTTCTAGTTTGCGCATGGCCTCCGAAGGGATAAATGCACCATTGGCATCAACTCTTAATTCGATTTTATTTTCACTGTATTTATTTCGAATGGATTTCAATAACGCTATTTCCTTCTCAAAATCGATGGCTCCAATTTTTAATTTTATGCATTTGAAACCTTCCACCAGCTTTTGCTGGATCTGTTGGTGCATGAAGTGTTCATCTCCCATCCAAATCAGGCCATTGATTGCTATAGGCCTATTGTTTTGCGTGAATTCTGAAGGATAAAGTAAAAAGGGATCCTTGGAATTTAGGGATAAAAAGGCTTGTTCCACCCCGAACTGGATACTTGGATAATGCATCAAAGCTTCCCACAGTTGCTCTTTGCCCAAATGGATATTGTCACAGGTCCATTTTAGCCTGTCCTCATAATCGGGAACATCATCAACACTTAACCCCCTTAATATACCGCATTCCCCAATTCCATATTTATTATCCTGTTCTAAAATAATAAAGAAGGTTTCTTTATGGGTCATAATACCCCTGGAAGTACCACTGGGACGTTTAAATTCTAAAATGTATTTTTTGTAGGTCGCTTTCATGAAATATAAAATCAAATTTAACTATCTTTTTTTCCAATTATGAAAAAAATGAAAACAAAAGTAGATAAGGTAGTTTGGATAACGGGGGCTTCATCAGGTATAGGCGAGGCACTGACCTATGCACTTAATCGCAAAGGCTATAAACTAATTATATCTTCCAGGAAATTAATAGATCTACAACAAGTAAATGCCCGTTGCCCCAATAGCGATCTTATCTCCCTACTCCCATTAGATTTGATGGATAGGGATAAAATGTCTGAAAAAGTTACGGAAGCTTTGTCTTTTTATGGATCAATAGACCTTTTGATTAATAATGCAGGCATAAGCCAACGCTCCTTGATTATGGAAACCGATTTGCTAGTTTATCAGAAATTAATGGACGTAAATTACATGGGTACCATTGCACTTACCAAAGCAATCCTTCCTTATTTTGTGTCCCAAAAAAATGGTCATTTTGTTACCGTAACCAGCCTAATGGGAAAATTTGGATCCCCTTATCGCTCCGGATATTGCGGGGCCAAGCACGCTCTCCATGGTTTTTTTGATGTTTTGCGCATGGAACATGAAAAGGACAATATAAAGGTAACTATGGTATGTCCGGGTTTTGTAAATACCAATGTAGCCATAAATGCCCTAACAGCAGATGGGACTCCCCAAGTTGACAATGATATGGCTACTAAAAATGGGCTATCTCCCCATGTTTTTGCCAAAAAAATGGTCAATGCCATAGAAAAAGAGAAATTCGAAGTTTACATTGGCCGGAAAGAAGTAATGGGTATCTATATGAAAAGATTCTTCCCTAAACTGCTCCACAGGCTTGTACTTCGAAGTAAAGTGAGATAGCTAAACCGTTAAAGATCCCCCTATTTCCAAAAGAATAAGCTCCTTGCCATGCTTGGAAAATTTTTGAATGGATTCCTTATGATCAATTATAATATACCCGAAAGTATCGTAATGATAACCCAATATCCTTGGGCATTCTACAAAATCGGATGCCAAAAGGGCATCATCGACCCCCATCGTAAAATTATCGCCAATAGGCAAGACAGCAAGATCCAATTGAAATGACATAGGAATTAGTTTCATATCCATTGTCAAGGCCGTGTCACCAGCTATATAAATGTGCTTTCCTTCGGATGATAGAATAAATCCCCCTGGTTGACCACCATAAGTCCCATCGGCAAAGGAAGAGGTGTGAATGGCATTTACATATTTCAGGGTGCCAAAATCGAACTTCCAGTTCCCACCGTGATTCATAGGGTGAGCCTTTAGTCCTTTGTTTTCAAAGTAAGTGGCAATCTCATAATTACTTACCACTGTGGCATTGCTCATTTTTCCAATTTCCTCAACATCCAAGGTATGGTCTTGATGGGCGTGGGTAACCAAGATATAATCGGGTTTTAAATCTTCAATGTCGATTTTACCTTTGACTTTATCATTTCCTGAAATAAATGGATCTACCAGTAACCTTTTTCCACCTGTTACAATAAGTAAAGAGGAATGGCCTAGAAAAGTAATTTGCATAAGTTGAACTGTTTTTTATTCAAATTTATTTAAAATTGAACCAAAAACGAACTCCTTCAGATGTTTTATCGATATTTAAAGTAGATTGAAGTTGATTTACCAAACGATTCATTAACCTTATCCCCATGGAGGAATTGGCCCTATCATCAGTATCTTCTGGCAGTCCTACACCATTATCCGTGTACTCAAAATAGCCCTGTCCCCCATTTTTTCTTAAATGGATATAAATTTTTCCATTTTCGTCATCGTCCGGGAAGGCATATTTAAATGAATTGGATACCAATTCATTTAAAATAAGTCCAAAGGGAATTGCCCTATCAATATCCAACTCAACGCCTTCGGCATCAATGGTAATATTTATATTATGGCCACCTTTTTTGTAAACCGATTGTACACTGTTAATAAGACTTTCTATATAACCCTGCATTTCTATTACGGAGAGATCATCGTTCTGATATAGTTTCTGATGGATAAGCGCCATCGCCTTTACCCTGCTCTTGCCCTCTTCCAACGCCTCAATAGCAGCTTTACTACGGGTATTTTTTGTTTGTAGGCTAAGTAGGCTGGATACCATCTGCAGGTTATTTTTTACCCTATGGTGAATTTCTTTTAAAAGCGAATCCTTTTCTACCAGCGAAGCCTCTATTATGCGCTTTTGATCTGCAATGAGTCTCTGGTTCTTAATACTTTTCAAATAGGCAAACACTAAACCGGCAAATCCCAAAAGTGTAAATATCAATGAAATAAAAACAATGTTTATTCTTTCCTCTTTGGCCTGTAGATCGCTTCGGGATTGCTCTAGGTCCTTTTTCTGCTGCTCCATCATTTTTTTGGAGTACTCTATCTCTTGTCCGGCCACCGCCGCCAATTGTTGCTTTTTCATGGAGGATTCATTTCTATTTAAAGAATCCCTGATGCGTACATTTCTTTTTAAATAGTCGACCGAATTTTTATAATCGCCTATGCGGTCATAATAGGCCGCTAATAATCTATTTCTTCTAAGGATATTTTCTATTTTAACAGGATCTTGCCCATCCAAAAGATATTCCTTGGCCTTCTCATAGTCTTCTTTCTGTAAATAGCAATCCGCCAACTCCAAGGTGTTTTCTACCTTGTCCGACGAGAACTTACCCTTATTGTGCTCATTGATCAGGTTAATGGAGTTTTCCAAATAAGGAATGGCAATATCATATTCCTTGAGTAGGGCATGGCATTTACCAATATTTCCTTCTATAATGGCTTTCAATAAATTGCCTTTGCTAATTTCTTGTTCTGTTTTCTCCCTACTAATATCATTGAGGTATACATCAATAAATCCTTTTGCCTTCTTGTAATAGGTTAAAGCTGTTGGAATGGACATATCCAAAAGAAGGTAGTTTCCAACGTTGCTCTGATATTGGGCCTGGCCAAAATAATCATCCTCCCTTATGGTTTTTAGCTTGTCCTTGATATAGTCGTCCATTGCCTTTCTGTGAAGTCCAAGGTTGGAATAGATATCATAGAAAATAACCTTATCCGTAAGGCCTAAATTCTTTTTCTCATTTCTTATTTCAAATTGCCGATCGTATAACCCCAATTTAGCATAGTTGTTGTCTATGAGATCTAAAAGAATTTTTTTGGATGGTAAATCCAAATTTTCAATTTTCTTGTACAATTGGTTTGCAATGGCCACACTTTTACTAAAGTCGCCAATATCATAATAGAGCTGGGATTGCATAAGCTCATATTTAGTGATGCTTATTGAATCCTTTACTTTTTGGGCATTGTTGTGATATACATTTACCGCGGCTTGCCAGTCATAGGCCGAATCCTCAAGATAGCGATTGGGGACCCCAAAGAAATAGTCGAACCTTTCCTGTACTCCTTTCTTATTTTGGAACTCTTGAAAATAATCCGGTTTGGTTGAAGAGTCTTGGGCATGAGAATACCAAAAACACAATGAACAAATCATTAATGAAACAAATATTTTATTAAAAGACTTCACCATTGTTCAATTGTTGTCTAAAAATTTTAATTACTTCTTGGTCTTTTTAATAATTATATAAGCCTTCGGCATATTGGGACACAATACTACAAACGCCAAAGCAGGGTTATTGTTGTACCCCTCATATCCCTAATTACCATCATCATTACTTGCCAGATAATAACACAAAACAAATTAAGTGATTTGTGGGCAAGTTAACCATTATTTTATCCTTCAACTTTTTATGCCGATAGGAAGATTCAAAAATAAAAAAGGCGATACAAATTAATTGCACAGCCTTTTTATATATGTAATGATAAGATTTGGGACTCTTTATCAGTTCAAAAATATATTGTAGAAATGTGAAATTTAGAATTTTGTTGTGTAACACCACGATCTTGTTGTGAAAGTTGGAAATTGAAGATAATCTTGCATTTCATCGATAATAACAAGCATTTCATCGGATAATTAGCCTATAAGGGAAACCTTACAATTAGTTGGTACAAATCTTATTTAAGTGCTAAATTATTGGATGGATCCAGCTCCATCCTGTCCGGAAGCAATCAGGGATAACCACTTTCGAAAATTTTTTATTACCGGATATAACTTGTCTAAAAATAATATACCGGATACCTCTCTTTTAGCCCATCAATAGAACTATATTAATTATTGACTTTTTTTAATTGATTTTTTAGCTCATCCATAGATTCCTGCAATTGTCTTAGCAATCCCTTCTCGGAGGTGGCATCCACCCCAAAGGTTATTTTGCTACTAACTTGCCACAGCTCTTGTATATCTTCTGTATTAACGCTGTATGGAGGATAGTTTTCATTTAAGGATATTAAGGAAATTACGGCCGGATTGGGAGATTTTTCAATTTTTTTCACCAAAACGGCATCCTGTAATACCACAACGTAAATTTTATTGGGACTAATATCCTTTAGACCTTCAACGGCTCTGGCCAATACCCATTCCCCTGGCTTTAGATTGGGCAACATACTGTCCCCTTCAATTTGGAAACCCCTATAAGTTGCATTTCTGAATTCTGGCAAGGGAATATCAAAAGCAGGCAGCTGTTTGTACCAACTGGTGTCCTGAATATTTTGTGGGTATCCGGCTGCGGCTTTAGCGTTTACCAATACCATATTCTCGTTTTCGGATGAATTTACCGTAACCACCTTGGGAATAACACTGATATTTGTAACCGCTAGATACTTTTGGGAACTATCACCAAACAGCCAAAGTGGATTTATTTTGAATTGCTTGAGCAATTCCGCCACTACTTTTCCCGATAATTTGGTACGCCCCCTTTCTATGTCCGCTGTGGTATTTGAAATACCAAGCAAGTTGGCAAAATCAGATTGGGTATACCCCAATTCCCGGCGTAAATCGGTAAAACGCTTGGTCACAATTTCCATATCCTCGTTCATTGTACAGTTTTTAAATTCATATAGTTGACATAGACATACCCCCCTATTTAGGTAAAAGACTATATCTAATAGCTTCAAATATACGTAATTTGGAATATATCCAAAAAAATTATTGGACTATTTCCATAATTAGGAAATAATCCATATATTTGGAATAATTACAAATATAAAATTATGACTTTGGACGATTTGCATCAAACATTAAGTAGTCTGGCCTTTTCCGGGATGGAGGATAATGACTTTATCTCAATTAGTTCTAAGAAGGGGATTGGTTTGGCCAAAGGTCATTTAGTAAAGACCGAAAGAAGACGTTCAAAAAAAGAATTAAGTGTTCAACTAAGTTTATTTGATTAGTTATGGAAAATCCTAAGGTTTTAATTTACGACGGCAGTTTCAATGGTTTTTTAACTACGGTTTTCAAAATTTTTGAGGAGAAAATCCCGGTAGCGAACATCCAAAAGAATAAGGAGCTTCAAAAAGGTCTGTTTTCGGAGGCAATAACTGTATTTACCCAAATGGATAAGGCAAGACGGGTGTGGAACAGCATTCAGAACAAAAGTAATTCGGTCATTAAGTCTATTTATTTTGCCTTTTTAAGCGAAACAAAGGGCATTGAACTTCTTCTTTACCAGTACATCCGTTCTATGTATGCCAATCCCAATGAAGATCCTATAGAAGGAATGTCTGACATTATTTTAAAAATTCAGCAACACTCCAGAATGGTGGCTCGGGAAAAACATAGAATAGAAGCTATTGCAAATTTTGAAATATCACAAGATCAGGTCTACTTTTCCAATGTTTCTCCTGGGTTTGATGTACTACCACTTATTTCTAAATACTTCAGGTCAAAATTCCACGGTCAGGAATTTATGGTGTACGATCGCAAAAGAAAGTATGCCATTTATTACAACCTTTATACCGTTGAAATTATTTCCTTGGAATTATCGGCTTATGATTGCACAGGAGATCTTTCCTATACCAACATAAAACAATTGATAAATAACAAATTGCACTCACATTCACGATATTCCGGAAAATCAGAGATGGCCGATATAGGTGAAAAGGCGGCGGTATAATTAATATCCGCGTTTATTTCCTACAGTGTTTAAATTAAGACCCACAGTCCCAGGTTTTAGGCGTGTTTCTAAGTGCCTTCTATGCAAGGTAATCTATTTGCAGTATAAATAGCTAGTTTAGCTTACTTGGTTTTTTCTCCTACAAAATTATCGCTCTGATTTTTAAAGAGCACGTTAAATGTAGTTAGGCTACCGTAAATTCTGGTTATATACTGTTGTAGGTCAACTTTTTCCTGGTCATCCAAATTATTACTACTATTTATTTTCTGCTCCATTACCCTTATTCGGTCCCTTACCATGACTATTTTGTGAAAAAAGGTGTCTATTGGAATTTCTTTTTCGGATAAGTTGGTATCGCCAGGTTTTAAAACTAGGCTCCCACCCTTCCATTTATCGGCAATTGGGGTAACGGAACTGGCATCGCTCCAGCGCTTTAAAATAGAAATCAACGATTGTTCCACTTCGGAAAAACTTATGGTATCCACTTCGTCCTCCACTGCTTCTATAACTTCAAAATTAGAATCCAATTCTATGGTTTCCAAACCATTGTCCATAAAGGTAACCCAATAATGTTTAGAAGTTACATTGGTAACTACCCCTTTTCCGTATTCGCTGTGATTAATCCTGGAACCTATTCCTAAAAGCTGCATTTAAAAATATTTTAAAGTTAAGAACGCTAATTTATAGCTAAGCTTTTAATCTACAAAAAACTAAATAGCACCTACTTCATTTTTAGGAGTCAAAGTCGTAACTTCGCACATTGCTATGAAAATGATTAATTACGAAGAGAATATTGAGGTTAAAGGCGCTCGTGTGCACAACCTTAAAAATATAGACGTTACCATACCCCGTGAAAAGCTGGTCGTTATTACCGGACTTTCTGGAAGCGGCAAATCATCTTTAGCCTTTGATACCATTTATGCTGAAGGTCAAAGGCGGTATATTGAGACTTTTTCGGCCTATGCCCGACAGTTTCTGGGTGGCTTGGAGCGCCCGGATGTGGACAAGATAGATGGTCTATCTCCGGTAATTGCCATTGAGCAAAAGACAACTTCAAAATCTCCCAGGTCCACCGTGGGCACCATTACCGAAATCTACGATTTTCTTAGACTTTTATTTGCAAGGGCCGGAGATGCGTACAGTTACAATACCGGGGAGAAGATGGTTAGTTATGATGATGCGCAGATAAAGGAATTGATCATATCTTCCTATAGGGGAAAGAAAATAAATATACTGGCTCCTATCATTAAATCCAGAAAAGGACACTATAGGGAACTATTTGAACAAATTGCCAAACAAGGTTTCGTTAAGGTAAGGGTAGATGGGGAAATCAAGGATATTATAAAGGGCATGAAAGTGGACCGTTATAAGACCCATGATATAGAGATAGTTATTGACCGACTCAAAATTGAGGAGAGTACCGAATTGGACAAACGTATTTCGGAAACTATAAATACGGCCATGTACAGTGGAGAAAATGTACTAATGATTTTGGAAGAAGGTACGGATGAGCCCCGGTATTTTAGTAGGGATTTAATGTGTCCCACCACTGGAATTTCCTATCCTTCACCCGAACCCAATACTTTTTCCTTTAATTCACCAAAAGGCATGTGTCCCGATTGCAATGGGCTTGGACATATTTATGAGGTCAATGAAAACAAAATTTTCCCAAATAAAAAGCTGTCCATCAAAGGGGGCGGCATTGCACCCTTGGGCGAATATAAAAATTCTTGGGCTTTTAAACAGATAGAAACTATTGCGCAGCGATATAATTTTGAACTTACCACCTCAATTGCAAAAATACCTGAGGACGCTATTAGTGTATTGCTCTATGGCGGAAAGGAAAGTTTCGAGGTAGACTCAAAAACTTTGGGGGTAAAGCGCCTCTATAAAATAGATTATGAAGGCATATCCAATTTTATCAAAAGTCAATTTAATGAGGCCAACTCCACGTCCATAAAACGTTGGGCCAAGGAGTATATGGACAAAATTAAATGTCCAACCTGTGCAGGTACTAGGTTAAAACAAGAATCCTTAAATTTTAAAATAGACAACAATAATATTGCCGATCTATCCAATTTGGATATTGCGGAATTGGCGGATTTCTTTAATGGCCTAGAAAAAAAGTTGGAAGGCAATCAATTAAAAATTGCAGAGGAAATTATAAAGGAAATCAAAACAAGGGTCCAATTTCTTTTGGATGTGGGCCTGGATTACCTCTCCTTAAATAGAAGTAGTAAATCCCTTTCAGGGGGGGAAGCACAGCGTATTAGATTGGCAACCCAAATTGGCTCGCAATTGGTAGGTGTTCTTTATATTCTGGATGAGCCCAGTATTGGTCTGCACCAAAGGGATAACGAACGATTGATAAAGTCCTTGGAATCGCTCAGAGACCTCGGTAATTCGGTTATTGTGGTAGAGCATGACCGCGATATGATAGAACGTGCAGACCATGTCATAGATATTGGACCAAAGGCCGGAAAGCATGGAGGGGAAATAATTTCGGAAGGTAAGCCTGATGATCTAAAAAACCATAATACCCTAACAGCCGATTATATTTCCGGAAAACTAAGAATAGAAGTTCCAAAAAAACGTAGGGAAGGAAATGGAAACAGCTTGGAATTATCCGGTTGTTCCGGAAATAATCTTAAAAATGTTTCTGTACGATTTCCCTTGGGAAAAATGATCGGGGTAACCGGTGTTTCGGGCAGTGGAAAATCTACCTTGATCAACGAAACCCTATACCCTATTTTAAATGCTTATTATTTTAATGGAGTAAAAGTCCCTATGCCCTACAAGAAAATTAAGGGCTTGGAACATATAGACAAGGTTATAGATATTAACCAGTCTCCTATTGGAAGAACACCAAGGTCCAATCCTGCCACCTACACCGGTGTCTTTAGTGAAATTAGATCTCTTTTTGCCAAAACACAAGAAGCTTCGATTAGGGGTTACAAGCCCGGTCGTTTTAGTTTTAATGTAACAGGAGGGCGTTGTGAAACTTGTCAAGGAGGAGGTCTTAGGGTAATTGAAATGAATTTTCTTCCCGATGTATATGTTGAATGTGAGACCTGTAATGGGAAACGCTTTAACAGGGAAACCTTGGAGATAAGATATAAGGGCAAATCTATTGCCGATGTGCTGGAGATGACTATTAACGAATCGGTGGAGTTTTTTGAAAATATCCCCAAAATTTATCGCAAGTTAAAAACTATTCAGGATGTGGGACTGGGATATATTTCTTTGGGCCAGCAATCTACTACCCTGTCCGGTGGAGAAGCGCAGCGAATAAAGTTGGCTACAGAACTTTCCAAAAGAGATACAGGAAATACCTTTTATATATTGGACGAACCAACAACAGGCCTACACTTTGAAGATATCAGGGTATTGATGCATGTGCTTAACAAGCTGGTAAACAAGGGAAATACCGTTCTGGTAATTGAACACAATATGGACGTGATAAAAATGGTAGACCATATTATAGATATAGGGTACGAAGGTGGTCGAAATGGTGGTATGGTAGTTGCGGAAGGTACTCCGGAGGAAGTAGCCCTTGATAAAAAGAGTTACACCTCAAAATTTTTAAGAAAAGAATTAGGTTTGTGAAATTAACTGTCAATTAAAGATACTATTTTCTTCAAAACTACATTATAACGTTATGAAAATGGTAGTCTAAATTGATTAAGGATAATATTCTAACATGAGAAAAGAACAGCATCACAAAGGATGGAATGAGATAAAAACAAACGATTCTTGGGCCCTATTCAAGATTATGGGCGAGTTTGTGAACGGATTTGAGAAAATGAGCGCCATTGGCCCATGCGTTTCCGTTTTTGGGTCCGCTCGTACAAAGCCAGGGGAAAAATACTATGAATTGGCGGTAAGTGTCGCCAAGAGTATTGCTGAAGCCGGTTATGGAATTATTACCGGCGGTGGTCCAGGGATAATGGAGGCTGGGAACAGGGGGGCACATTTGGCTGGGGGCACCTCTGTTGGACTAAACATTGACCTGCCTTTTGAGCAACATGACAACCCTTATATTGACGGGGATAAAAGTTTGGATTTTGATTATTTCTTTGTCCGTAAGGTTATGTTCGTAAAATATTCCCAGGGCTTTGTGGTTATGCCAGGCGGTTTTGGAACGTTGGATGAACTTTTCGAAGCAATTACACTTATACAGACCAACAAAATAGAGAAATTCCCTATTATTTTGGTGGGCTCGGAATTTTGGAATGGATTATTGGACTGGATAAAGGATGCTATGCTGAAAATGGGGAATATTAGTCCCAATGATCTGGATTTGATACAAATAGTTGACACGGAAAAAGAAGTGGTGGACATTATAGATTCCTTTTACAAAGGAAATATATTGAGCCCTAATTTCTAAACACAAGATTCTTGAGGAAGTTGGAATACATTCGGAAATCTATTTTATTGTTGATAATTGTATTTATCAATGGTCTTTCTATAGCCCAACATTCCAATAAACTTACGGCTACCCTGGATGTTGAAAACAAAACCTTCAATATTCAACAGGAAATTATTTACGAAAATAATTCCAAGGACACCTTGGAGTTTATTTATTTTAATGATTGGGCCAATGCCTATGCCAATAAGAACACGGCCTTGGCCAAAAGATTTTCTGAGGAATTTAAAAAAGGGTTACATCTTGCCAAGGAGGAAGAAAGAGGAAATACCAAAATTACAAGTACCGTTGATGATAATTACCAAGGTTTGGATTGGGAGTATGCCCCGGGAAGGGATATTATAAAAATTAGTCTGAACCGTCCCCTACCCCCCAAAGAATCCACTAAAATATTTATTACTTATAAGGTGAAGTTGCCTTCGGATAAATTTACTACCTACGGATATGATAATAGGGGTGGATATTATTTAAAGGATTGGTACCTCACCCCTGCTGTTTATGATGGAGAATGGCACTTGTATTCCAACAAGAATTTGGAAGATCTATATACGGATATGGCCAATACGTCCATAGAACTTATTATACCTAAAAATTTATTTGCAGTCTCTAATTTTCATGAATTGGGCAAAAACCTAGAAGGTGATATTCAACATGTTTATTTTCAGGGAATTAATCAAAAAAGTGGGGAAATAATTATTAGGCCGTCCAAACAATTTGTAAAACATGTAACGCCGGAGATAACTATTTTCACCGACCTGAAGTCTCCGAAGTACGATGAAATATCTTCGGGAATATCCATCAATCGGGTATCAAAATATATCTATGAAAATTTGGGCGATTTTCCGCATAAACAATTATTGGTTTCTGAATTGGATTATAATAAGGACCCTTTATATGGAATAAACCAACTTCCAAGCTTTATTAGGCCCTATGAGGAACAGTTTCAATTTGAAATGAAGTTTCTAAAAACAGCTCTCAATAGCTTTATAAAGGAAACGATGTTCGTAGATCCAAGAAGCGAAAAATGGGTTACCGATGCCATTCTGAACTATTTAATGATCGGTTTTGTGGAGGACTACTATCCAGATCAAAAACTGTTGGGCAAATTATCCAAAATTTGGGGTGTACGAAATTTTCATTTGGCCAAATTGAATTTTAATGAACAATATCCTCTGCTCCATATGTTGTCGGCTAGAAGAAATATAGATCAGTCCCTCACTACCCCCAACGATTCGCTGGTAAAATTCAATCAAAAAATAGCCAACAGGTACAAGGCAGGATTGGGATTGGCCTATTTGGCGGATTATACGGGCAAAGAGCATGTAGACCGCAGTGTGAAGGAATTTTACATAAATTATAGATTAAAGCCATCCACAGCCGCAGATTTTAAATTCATAGTCGTAGAAAACTCCGACAAGGATATTAATTGGTTTTTTGACGAATATGTGTCGACTACCCAAAAGATCGACTTTAAAATAAAAAAAGTGCGGAAAATGGAGGATTCGTTGGTGGTCATCTTAAAAAACAAGGAAGGCACCAATGTACCAATTTCACTTTTTGGGATAAAAAACGATACTGTAGTTTCAAATTATTGGTTTACGGACATTACCAATCAACAAGCTTTTAGAATTCCAAAGAACGGGGAAGATCGTTTGGTTTTAAATTATGATCAGACCATTCCGGAATTTAATCAAAGGGATAATTGGAAATCTTTGAACGGCTTCTTTTCAAGTAACAAAAAACTAAAATTCCAGTTTTTTAAGGATGCCGAGGATCCTTACTACAATCAAGTTTTTTATGTTCCGGTATTGGGATTCAATAAGTATGACGGACTTTCACCTGGCATGCGACTACATAATAAAACCTTATTGGAAAGACCATTCGTTTTTGATCTGGCACCTACCTATGCCCCTAATGAAAAGACTTTTGTAGGCTATGGTAAGTTTAATTTTCGCCAATACCACGGTAAAAGCGGTTTATACGTTACCAACTACTCCCTAAGGGGATCTACTTCCCATTTCCAGGAAAACTCGCGCTATAGCACTGTGAGTCCTTCTATAGGTTTTGGATGGAGGCCCAGTAATCTTTTGCTTAACAAAAGGGAAGCCTTGATATTTAGGTCTATTAGTGTTTTCAGGGACATAGATCCCAATCTTCAAAGTTTGGGACTGGAAACGGATCCAGATTATAATGTATTCAACGCAAAATATTATAATACCACCAATAATATAATCAATTATCTGTCCTGGTCTGTGGATGCGCAGTATTCCGATAAATTTACCAAGCTTGCGTATGAATTGGAATACCGGAAACTTTTTGAGAACAATAGGCAGTTTAATTTGCGTTTTTTCGCCGGTAAGTTTCTTAGGAATGAAACGGCTGGAAGTACGGATTTTTTTAGTTTTTCCCTTGATAGACCTACAGACTACCTGTTCGATTATGAGTATTTGGGCAGATCCGAAGGATCTGGAATATATAGTCAACAGATCATCGTTGCCGAGGGCGGTTTTAAATCCAAATTGGAAAACCCCTTTGCCAATGATTGGATGGCAACCATTAATACCAGTGTAAATATTTGGCGGTGGATAGAAGTTTACGGTGACCTTGGTTTTGTGAAAAATAAAGGATTAAAAGAACGCTTTGTATACGATTCCGGTATTCGTTTAAATCTGTTGACAGATTATTTTGAACTTTATTTTCCATTGTACTCGAACAATGGTTGGGAGATATCGCAACCGCAATACGATCAAAAAATTAGATTTGTTATAACCTTTAGCCCAAGGACTTTAACCGGATTATTTACAAGGAAATGGTTCTAAATTATTAATATATTCTCAAATATCGAATCTATTTTTACGATATTCTTAATTTTTAAAAATACACTTCGATATTCTTTAAAGAATTATTAATTATTATCCTCTGCCATAGGTTGCAAAAACCATATTGATTTGATATTTTTGCGATAAACCATCAATAGCGTAATGAATATAGATTCCGAAGCAAGCAACGATATTTCATTTGACGATTTTCAATTACAAATATTGAAGGACTATGAAATTGCAGTTACGAGCAGGGAATGTAGCCTATTGGGCAGAAGGGAAGTTCTGACCGGAAAGGCTAAATTTGGAATTTTCGGGGATGGTAAGGAGCTTCCGCAATTGGCCATGGCCAGATCTTTCAGGGATGGCGATTTTAGGAGCGGCTATTACAGGGATCAAACGTTTATGATGGCTTTAGGGCTTCTTACGCCTAAGGAATTTTTCCATGGACTATATGCCACTACCGATATAACCAAAGAAACCATGAGTGCCGGTAGGCAAATGGGAGGTCACTTTACCACCTATAGTATAAACGAAGATGGCAGTTGGAGAGACCTCACCAAACAAAAGAATAGCAGCGCTGATATTTCCTGTACTGCGGGACAAATGCCAAGATTGCTAGGTTTGGCCCAGGCATCTAAAATATATAGGAACGTTAAAGTTAAACACAGTTCCAAATTTTCCGATAATGGCAATGAAGTAGCCTGGGGAACCATTGGTAATGCCAGTACTAGTGAAGGCGTTTTTTTTGAAACCATAAATGCCGCCGGGGTATTGCAAGTGCCCATGGTGATAAGTATATGGGATGACAACTATGGCATTTCCGTTCATGCAAAACACCAGACCACTAAGGAAGATATTTCAAAAGTTCTAGTTGGTTTTCAAAGGGACAAGGACCATAAGGGCTATGAAATTTTAAAAGTTAAGGGTTGGGATTATACGGCCTTGATCCATGCTTATGAAAATGCCTCTGATATTGCCAGGGACGAACATGTTCCTGTTATAATCCACATAACCGAACTAACGCAACCGCAGGGACATTCTACCTCGGGTTCACATGAGCGTTATAAGAGTGAGGAACGTTTGCAATGGGAAAAGGAAAATGACTGTAATAAGCGATACAGGGAATGGATATTGGAAAACAAAATTTCCACGGAAGAAGAGTTAAAATCGCTTGAAAAGAATATTAAAAGACTGGTTCGAAGCGCCCGCAAAGAGGCGTGGGAAGAGTTTTTGACACCGCATAAGGAGCAAAAAAGAATATTGGTGAACTTATTGGAAAATGCTGCCAACTCCAGTATGAACAAACTTTTTATCACCAAATTAAAAAACGATCTGATCGCCATTGAAGAGCCTATAAAAAAGGATATGGCTTCCAAAGCCAGAAAGGCGATGCGATATTTGTTGGGCGAAAGCAGCAAAGAAAAAGATCTTTTGGCTGCTTGGACCAAGAATTTTTTAGAGGAATCCCAAACCATGTTCAGTTCCCATCTGTACAACGAACAAAGCAATAATGCCTTGAGTGTTCCTGAGGTTGTCCCTACTTATGATGCAGATCCCGAGCAAGTAGATGGAAGAATTATCCTTAGGGACAATTTTGATTCTCTTTTTGAAAGATATTCCCAAGCATTGATTTTTGGGGAAGACAGTGGAACCATAGGAGATGTAAACCAAGGCTTGGAAGGATTGCAAAAGAAATATGGGGAACTCCGGGTGGCCGATGTTGGGATTAGGGAGGCAAGTATAATTGGGCAAGGTATAGGAATGGCGCTGCGAGGATTACGACCCATTGCGGAAATTCAATATTTGGATTATATTTTCTATGCCCTTTTTACATTGACCGATGATCTGGCCACACTGCTCTACAGGACCGTTGGGAAACAAAGGGCTCCATTGATAGTGAGGACCCGTGGGCACCGATTGGAAGGGATATGGCATTCTGGTTCACAAATGGGTGGATTGATCCACTTATTGCGGGGTATGTATATTTTAGTGCCAAGAAATATGACAAAGGCTGCAGGTTTTTACAATACCCTTATGAAAGGAAACGAGCCGGCATTGTTGATCGAGAGTTTAAATGGGTATCGATTAAAAGAGCCCAAACCAAATAACCTTGGGGATATATGTACACCGATCGGAATTGTTGAAGTAGTTAGAACTGGAGCGGATATTACTTTACTTTCCTATGGCTCTACCTTAAGAATAGTGATGCAGGCAGCTGAAGAACTTAAAGAAGTTGGTATCGATGCCGAAGTTGTGGATGCCCAAAGTTTATTGCCGTTCGATTTACGTCAGGACGTTCTTAAGAGTATTAAAAAAACTAGTAGGTTGTTGGTTATAGACGAAGATGTCCCAGGAGGCTGCTCCGCCTATTTAACACATGAAATTATTGAGAAACAGGGAGCGTATAAATATTTGGACAGTGCACCCCAAACACTTACTGCAAAGGCACATAGACCGGCTTATGCCACAGATGGAGACTACTTTTCCAAACCTAACTCCGAGGATATATTTGAAAAGGTATATTCTATAATGCACGAATCAAATCCTTCTGATTTTCCTAAATTGAGATAGCTGTAACACCCTTTTCAAGGTTTTTAAAAATAATTGGACAATCATAATTCCTTTTGTTTTTAAAAAACTAATGGTTACTTTTAGTGGCTTTAAATCTATTAATTTTTTAAAACCTATTTCCCCCAATGAAAGACCTAGGCCTACTATTTCTTCGGATTTCTTCCGCTATTGTAATGATTACCCACGGACTACCTAAATTTCAAAAACTGATTGGCGGTAATTTTGAATTTGGAGATCCCATTGGAATTGGCGCCGCCCCTTCCCTATTTCTTGCGGTTATAGGGGAATTTATTTGTCCAATCTTGATTATTGTTGGTTTTAAAACACGTTGGGCAACAGTTCCTACTATAATAACCATGTTGGTTGCAGCATTGATCGTTCACGGAGCTGATCCTTTCCCTGTAAAAGAAAAGGCCGTTTTATTTTTGGTTGCCTTTATCTCAATACTTATTCTGGGGCCTGGAAAATATAGCCTGGATAAGAAGTAAATATTACTGCAATAATTCTGTTACTGCCCAAGGCCTTTCGGTCCTTGCGATCTATGGTACGCGATTTATTCCATGTGGACACATTTTGGAATATTTTTCTTGCTCCTGTGCCACTCAACCTTGAATGGGATTAGAATATTTTGATCAATAATTCTTTTAGTAAGTCCGCCTGTGAAATGTTGGATCCCACACCTTTGCCCTTAACATCCAATTCCCTTAAACTGGAAATAATTTCACTAACGCGTCTCATGGGATAATTTCTTGCCGCTGTCTGAATTTCAGAAACAAAAAATGGTCTTATGCCCAGGGCGGTGGAAACGCTCTTTGGGGAGTGATCCTTTAAGCCGTGATACGAAAGCAATTGTATAAAAAAAGAGTACAAAAGGGTTATTGTTAGAACGAACGGATTGTCCTTTGGATTCTGGGCAAAATAATTGACAATTCTAGTTGCTTTTTCAACGTCTCTCTCCCCTATTGCTTTTTTAAGTTCAAAATTGTTATAATCCTTACTAATTCCAATATTGGATTCGATGGCTTCCGGGTTGATCTCAACTCCTTTTGGGACAACCAAACACAATTTCTCGAGTTCCTTATCTATCTTGCCCAAATCGGTGCCAAGAAACTCGACCAATAAATTGGCCGCCTTAAAAGTAATGCCGTAGCCTCGAGAATGCAGGGATTTTTTAATCCAATCCCCTACTTGATTTTCATATAGCTTTTTGCCTTCAAATATTACCCCCGATTTTTTAATGGATTTATATAACTTCTTACGTTTATCCAGCTTATTGTATTTATAACATAATACCAATATTGTGGAAGGTTGGGGCTGATCGGCATAGGAAACAAGGTTTTCTATGGTACGGGATAGATGTTGCGCCTCCTTAACAATGACCACTTGGCGCTCCGCCATCATGGGATATCTCTTGGCATTGCTCACGATGTCCTCTATCGTAATTTCCTTACCATATAGGATAACCTGATTAAATCCCCGTTCCTCCTCCGTTAGGACACTTTTTTCAATATACTCCGCTATCTTATCAATATAGTAAGGTTCTTCACCTGTCAGAAAATATATTGGTGCTATATCCCCTTTTTTTATATTGCTTACAATTTGTTTTACCTCATCCATCTAAAAAAAATCATCAACTTTGCACAATGCAACCATTAAACTATCCGTCCTATCCCTTTCGATTCAAAAATAGGGAAAATAAAATCTATATTTTTGATGTCATACGCAAAAAATTTGTGGTTTTACAACCTGAAGAATGGGTAAGGCAGCACGTAGTGCATAATCTAATTTCAGACAAAAATTATCCCAAGGCCCATATCAATGTTGAAAAGCAATTGCTAATTAATAACTTAAAAAAAAGATACGATGTGGTCGTCTTCAATCCGAACGGGAGTATCGAAATTCTGGTAGAATGCAAATCGCCCGATATTAAAATAGACCAAGTGGTTTTTGACCAAATTGCCCGATATAACCTTTTGCTCAAAGCCAAATATTTAATGGTTACCAACGGCTTGGACCATTTTTTTTGTAGCATGGATTTTGAGAGGGAGCAATATAGTTTTCTTACGGATATTCCGGACTATAGACCTAAGTAAGGGATAGCCCAACTATTCAATTATCCATTAAAAATTAGGTGCTGTGGACATTGGTTATCAAAATATTCATAGTCATTTATAATTTATTTCTTTACATTGCCGACTTAATCTGAACCTCTAAATTTGAATATATGCCTGTTGTTTTGGGCATTATAGAAAATGTTGAAAATAGCAGTAGTTATACTTAATTGGAACGGAGAAGCGCTTTTGGAAAAGTTTCTACATTCCGTAACGGAATTCTCCAAGGAAGCCGATGTTTATGTCGCCGACAATGCCTCTACAGATGGCTCTATCGCCTTCCTTAAAAAGAGATACCCAGAGATAGGTATCATCCAAAATTTGAGCAATGGGGGTTACGCCAAGGGATACAATGATGCTCTGCCTCACATAAACGCCGATATATATTGTCTTTTAAACTCCGATGTGGAAGTAACCAAGGATTGGCTTATCCCAATAATAAAGGAATTTGAGAACAACCCCCTAGCGGCAATTGTTCAGCCTAAAATATTGGATTATAAAAACAAGGCCCATTTTGAATACGCCGGTGCCGCAGGTGGGTTTATTGACAAATTTGGTTATCCATTTTGCCGGGGACGTATTTTTAATGAATTGGAAGTGGATAATGGTCAGTACAACGACGTAAAGGAAATATTTTGGGCTACCGGAGCGTGTTTGTTCATAAAGAAGGATGTATTCCAGGAACTAAACGGATTTGATGAGGATTATTTTGCCCATCAGGAGGAAATAGACTTATGCTGGAGGGCAAAAAATAAGGGGCACAAAGTTTATTATGTTGGAGGTTCAGAAGTATATCATGTAGGTGGTTCAACCTTAAGTAGTATGAATCCAAAAAAGACTTTTCTTAACTTTAGGAACTCCCTGTATTCCCTTGTTAAAAATCTTCCTGCAAGAAAAGTATTCCCAATAATACTTTTGAGACTGGTATTGGATGGGCTAGCGGGGCTGAATTTTATTTTTCAAGGCAGGTTTAAGCATTTTTGGGCAATATTGCAGGCCCATTTTAGTTTTTACAAAAATTTTTCGACCTTATACAACAAACGCGAAAAGGCCTATTTTACAGGTAATTACTACGCTATAAAATCTATTGTTTGGGCTTATTATATAAATCATGTAAAAATTTTTAACAATTTAGTAAAAGATTAACTAAATTGGTCTCGCAAAATATTGCGTTTTATATAATTTTGCCAACATTAAAACGAACCTAATTAAATTATAAATTATTAATTCTATTATCATAACTATGAGAAAAATCATTTTAGGCTGTTTAGGTATTACCCTTTTGTTGTCTTCATGTGTGTCGCAAAAGAAATATGCGGATATGGAAGCCAAAGCGAAAGAAGCACAGGATTTATTAAATTCCGCGACAGTTAAATTAAATACCTGTTTAGAAGATAAGGCTGCTGCAACTTCAAAAATGCAGACTTTGGAAGATCAGAATGCCTTCCTTAAAGCCAACAACCAAGACTTAATTAATAATATGGGTAACCTTACCACTCTTACAAGTAAAGGTGCCGATAACTTGGAGAAATCCTTGGAAAGTTTAAAAGAAAAGGATTTAACTATAAGAAAACTGAACGACGCCATTACTAGAAGAGATTCTGTAAACTTGGCTTTGGTACAAAGTTTAAAAGGTGTTCTTGGAAACTTGGATGATGAGGATATTGAAATCAGTGTAGAAAAAGGAGTTGTTTTTGTTTCTATTTCTGACAAACTTTTATTTAGAAGCGGTAGCTTTAACGTAACTCAGAGAGCTAAGGAAATTTTAGGTAAGGTTGCCCAAGTGGTTAACAACAAACCAGATTTCGAATTTATGGTTGAAGGTCATACCGATACTGATCCATACAACAGCGGTGTTTTATATGACAACTGGGATTTAAGTGTGAAACGTGCTACTTCAGTTGTACGTATTTTACAAAAAGATTACGGTGTTGATCCTAAGCGTATGACTGCTGCAGGAAGAGGAGAATATATTCCTGTTTCCCCAACAGACAAGGCTAAGAACAGAAGAACACGTATTGTTGTACTTCCAAAAATTGATCAATTCTACAGTATGATCGAAGAGGGAATGAAAGATCCTAAGATCAACTAAGAATAATAAATTATTCAACTTAAAAAGCGACCTAATGGGTCGCTTTTTTTTTGCTCTATATTCAGTTGAAAACTTTTTTTTCTTAAAATATATCCAAACTGCCCTTTCCTTCCCTGACCACTTTGGGTTCATCCTCAGATAAATCTATTACCGTAGAGGCCATATTGTCCCCATAACCACCATCAATGACTATATCTACCAGATTTCTCCATTTCTCATAGATCAATTCCGGATCGGTAGTATATTCCAATAGTTCATCCTCATCTCGAATGGAGGTTGAAACGATAGGGTTTCCCAGAGCTTCAACCAAGGTCCTGGCTATGGAATTATTGGGAATACGAATACCCACCGTTTTTTTCTTTTTAAATTCTTTGGGTAGATTATTGTTCCCAGGAAGTATAAAAGTATAAGGTCCAGGTAGGGCCCGCTTTAGAATTTTAAAGGTAGAGGTGTCAATTTGTCTTACGTAATCCGAAAGATTACTAAGATCGGCACATATAAAGGACCAATTCGCCTTGGCCAATTTTACCCCTTTTATCCGTGCTATTTTTTCCAAGGCTTTGGTGTTTGTAATATCACATCCCAAGCCATACACCGTATCTGTTGGATAAATAATCAGCCCTCCCTTTTTTAGTACATCCACTACCCTCTTAATTTCCTTGGGATTTGGATTTTCTGGATATATTTTTATTAATTCTGCCATATTATTAGTTAAAAAAAGACGTTATCAATTTAAGAAATAATATTATCATGTATAAGTTCGTCTTCATCCTACTTTTAAATTTCCTTTTTATTGTCACTAGCTCATGTTCGGAGGATTCTATTGCCCCGGAAATTGCCGCCTTGGAAGCCAAAACCATGATGAATTTGGAATACGGTTCCGATTTGCATCAAAAGTATGATATTTATCTTCCACAAAATAGGACCAAGGATACTAAAGTGCTGATTTTGATACATGGAGGAGGATGGGCTGCTGGTGATAAATCCGAAATGGATGCATTTAAGGATTTTATCAAGAGTCAATTACCCGGTATTGCAGTAGTTAACATGAATTATAGATTGGCGGATGACAACAATCCTCCATATCCCATGCAAATAGATGATATAAATCTTGTAGTAAGCCAATTGCGCAATAAGGCTCAGGAGTTTCAGATATCCACAGACATTGGATTTATTGGAGCCAGTGCCGGAGCCCACCTTTCCTTGTTATGGAGCTATGCACACGATACCAAAAAGCAGGTGAAGATGGTCTGCAGTATTGTTGGGCCTACGAATCTGTTGGACGAGGCATACATAAGTACTCCAAATGAAGAATTAAGGATCCTTTTAGATCAATTTGGGAATGATCCAGAAGTTTTGGAAGAGGTGAGTCCTTTATATCAGGTAACCACAACTTCTCCTCCCACCCTATTATTTTATGGGGCACAGGACCCATTAATTCCAAATTCCCAAGGAATTAGTCTACGGGATGGATTAATGGAATTAAACGTAGAGCACGAATTTACCCTATACCCTAACGGAGGTCACGGTTGGGTAGGTTTGGATCTATTGGACACGACTATTAAATTAAAGGCTTTTATCCAAGAGCATTTATAGTCTATCCTTGCGTAATAAAAGCTTTCTACGGCGCCTTTGAAATTAGAGTACCTCCAACTTGGCAAACCTTAGTAAAAGTTTTTTAATGTCTCCTTTATCAAATTTAATTTCAGCCTTCCTGTCATTTCCAACCCCTTCAATTTTTATTACCTGTCCCCTACCAAATCTAGTATGGTTTACTAATGAACCTTCTGATAAATTTGGATCTACCGAATTGGTGTTTCCAACAGGAGTTCCAAGTTCGGGTTTTAGTTTACGGAGTTTTCGCAACTGATTTTCATTGGGCTTAACACCACTGGGTGGAGTTCCTTGTACAGGTTTGTTCTGTCTTAATCTACTCTTATCAACATCGCCAAAAATATCAACATCAATTAAGGGGGTATATCTGGATCTTACCACTGGGGTAAGATTTTCCACAAATTTTTCATCAATTTCTTCAATAAATCTACTGGGTTCTGCATCTACCAGTTTGCCCCAACGATATCTGTTCTGTGTATAGGTTAAATATGCCTGTTTTTCCGCCCGTGTCAATGCAACATAAAACAAGCGCCTTTCCTCTTCCAATTCGCTCCTGGTATTCATACTCATGGCAGATGGGAAAAGATCTTCCTCCATCCCCACGATGAATACATATGGAAATTCCAATCCTTTGGCCAAGTGAATCGTCATTAAAGCCACTCGGTCATCATCCCCTGTATCTTTATCAAGATCTGTTGCCAGGGCTACATCTTCCAAAAACTCGCCAATATCCCCTTTGGCATCTGCCAATTCCTTTTGCCCTTCAACAAAATCTTTAATACCGTTCAACAGCTCTTCAATATTCTCCATCTTCCCTATTCCCTCCGGAGTGCCATCTTTTTTGAATTCCAACAATACTCCGGATTTTTTGGCTACATGTTCTGCCAAGGTAAAGGCATCGGCACTTTCGTTCATGATCTGAAAGCTCTTGATCATGGCTACAAAGTCGCCCAATTTCCTTTTAGTTCCAGAATTTATCTTTAAATCTATTCTGTCCAGGTTCTCCATAACCTCAAAAATAGAACGGTTATAGTGATTTGCGGCAACGGTAAGTTTGTCCAAAGTACTCTGTCCAATGCCACGTGTAGGAAAATTGATAATACGCTTAAGCGCTTCTTCATCTTTAGGATTAATGACCAATCTCAAATAAGACAGAACGTCCTTTATTTCCTTCCGCTGATAAAAGGAAAGTCCCCCATAAATACGATATGGTATATCACGTTTTCTTAGGGCATCCTCAATAGCCCTTGATTGGGAGTTAGTCCTATACAATACCGCGAAATTACCATTCGGCATCTGGTTTTGCATTTTTTCTTCAAAAATAGTTCCAGATACAAATCGTCCTTCTTCGGCATCCGTTGGACTCCGGTGCACCTTGATCAAAGGTCCTTCATCATTGGAAGTCCATACTACTTTTTCCAATTGATTTGTATTCTTGGCAATAATGGAGTTTGCGGCATTCACAATATTCCTGGTGGACCTATAATTCTGTTCCAAGCGATACATACCAACATTGTCATAATCCTTTTGAAAATTAAGGATGTTACTAATGTTTGCTCCTCTAAAGGAATATATACTCTGGGCGTCATCCCCTACCACACAAATATTCTGGAACCTGTCCGACAGTGCCTTAACGATCAAATATTGGGAATGGTTGGTATCCTGGTACTCGTCTACCAGAATATACCTAAACCTATCCTGATATTTGGCCAAAACTTCAGGGAATCTTGTCAACAACTCATTGGTTCTTAACAATAAATCATCAAAATCCATGGCACCGGCCTTAAAGCAACGATCTACATAGTTCTGATAAATTTCGCCCATCCTGGGGCGTTTGGCCATGGCATCTGCCTCTACCAAATCTGGATTGTTGTAATACGCTTTTACGGTAATGAGGCTGTTCTTATAGGAAGATATTCTATTTTGTACCTGCTTATACTTATAAATATCCTTATCCAGGCCCATCTCCTTAATAATAGCGGATAAGAGACGTTGCGAATCTTGGGTGTCATAAATAGTAAAATTGGCGGGGTAACCCAACTTATCACCGTCAAACCTTAAAAGCTTGGCAAAAACGGAATGAAAAGTACCCATCATTAAATTTTTGGATTCGGAAGTACCAACAATATCGGCAATACGCTTCTTCATTTCCCTAGCTGCCTTATTGGTAAAGGTCAAAGCCAAAATATTAAAGGAATCCACTCCTAGGCTCATTAAATAAGCAATACGGTAAGTCAATACCCTTGTCTTACCGGAGCCGGCCCCTGCAATCACCATCAAAGGCCCGTCCTTATGCAAAACAGGAGCCTTCTGGGCTTCATTTAATTCGTTAATATAGTTCTCCAAAACGTATGTAGATATTAAGCTCGTTACGATCGGTGAATTTAACCATAAATAGCCTTATCAAAAAATCAACTTTAATATTTGTGATAATCCAACCGAGTTAATAGTACTAATTTGAATATATTTATCCTATAAATCCAATTTTACATAAAACAACACTTTTTATGATGTTGCCATATGTAAAATTATTAAAAACTAAGGTCAGTGTTTAAGACAATTAAGTCTTGGGCATCTAAAATTTTAAATCCCATTTAGTTGTATGAAGTTATATTTAATTCTCCCAATGCTTTTGTGGTGTTTAATTTCCTCGGCTCAGAAATACAATTTTGAAAAGGAATATAAGAGTATTGAACCCAAGGTTATAGATTGGAGGAGAGATTTTCACCAAAATCCGGAGTTATCCAATAGAGAGTTCAATACCGCTGAAAAAATAGCATCGCATTTGAAATCCTTAGGGATAGAGGTACAAACAGGAGTTGCCAAAACTGGGGTTGTAGGGATACTAAAAGGTAATAAAAATGGAAAAGTAATTGCTTTAAGGGCCGATATTGATGCCTTGCCCGTTACGGAAAGAAACGACCTTCCGTTTAAATCTACTGTAAAATCGGAATTTCTAGGACAAGAGGTTGGTGTTATGCACGCCTGTGGTCATGATACCCATACGGCCATCCTAATGGGTGTTGCGGAAATTCTGTCCAAAAATAGGGACAAAATCAAAGGAACCATTAAATTTATTTTTCAACCTGCCGAAGAAGGTCCTCCTCCTGGGGAAGAAGGAGGAGCACTATTAATGGTCAAGGAAGGGGTTCTTAAAAACCCGGATGTGGATGCTATTTTTGGACTTCATATTAATTCCGCTACCCCAGTTGGGGTCATAAGGTATAAATCTGAAGGACTAATGGCAGCCGTGCAACGCTTCGTTATTCAGGTAGAGGGAAAACAGACCCATGGTTCACAACCATGGAAGGGTATAGACCCCATTCTCATTAGTGCCAAGATCATAGATGGCCTACAGACCATTATTAGTAGGGAAGTTGACCTTACCAATGAAGCAGCGGTAATTAGTGTGGGCAAGATTACGAGTGGTGTCCGTTTCAATATTATCCCTGAAAGTGCAGAAATGATCGGAACCATAAGAACCTTGGACTATAACATGCAAAAGCAGATTACCGAGAGAATGAAAGAAATGGTACCCGACATTGCCAAGGCATATGGTGGTACGGCCACTATTGAGATAAAAAGTAATACGGACATTACCTTTAACAATCCCGAACTGGTAGTTAAAATGTTGCCTACCTTAAAAAGGGTCGCGGGACAGGATAATGTACAAATACAAAAGGCCGTAACCGGTGGTGAGGATTTCTCCTATTTTCAAAATGAGGTACCTGGATTCTTCTTTTTCTTGGGAGGCATGACTCCTGGAAATACGGCATCCTTTCCACATCATACGCCCGACTTCAGCATAGACGAAAATGGAATGATTCTTGGGGTAAAGGCACTAACAGAAATGAGTTTGGACTTCCTGAACAATTAAAAACTTTGTAAAACAAATGAGGATGCCCAATTTTTTATTGAGGCAACTGTAGTTTGGAAACAAGGCCTATTTTCTATAATCACTCAAGTCATCTTTAAAACTTAAATTTCAAATATGGATTCAATTTTAAACATCCTAGCTAACCTACCTTGGTGGGCATGGATAATAGTGTTTTTGGTTGTGGTGGCCATCAGGGACATCTTTGTGCAGAAAGGGCACACCATTTCACATAACTTCCCTATTGTAGGACATTTAAGGTATTGGTTGGAGAGCATTGGTCCTGAAATGAGACAATATTTCGTTGCCAACAATAGGGAAGAACTTCCGTTCAACCGTATAGAGAGGGGATGGATCTATGCCTCGGCGAAAAAGGAAAATAATTACGAAGGCTTTGGAACGGACCGGGACATTTATGCACATCAACATATTTTTGTCAAGAACCAGATGATGGCTTATAAACTTCCAGGGAACCACCCTAACATTACCGATCCCTGTTTTTTACCCTGTGCCAAAATCATTGGATCTTACAACAAACGTAAAAAGCCCTATAGGCCTGCATCCGTAATCAATGTCTCAGCCATGAGTTTTGGGTCATTATCTGCTGCTGCAGTAGATGCTATGAACAATGGAGTAAGAAAATCGGGCGCTTATCAGAATACTGGGGAAGGTGGTCTTTCCCCTTATCATAAACAAGGTGGGGATGTAATATTCCACTTTGGAACAGGATACTTTGGGGTACGAAGTGAAGATGGAAATTTTTCCATGGAAAAAATGAAACAATTGGTGTTGGATAACCCCTGCATCAAAGCTATTGAAATTAAAATTTCACAGGGAGCAAAACCGGGTAAGGGAGGGGTGTTGCCGGCCGCAAAGATAACCCATGAAATCAGCGAAATAAGAGGCGTTGTTATGGGCAAGGATGTATTGTCCCCAGCTACCCATTCGGCTTTCAATTCTGTACCGGAATTAATGCAGTTAATTGAAGATATTGCTGAACAAACAGGTCTTCCCGTTGGCTTAAAAGGAGCCATTGGCAAATTGGATCAGTGGGAGGAATTGGCCAAATTGATGATAGAAACAGGAAAGGGACCGGATTTTATCACCGTTGATGGCGGTGAGGGAGGAACGGGAGCTGCCCCTCCAAGTTTTGCCGACCATGTATCCTTGCCTTGGGTATACGGATTTTCCAGTCTTTATAAATTGTTTAAAAACTACGATCTAACAGAAAGAATAGTGTTCATTGGAAGTGGAAAATTGGGGTTCCCTGCAAAAGCGGCTATGGCATTTGCCATGGGTGTAGATTGTATAAATGTAGCTAGGGAAGCCATGATGAGCATTGGTTGTATCCAGGCCCAAGTATGCCATACCAACAGATGTCCGACCGGAATAGCTACCCAAAGTAAATGGTTGCAGGGCGGAATAAATGTTCCTCTGAAATCTGATAGATTGTCCCAATATTTCAAAACCTTTAGAAAGGAATTCCTGGAAATAACGCATGCTGCTGGTTATGAACATCCCTGTCAGTTTACTATGGATGATATACAGGTAAATGTGGATGACAATGACTTGAACAGGTCGTTATCCTCTACTTATGGATATAATAAGGCTGTAGTACCTTTTTCAGGAATACAGGATCTTTATAATTGCCCAAATTTGGGAGGCAATGAGTATATGAAAAATAAGATTGGCCCTTAATCAAATATAATATTAATTTTGCACGTAATATCAAATTGTATATCCTTGCAGTAACGCAACCAATTAGAATTACCCGAATATTCAAATAAACAAATATTATCTATGAAAAGAATTTTTACCATTTTAGTTTTTTTAATGTACATATCCATTTCACAGGCACAAAGCAAGAAAGATCTTATTCTGGAAGTAGATGGTCTAAGATCTCAGTTAAGGGAGTCTGAAACAGCTCTGTCGGAATCCAAACGCGAAGAAAGAATTGCTTCGGCCAAAGTGGAGTCCTATGAAGCACAGGTAAATGAACTTAAGGAAACCAATGCCAATCTATTAAAAAACTTAAATAGTTTTACGGAAGCCTCCAATAAGAGATCCGACCATATAAATAGCACCCTGGAAAGCCTTGTTCAAAAGGAAGCGCAATTGAGGGTTATCAATGATGCATTGAGCAGTCACGACTCTATAACCCTAGCTGTTTTTACCCAATTTAAGCAAACATTGGGCAGTGATCCCAAGATAACTGTCAGCAATGGTGCCGTAGCGGTGGTAATGGACAACAGTTATATATTTGGGGAGAATTCCAAGAATTTTAAAGTACAGGACAAGGCAGAGGCTATTATTGCCAAGATTGGAAGTATTTTGAAAGCCAACCCTACAATGGATATTCAAATTGTAAGCAATAGCAACTTGGTGGAATCCAAGGACAATAAATTGAATAACTGGGAAATTGGAACCCAACAAGCTGCTGCTGTAGCTAGGATCCTGGAAAGCAAATATCAAATAGAGCCCAAACGAATCATCGCCACAGGGAAATCGGAATTAGGACTTTACAGTATTGAAACTGCTACCGAAATCATTGTACAACCAAGATTTTATGAATTCTTTAAATTGGTAAAGGAGAGCATGAAATAAGTCATTAGATTTATTGAAACCGTCAGGAACATATTATGGTGAATAGTTTTAAGCACCTCCCTCTGGGAAAGCCAATTCAACAACCGCAATATAAAATCTGATAAAACAGTCATTACAATTTAAAAAGCGCTACTTAGCGCTTTTTTTTATGACCTAGGTTAGATTAATCCAATTATAGTGGTGACAGGTAAAAAATTGAAACCTACCATAATTTTTAATGGAATAAGCCGTTAAATAATCAACAAACCAAAAAATACCAATACAAAATGAGTGGAGAGGAAATTTTTCAACTATTTGCCTATTTGTTACCCGCTGTAGTAACCGGAGTGGTCGCCTTTTATTTTTTTAGACTACATACCAGAAACGAAGAAGGTAGAAGACGATACCTACTGCATAAAGACAGTCAAAAAAACACCTTGCCTATTAGATTACAAGCCTACGAAAGAATGGCCCTGTTTCTGGAGAGAATTGCAATTCCTAGTTTGGTGGTAAGGGTAGGACCTAAAAACAGCAATAAAAACGATTATGAAAATTTGCTGATCAAAAGTATCGAAAATGAATTTGAGCATAACCTATCCCAACAAATCTATATGACCGATGAATGTTGGAATATAATTAAGGCGGCAAAAAGTGCCACCATACAAATGATCAGGAAGGCAGGAATGAGCGAATCGGATTCGGCAGACAAGCTCCGTGAGGATATTCTAAATGAAACCATGGAAAAAAGCTCTCCTTCGGCAACTGCTTTGGCTTACGTTAAAAAGGAAATTGGGGAACTCTGGTAACTAAAATTTACCTTAAACAACGCTGGAAAATTTTTCCTGTGCGTACCTATACCCTTGTTGCCACCATAGCGACATAAGTTTCTTATTGAAGACCAAGGAGTTTTCAGTTAATTTAGTGGGGGTGTAATATAAGTTTAATTGCACCCCATTATGTTTTGCCGCCAATACCCCTTCAGATATGTCATGATATTCTATCTGGTCCAAAACAAAACCATAAATACTTAACATAAGTGAGAAAGGGTTTCTACCCAAAACCTTGTTATGTTCCATATTTTCGGACTCAAGGATAATGGCATCTATTTCCGTAGCTCCTCGTCTTATGGCTTCCCTAATGGGAACAACACACCCTAGCCCACCATCGCCGTATTCAAATCCGTCTTTTTTTACCAAGGACATGAAAGGAATATAGTTGCATGAAATCCAAATCCAATCACAGAATTCATCATAGGAAAAATCCTTAATGGATTTATATTCGATCCTGTTCTTGGAAAGATTGGAAACCGTCACGACTACATCTTTTCGTCCTTTTTTTAACCTCTGGAATTCCGCTTCACTAAAATTCTTTTTAATAGTCCTTCTCAGAGCCTTGCTTTCTCCAAAAGTACGTTTGCTCTTTACAAATTGGAGAATGGTAGTTAGAAAATTTATGGAGACATATTCCCTGTCACCTTTTTTTCGTACGACAAAGGGATTAAGGCTAAAAATGGAACGTTGACTAACATTGGTATAGATATCATGCAGTTTGTCAATTTGGTTTAAGGCCAATTGAGGAATTAAAAGACTGCCCGTGGAGGTACCTACCAAAATATCATATTCCCGTTTTTCAACTTCCATTAGGTATTGGGCCACGCCACCAGCAAAGGCCCCTTTACTCCCTCCCCCACTAATTACGAGTGCTTTCATAGAATTCCAGTCTCTATTAGGTTGGTTTCAGAGTTTTTATGTTTGGCAAAATTAAATCCACTTTCCCACCATACCGTCATTTTTTCCTTTTCAAATATAAGAGAGTTGGTAGTGAGTACAGTGGGCGTATAATAGAAGTTGATTATTGCATCGTTATGGTTGGCTACAAACTTGCCTATCCTAATATTTTGTTGTTCTATTCTATCCAACATAAAGGCAAACATACTGGTAAGTAATGAAAATACGTTCTTGGAGGGCATTCTATTTAATTGGGTAACCTCTGTTTGCAAAATTATGGCATCCACTACCTTTGCCCCTCTTCTAATAGCCTCTTCAATAGGAACCATACTGCCCAATCCGCCATCCGCATATTCACATCCATTCTTTTTTACCAAGGACATAAATGGGGTATAGTTGCAGGAAACCCATATCCATTCACAAAATTCCTCATAGGTACAGTCATTGATGGATTTATACTCTACCTGGTTCAACGACAAATTGGAGACGGTTACCACTATATCCAAAGGACCATTTTTTAAATGCTCAAATTCTTCAATGGAAATAGTATTCTTGATCAACTGAAGTAAATTATGACTTTCTCCAAAAGTCTTGCTGCCCTTGAAAAAATTTTTCATCACATTTATATGATGGATCCCAATGGTCTCTATGCCATATTTCTTTTTTATCACAAAGGGACAATTACTGAAAATATTATGTTGATTTACCGAAGTATAGACCTGCCTAATTTTTTCAATTTTTTGTAGGGCGAGATGGGAAATCAATAAACTGCCTGTGGAGGTGCCCAAAAATAAATCGTAATTGTGGTTCAATTCTTGCATCAGGTATTGGGCTACGCCACCGGCAAATGCACCCTTGCTACCACCACCAGAAATTACCAATGCTCTCATTCCGAAATCAGTTTGTTGCTAATATAACGTAATTCCTCCTTATTAAATTTTACTCTCAATTTATCTATTCTATCCCGATATTCCTTTTTTTCCAAAAGTTGGTCCAATAATGAACGGGCATATTTTCTAAACTGCCAAGAATGATGCTGGGTTGCATCTACAAGATCCAACAAATTGTTGTCTGAAAAACCAATCAATTGCTCCAAGAATTGAAATGCGCCTTGCCTAACTTCATAGGGGTATACAGGGGAAGTATACCCACTGAGTTCCAAATAATACTCGTTGGTGTTATTGGATTCATAATCCTTGGTGAGCAAAGCCAGGGTGAGCCATAATATGCGAATGTTCTTATTTGAAAAGCCAATGATCCCCTTGGTCTTATCCAAGTATTTTTCCCTTTCGTTCGGGTAATTTATCCAAAGTTTGTACAACATTTCCTCTTTGGTAATATAACTCCTATCGTCCAAAAGTGATTCATATTCAGATTTTAGATCCAGTGGCAACTGTGCTGTGGAAGTGGCCAGCGCCTGCCTAACTAGCACACTTTCAATCCTTAACAATTCCTTTATAAAATCCTGGGATAGGGATTTGTAATACGTTTTAATGATTTTGGCCTTTAATTGATCGGAATTTGTGCTTTCCAAATACTTTTTTATAATGGATTCATTGTCCATGCTACTGGTCATCACTTTCTTTTGCAGCCCGAAGAAATTCCTCAAATCCTCCGATTCACGAACCAAGCTTGTTTTGGCCTCCCCAAAAGGAAATTCCTTATCCTCCAACCATCGCTTCCGGAACGCACCCAAATCAGTGTCACTGACCAACTCCATAACCTTAATAAAGTCATCCACAGTGGCATTTCTAAATCTGTACGTATTTAAATATTGTTGTATTCCCTGACTAAAAAATTCCTCCCCCAATTGTTCCCTCAACATATGCAACGCCCATGCTCCCTTTTCATAAAAAGTAAGGCTACTGGCTTTGGGATCAATTAGGGCTTCTCCCTTATCCTCTTTGGTTAATCCCTGTAATTGGATTGCCGATTCGTATAATTTCCAATAATAATATTCATTACCAAAAAGCGCTCTCTCGGCCAACAGGGCATAATAGGTAGCAAAACCTTCATGAAGCCAGTGGCTACCACCGTCCACTTCGGTAACCAAATCACCAAACCACTGATGTGCCATCTCATGGGCATTTACATTTACATAGTTCCTGTCGTTAAATGCAATGGAATCCATTACATAGGAATCTGAAAAAATTGTGGTCCCTGTATTTTCCATTCCCGCATATAAAAAGTCCCTAACAGGTACCTGCTTATAATTCTGCCACGGATATGCCACTCCTATTTCCTTTTCCAAAAAGTCGAAAATCGCTGTAGTATATCTATAGGTAGGTTCCACCATGGCACTATCACTTGGGTAGAAATATAGACCAATGGGAATCCCGGTAGTGGATTCCACTTCTTTCTTATGGTAATCCCCAATGGCAAAAGCCAATAAATAGCTACTCATTGGATTGTCCATATTAAAACTCCATTTCTTCAATCCGTCCAATTCTTTGGTCGCGACCAAGGCACCATTTGCTACTACTTCGTATGTCTTATCAAAGCTGATATTGAGGTCATATTCAACCTTTTCGGTCATATCATCAAAACTGGGAAGCCAGTGACTGGTATATTTTCCTTGACCTTGGGTCCAGACCTGCTCGTTGCCAAGAATGTCGTCCTTCCAACCTAAAAAATATACGGTCTGTTTGGGATTGGCAGAATAGGTGATATCCAACGTATAGGTTTTATTGGCCTTAAAGCGTTTATGGACTACGATTTTTTTGCCGTTATTAGTGGGCTTAACTTTTTTATTATTGAGTTTGACCTCTATTAGATTTAGATTTTGGGCATCAAGAAAAACGGTATCCACTTTTTGTAGGACGTTCAATTTGTAGGTTACGGATCCCATAATGGTTTCGTCCTTGGGATCTATTTTTATATGTACTTTTCCCTGAATAAAATCTACCTTGTCCTGATGCTGGGCGGAAAGTAAATGGGTTGTCAGAAAAACAAAAACAAAAAGGAAATGCTTCATACTACAAATATAAGACCTTGGTACGGCCTTGTTAAATTAATTATGGCATACGGACTATAATTTTTTAAGCAGGTTTTGTGCCTTATTATATTCATCGGCCGTTGGTGGTATTTCTATCAAAACCAGCTTACACTTATTGTAATTCTTTTGCTTCAAAAGTCCCAAGGCTTTTTGCCACAAGGCCTCATTTTTATAAACCGAACTACCAGACGCAACTTTGTCCAAATCCTTATAGGCATCGCCGTAGGCAGCAGTTTCAATTTGGGCAATACCTCTATACAACAACAATTCTTGATTGTTGGGGTCATTACCCAATAGTTCATTTAGATAATTAATTGCCTCTTTAAAGGACTTGTTATTGAAAGCATTCTCTGCTTTTTTTGCCATAGGGTCTCCACTACTTCTCTGTACCAATGAAATAGTGGGTTGGGATGCAAAATCATTATACTGCGGCTGATTATTATCCATAAGAAAATAACCTCCAATAGTGATCAACAGTACAATTGCGGCTGCGTACTTCCATATTTCAGTTTTGTAACTGGGGGATGCTTTTTTGGTAAAATGCTCCTTACTTATATTTTTGAGATTATTTTCAAAAGCGTTTAAATCCTCCTGGTAGGTGAATTTTTCAGACAAGTAGTCAGAAGTTTCCTTATAGGAATCAAAAGATGCCTTAAAAGATGCATCATCCAACAAACGGGCTTCAAATGCCTTTTTTGCTTCCGAATCAAGGGTGTTGTCGAGATATGCTTCGTATAGTTCTAAATCCAATTCGTTCATGATTTTAGGCTTTTAGGTTTTTATATTCCGACGATTCCTGTACCATTCGAGTCAATTCGCCAATGCACAGGGATTTCTTTTTTCGCGCATAGGCATAGGTTACTCCCAGTTTTTGAGCCACTTCATCCATCGATTTTATTTCGAAAGTTGCTTTTAATAGATCTTTGCAGGCGTCCCCTAGTTTTTGAAACATGCGATTGAACACCAACTTCTTTTGTTGTTCAATATCAAATTCATCTGCCAGTTGTTGTGCATCGTCATTTATAGATACAACCTCTTCGTTTATTGTTACCTCCTTTAAAGAACTTTTTTTGATTTCGTTCAACCATCGCCGTTTACAAAGCAGGAAAAAATAGGCATCGAACGGACAGGTCAATTGCAATCCTTTATGTTTGGCTTGATTATAAATTGCTACCAATACCTCTTGGACAACATCTTTTGCGGCATCTTCATTGCCGCTATTTTTAGTTATATACCCCACCACCTTTGGGACAAAACGATCATAGATGCTTTTAATCACCAACGGACTGTTCATCAATAAACCCTCTATGTACTTCTGATCGGGATGGATGCTTGATCCTGCCATGAATTGAAAATTTTGCCTAAAATAAGAAAACTCTGGGTTCCTTTCTTGTAAAACAAAGTATCGGCTCTACAAAGCTTACAGAACCCCAGCCATTCTCTTTCTGGCCCATTAAAAGGTATTGGCTGATGTTGTCCTAGGAAATTAGCAAATAATAGATAAAGAAGACCCCTTGGTATCACCAAATAACTCCTCGCATCCATAATAGAACCTAATAAAATGAAAATATTTTAAACCAATGGGGTAACAAAATCCAAAGCACATTGATATAGGGGTGAACAATCAAAAAAATCATTCTTAACAAAAAATAATAATCATGAAAAATTCAAAACAAATTTTAGGACTTTTTTTAATGACGGTGGCTTTGATGACAAGTTGCCAAAAAGATGAACATGGAGATAACGATATTTTGGACGTAACAATTGAACGGGCTTCTCCCCAAGATTTCACGGATCTTAAAGCTACCGCCTTAGAAAATCTAAAACAAACATTTCAAATAGATGTGGATGGCTCCGGAACTTTTACGACCCAAAAGGGTGTTGAGATAACTATTAACGGAAGCTGTTTAGCCAAAAATGGTAATGCTGTTACAGGCATGGTAGATGTGGAAGTAATAGAGCTTTTTGATAGAGGGACTATGCTGGCCACCAATAAAACTACTATGGGTCTTTCTCCTACAGGAGGCAAGGAACTTTTGGTTACAGGAGGGGAATTTTTTATTGAAGCTACACAAAATGGACAGTTGCTACAACTTATTTGCCCTATGCAAGTTTTCGTTCCAACGGCACTTACCGGAGGTGATGATACTGGAATGACGCTTTGGGACGGCCTAATAGGTATGGATTGTGATATTGAAACCGGATGTGATGATGTTACTTGGGTAGAGCAAAAACGTAATGGCCTAGGAGCTGGCATAGACATTGGTCAAGGTGCTGCCGGGCAATCATTATATATGGCCTTATTCAACAGTTTTGGATGGACAAACGTTGACCGTTTTTGGAATGACCCTAGACCTAAGACGAAGTTATGGGCAGCGGTACCTGAAGGTTTTGATAATGGGAATTGTGCGCTTTATCTGTCCTATAATGGGGAGGCAGGCTCACTTGCCAACTTGGACGCCTATGACCCTGAGACCGGATTATTTTCCGAGCATACCGGTATTATTCCAATTGGTCTAGAGTGTCATGTCATCTTTGTTAGTGAGGACAACGGCAATTGGGTATATGCCATAAACCCCGTTACAATAATTGCAGATGGCACTATAGTTATCGAAGAAAGCGATTTGAGCACGACCACCGAGAGCCAACTGATTACCATGATAAACGCTTTGCCATAACTGTAATACACAAAAAACAAAATTTGTTTAGGAAACAGGGTAACAAAAACAAAGGACTGTTGATATAGAAATATAAAACAATAAACAATACAAATTTAAAATAACCTATTATGAAAAAATTGATGCTAATATTAGTTCTCGGAATTGTGTCCTGTACTCCAGATGACGGTGACCCCACAGTGTTTTGTGATAATTCCACTTCGGACTTCCAAACACTTTATCAAAGTATGATCAGTGCCGGTCATTCGGACAATGTAACGTATGACACTGAAATACATGAATATACTTTTATGCTATCTGCAACCAAGGAAGTATGCGAAATTGGGTATCAGAGTCAATCAGGTGTTGCCACTACACCTTATGTTATAGAAATAGTGGACAACACTACAACAAATACCATATACACTGGTTCCCACATTTTCTCGGCTACAGGAACTTCTTATGTCACACCTTCTGCTACCATTAACCTAGTAGCAGGAACCTCCTACACCATAAAACGAATTCAAACCAATTGGGGGGCGAACATTGGAAATACTATTGGACGATTGGCAACCAATAATGCTATGAGTTTTCCATACAGTAACGGAATAATGACCATTACAGGTTCAAATTTTCATCAAAATGGCGGACCGGCAATAGACTTTGGGGTGCCCTATATTGATATAATCTTTAAATAAACCCTTTAAAAAACAGTTTTCGAAAAAAAAATTAGAAATCAGGGGTAACAAAACTGAAGTCCTCTTGATATAAGGATGTAAAACATTAAATAAAAAAATCTTAAAACAATCAATTATGAAAAACACTAGAAAATTATTCGGAATGGTAGCAATGGCAGTAATAACAATGGCCAGTTGTTCAAGGGAAGAAGGCGATCAAACGGACGAACAGGGAATTCCGTTCCAAGCGGCCACACCGCAGGCATTTGCTGGCCTGAAAGCGGATGCCTTGGCAGAATTGACCCAAAATTTTCAGTTCGATGCTTCTGGAATGGGAGTTTTTACAACCGAAAATGGAACCCAAATAAGCATTAATGGTACTTGTTTAACAAAAAACGGGAATGCCGTTACTGGGCAGGTAGCTGTTGAGATTGTAGAACTTTATGACAGGGGTAATATGTTGTTGACCAACAAAACAACAATGGGCAGAATGGACGACGGAGGGAAAGCTATTATGATCTCAGGCGGCGAATTTTATGTCAATGCCACGCAAGGAGGAGATCAATTGAACCTAGGTTGTAATATGCAGGTAGTTATTCCTGTTGATTTAACCGGTGGTGCCGATAACCAAATGTCATTATGGAAAGGTACCATTGGTGAAGATTGCGATAATGCCGTGGGATGTGACGATATAATTTGGGATGAAATTCGTGATGATGAAGGAAATATGCCTGGTATAGAAATAGGTAAAGGTATAACTCAGGGAGACGCCTATTATACCTTCTTCCAAGAATTTGGGTGGACCAATGTTGATCGTTTTGCAAGTGATCCCAGACCAAAAACAGGACTCTTGGTTGATGTGCCGGAAGGCTTTAATGATGAAAACAGTGCCGTTTATATCTCCTATGATGGAGAACCAAACGCCTTGGCCTTTTTGGATAAATATGATGAAGATCTGGAATTGTTTACAGAACACTATGGTCAAATTCCTATCGGTTTAGAGGCTCATGTCATCTTTGTAAGTGAAGACAACGGAAACTGGTTATATGCCATAAAAGCGGTAACCATTGTGGACAACGGGACAATTACCTTTAATTTATCGGAAACGGCAACTACATCGGATGCCCAGCTTAAGGCCCTGATAAACAATTTGCCATAATAATAGGACATACATTATTCAATGAATTGGTTTTGAATTATTATTCAAGAATGGTGGCCGGTATTAGGCCACCATTCTATAATTACTTAATCTTACAAAAGAATTTTAACATATACCAAAGAGTTATAGAAAACGTTAGTTACTAGGGAGTTTTAAATGTTAAACCCAATTTCGCTCCAATGCAAAAACAACTCACATTACTTTTCCTGTTATTTTTCGGATCTATTATCCAGGCCCAGGAACCGGTTGCCAACGATACAGTGGTACGTTACGCCAATATTGGGTATGATGCCAATGGCAATGAGGTATCCTTTCTTTCCGATACCCCGCCATTACAACAAATAGCAGGGGCACCAAAGGCTTTTTATAGCTATTATTGGGAGTTTGGGGATGGCACTTATAGTACCGAAAAAGACCCAAAACATACCTATAAAAAAACGGGTAGCTATGAGGCAAAACTCTGGGCAACCAACAATTACGATACAGGGAAACCACCGGCCACCAGACCTAAAAAGGTGGTCATTAACGAAATTACAAAGAACGTAGACGATCTGGCTACCATGACCGACGATTTCATGTTGAAACGCAATCGAGAGCCAATGATAGATGAAGAAATGGTCATGATCGTAAGCTACAAGAACACCAACAACTACACATCTTCAGGTAATATTCATCTGTTTTATAACGAAATGGCATTTAAGAACGATAACTTCTTAGAACCTGAAATTAGGTTACACCATGGTGAAAGTTTGGTTCCTACGGATGTGATGGTCTATAATAAAGACTATAATCCAACAAAAACCTTTTTGACTTCAATAGAAAATGAACTGGTTTCTTATAGCACACAGGCACAGGATTCTACAAAAAAAACCAACCTTCCGCTAAGTATGGAGGAAGCTAAACAAGCCTATCGCTCACAAAAATCAATTTCATTTGAGAATATGCAGCCTGGTGAAGAAAGAAATGTTTTTTTGACCATGCGCACAGCTCCCGAAATGATAAAGGATACCAGTGCCATTATTTCGGTTAGAGGTATTTACGTACCCGATAATAATTACGGTGACCATACGGTAAAAGATATGGAAATGGAAATCGTGACTTCCCATGACCCTAATAAAATGTCTTCCAATGGGGTATTGATGAACTACCGTTTGGTGCGTTTTAAGACCTTGAAATACAAGATAAAATTTCAGAACAACGGGGAGGGACCGGCACGGACTATCCGCTTGGAAACAGATATTCCCGAAATGTTGGATATGGCTACCTTAAAATTGGAGGACCAATATCCGGCATGTCCAATTTGTCCGAAAGAACCGGTGCGCTACAGTTGTTTGGATACCACTTTCTTGAAGAACAAGGCCATTTTCACTTTTAAGAATATTTATCTCCCTGGAACGGAACAAAAAAATGTACAGGAAAAAGATTCCACCAAGGGATTTGTAAAATATAGCATCCGTTTTGCAAAAGACTTCCACAAGCAGAAAACAAAGAGTCGCACTGCGATTATTTTCGATAAAAATGAACCTATAATAACCAATTACGCAACAACCCGGTTTACACCAGGTATTTCTATCGGGATCAAAGCGGGATATAATTACTATCCTAAGGTAGAAAACGCACAAAGCTATTTTTTAAGTGCCGTGGTCTCTCCCTACAAGCCGTACCGTTTCTATGGACAGGCAGAATTCAGTAATAGTTTTAATTCCAGTACCAGTAGCACAAGTGTTGACCAAGTGGTTGATGACCCCAGAAACGGTAGCATACAGTTACAACGCACCATTACCGCTACCGAACAAAAAAGTGTGAATTGGGAGGTGCCGGTTTTGCTTCGATATAATATTAATAATTACATTGGTATCGGCGCGGGTGTGCAATCTAATATTAATGTTAGCAATACTGCCAATAATAGTGTAACCGTCGAATATTACGAAGGTGATACGGACCAATTTTTAATGGATTCCAAAACGGATACCAATTCCATGAAGGAATCCTTTACCAACTGGAGAACAGGTATCTTGTTGGACTTTACTGCAGGATTTTCCCGATTGGGACCAAGTTTGGGTGCGCGCTATGTCATGAACAATAAAACCGATTTTAACTATTGGCAACTCTATGCCTTATGGCGCTTCTAATTGAAAAACCTTAGTAAAATATTCGTCTGTGTTTTTTGGGCGCTTCCCTTCTGGAGTTCGGCCCAACTTACGACGGACGAACTTTACAAAGAATTGGACAATCTTGTGGCAAAGCCAACGATTGAAAATCTTCAAGGACTTGTAAGTTATTCCAATAACTTCAGCTTAACGGCCAAATCCCCTGATCAACAACTTGCTTTGGTTATAGCCAGATCTAATCTTGGTTATTACTTTGAAAAATATGGCGACCTTTCCAAAAGTATCGAAAACTATGAAGATGCCTATCATCGCTTCAAATCCAACGAATTATCGGATTACAATATTTATGTAAATGCAGCTGTTCCTTTGGCAGCTATTTATATAAGACAGGGAGACTATTTGAAAGCAGAAGAATTATTGATACAGTGCGCTTCCCATGCCAAAAACACCACAAATAATTCCCTATTGTTCAATACTGTATTATCGCTATCTGCCCTTTACAATTCCACATCCAGATATGAGAGATCGTATTTGTTGATCAATGAAACCCTGAAGAAGAAAAGCATACCTCTGGGGACCGCAGCGGCTTTGAAGAATAACCTTGCTACCGCATATTTTCGGGTCGGGGATTTTGAAAAAGCCAAACAGCTGCTTTTAGAAATTACTGCACTGAGAGGAATTAATCATGTCAATTCCTTTAAAAGTCTTGCATTTATAGTGCTTAAAGAAGGCCATAAGGAAATGGCTCTGGATTACTTTGAAAAAGCGAAAAAAGCACTTTTGAACGATGAAGGCGTATCTGCCCGCCAATGGGTAAACCTATTGGTAGAGGAGGCCGAATTGCTTTTGGAAATTGGCCGTACCCTTGATGCTCAAAACACATTGCAAAAAGCTTTGACGGTAATGCTTCCCTCCCATTCTGGGCAGAACCTTCCTGATGAAACCATTTTATTTCCGGATCGTAATTTTCTTCGCATTTTTGATGCCTACGCGGCTACCGCTGAAACCGTAAAGGATGCCTTGAGGGCGTATGATCTGGCATTTTATGTAGCAAATTTGCTGCAAGAGGACTATACATCCCAAGAAACCAAAATAATACACCGGGCAGACGCAAAGCATCGAACGGAAAAATGTATAGACCTTATATGGAAGCACTATTCCCACACCAAGGATCCAATGTGGGCCGAAAGGGCCTTTGTCTATTCTGAACAGGGAAAGGCTATGGTATTGACGGAAAGAACGATGCTTAATAAACAGCAGGATGGAAAAACCAATGGATTGGAAAACCTCCTACGAGACCGTGATAAGCTCACCGACCAGCTATTGCGAGCACAATTCAAAAACTTGAATGACAAAATATTGGAAACTTTCATTTCCGAATTGGCAGACGTAGATCGGCAAATTAAGTTGCTACAATCCAATTTGCCTAAAATGTTTCAGACAGAGCTAGATCTAGTTGAATTGCAAAACAAGTTAAAAACGGATGAAGCGGTACTACAATCCTATTTTTTAGGGACAAAAAGCAACTATCAATTTACAATCGATGATTCAGGAATACGGATGTACCAACTTCCCGATACAGAAGAACTGTCCTCTTATATTTTGAAATTTGTACATCTATTTGATGGTCCAAAAGCTATAAATAATGAGGTTTCAAACTTTACAAAAACTGCATATGAGCTATTTGAGGTGCTACAATTACAGAACGCTTTGAATAAAAAGCATCTAGTATTGATCCCTGATGGACTATTGAACTTCCTTCCTTTTGAATCGCTTTTGACCGAACCCACAAAAGGCACGTCGTTTTCCAAAATGCCCTTTTTAGCGGTATCGAAAAAGGTAGCGTATGCTGTTAATGCCCACCAATATCTTACATCAATATCCAATAACAAAAAAAAATCGGTTTTAGGAATTTTCCCCATCTTTAAAGGAAGTCCCGAGGAATTATCCTATTCGGAGGAGGAGGCAAAAGCACTTGGGGGCGCCATGTCCGCAGAATTGGTTTTGGAGTCCCGGGCCACAAAAGAAAATTTTATCCAGAAGGCAAAAAACCACGACCTTATACATTTATCTACCCATGCAGGCAGTGGTGATTTTGTAGTCCCCGCCTTTGTACAATTCTATGATGATCTGCTTTACTTGCCTGAATTACACAGTTTGGATATGAGTGGCAAGACCATTGTTTTAAGTGCCTGTGAAACCGGAATAGGTAAACTCCAAAAAGGGGAAGGAGCTATCAGTGTAGCCCGTGGTTTTCAGTATGCTGGTGCCTCCTCTGTACTTTTTTCGCTCTGGAAAGTAAACGACCAGAGCACTGCATCGTTAATGTCCCGATTTTATGAATCTTTTAGGTCTACAGAATCTGTATTTGAATCGAATCATACAGCAAAGCTGTCCTACCTACGGGATAATAATATTCCCAATTCTAAAAAATCGCCCTATTACTGGAATGGTTTTGCGTATTACGGAGCCCTTGATTCCAATAAAAATGCGCATAACACTTTTTGGTGGTGGGGTGCTTCACTACTGTTTGTCGGATTCTTGGCAATAATAATTGGTTTAAAGAAAAAATAAGAGTGAAGAAAGGATGGTTTACTTTTGCTATAGTGGACCGATAATAATAAACCCACACTTGCAGTTGTTTGACGGAACTGCTATTTTAGTCTGGTCAAAAATAGCATCATAAAATCCGGTCGTCCTATCTTACTTTGCAACCACTGTTAGTAGGGCTTCTAATAATCAGGTATATTTCAATGAATTCCAATGTACTACAAACGCCTATTGTCTATCTAAAAGGCGTTGGTCCCAACCGTGCCGAGACTTTACAATCGGAGCTTGGAATACATACCTATCAGGATTTAATTAATCTTTTTCCCAATCGTTATATTGATAAAACCCAATATTATAAAATTAGCCAATTACAGCGGACCAGTTCGGATGTTCAAATTGTTGGGAAGATTGTCAACATTAAAACGGTTGATCAAAAAAAAGGTAAACGATTGGTAGCCAAATTTATTGATGATACGGGAGAAATGGAACTGGTTTGGTTCAGGGGACAAAAATGGATCAGGGAAAACCTCAAGTTAAACATTCCATATGTTATTTTCGGAAAGGTCAATTGGTTCAATGGCACCTTCTCCATGCCCCATCCAGAAATGGAATTGTGGGAAGACCATGAAAAGGGCTTAAAAATATATATGCAACCTGTTTATCCTTCCACCGAAAAATTGGCCAACAAGGGTGTGACCAATAGGGTGACCAACAAACTTATACAGCAATTATTTTTGGAGACCAAAGGACGATTTGAGGAAACCCTATCCCCTAGCCTCATAAATGAATTAAGCCTTATTTCTAAAGGGGAGGCACTTTTTAATATCCACTTTCCAAAGAATCAGGAATTATTGGCCAAGGCACAATTTCGGCTAAAATTTGAGGAATTATTTTATATACAACTACAGCTGATTTCCAAAAACTTAATGCATAAACAGAAAATAAAGGGATATAATTTTGATAAGGTCGGAACCCTTTTTAAAACTTTTTATGAGCATCACTTGCCCTTTGAACTCACCAATGCCCAGAAAAGGGTAATAAAGGAAATTAGGGCCGATTTGGGCAGCAACGCACAAATGAATAGATTACTTCAGGGAGATGTAGGGTCGGGCAAAACTATTGTGGCACTCATGACCATGTTACTCGCCATAGATAACGGATACCAGGCCTGCCTAATGGCGCCTACGGAAATTCTGGCCAACCAACACTTTATGGGCATAAAGGATCTTCTAGGAGATATTGGCGTTAACATTGCCCTACTTACTGGATCGGTCAAGAAATCGGCCAGAAAGGTAATTCATGAACAATTGGAAAATGGGGAACTCCATATTTTAATTGGTACCCATGCCCTGCTGGAGGATAAGGTTGCATATAAAAATCTAGGCCTTGCAATTGTGGATGAACAGCATAGATTTGGCGTTGCACAGCGCGCCAAGTTATGGCACAAAAATGATATCCCTCCCCATATCTTGGTTATGACCGCTACCCCTATTCCCAGAACCTTGGCAATGAGTTTATACGGCGATTTGGACATTTCTACCATAGATGAGCTTCCCCCGGGAAGAAAACCTATTAAAACGGTCCATAGGTACGATTCCAACCGCTTGAAAGTATTTCAGTTTATAAGGGACGAGATTAAAAAGGGGCGACAGGTATATGTGGTTTATCCCTTAATTCAGGAATCCGAGGCTTTGGACTACAAAGACCTTATGGATGGTTACGAGAGTATAGCAAGGGATTTTCCTATGCCCGAGTATCAGATTTCCATTGTACATGGTAAAATGAAACCAGCTGACAAAGACTATGAAATGGAACGATTTGTTAAGGGGGAAACACAGATTATGGTCGCCACAACGGTAATTGAGGTAGGCGTTAATGTTCCCAACGCATCGGTAATGATCATTGAAAGTGCGGAGCGTTTTGGGTTGTCACAACTCCACCAATTACGGGGCAGGGTTGGTCGTGGGGCCGATCAAAGTTTTTGTATTTTAATGACCGGACACAAGCTGTCCTCAGATTCCAAAACAAGGTTGGAGACCATGGTAGGCACCAATGACGGATTTCAAATTGCTGAAGTTGATTTAAAGCTCCGTGGTCCAGGGGATTTAATGGGAACCCAGCAAAGTGGTGTACTTAATCTTAAGATAGCCGATATTATCAAGGACAACGATATTTTAAAAACGGCAAGATACCATGCCCTAAAAATTTTAAAGGAAGATATTACTTTACAAAAGCATCCCGTTATACTCCATGCCTATACGCAATTGGTGAAGTACAAGAATATTTGGAATTATATTAGTTGAGATTGCCAATAGGATTGGTCAATTAGTTTTATTGCGGTTTTTTGGGGGCTTGCATTCCTTGCAGAAATCAGAAAATTCCATCAGTTCCTTTTTAACGGCCTCATGCTCTTTTTCCAATATTGCCGACTTGTTGCCAAAATCCGTTTCCAAATAGACCCTTGAACTGATCTTATTGCGTTCTGCTATCATTTTATCAAAATAAGGTTGAAAAAACGTTGCATCGGAAAAGGTTTTTTTGTTCTGAAACAGTTCTTTTCTAATCTTTCTGGCATAAAGCTCTGAGAGATCAAAATCGAATTTAACAAGTGTTATCAATCTTTTAGCTTCCAAACTATCCGGAGCCATTATCACTGCTGCATCCTTATGAAATGTACAACTCACTTTGGAATTGAAGTTCTTTGTAAACATAAATTCAACATTGGACATTTGAAATTCAAAATCCAATATAACCCCAGATAGTACCAATACTTTGTCTATATACTTGTTAATAGCTGTTTTTGAGCCTTGAAAATCCTCAATTTTGAACTTATAAGCTGGTTCCCACTCCACGGTATTCACCTGTGAGAATAAGCAATTGGTAAGTAAGAATAAAAGGAAGAATAATTTATATGACATATAATTGATTACCATTGTCCACCAGCAATCCACTTTATAGATTGCCCACATCTATTTATAAAGTAAATATACTAAATCTACATTGTTATTAAGGGTTCCCATAAGAATGAAACTGTATGCCACAAAAAAACCCTGTCATTTCTGACAGGGTTATATTTCTGGGTGGAAGACCGGGTTCGAACCGGCGACCCTCGGTACCACAAACCGATGCTCTAACCAGCTGAGCTACAACCACCATTTGTAAGCGGTGGCAAAGATAAATCTTTAGTGCTATCGTTCAAAATAAATTTCAGATTATTTTATATCATTTTATAAAATGCTCATACCCCGAATTATACCATATTTTTCTACGCTATATATCGACCAAATACTCAAAATACTGGACGAAACACACAAAAAACCGCACTTTCACAACATAAATTAGCCTATTTTTTAAAGGAAAGATATTTTTATCAACAGATAAATTAGGATAAATGTCTTTTAAAGCATTAAATATAAGCTCACGGGAGATTAAATTAAAAATAACCGTGTTCTGGATTTTCCTTTTCTTTTGTGGGGTCAACACCGCCCAGGAACCCTCTGTTGGAGAATTGAGGGAAAAAATCACCACTTTACGAAGTCAGAAGAAACAGGTCAATAAGGATACCATATACATAGGATTATTAATGGATCTTGGCGCCAAGCTTAGATACTTGAATCCGGATAGTCTCTTATTGCTTTCAAGCGAAGCCCAGAAATTAAGTAGCAACATAGATTATAAAAAAGGAGTAAGCGAGGCTTTATTCCACCTTGGGACTTATTATTCCGATATAGGTGAACACAGCATTGCAATAGATAATTATGAAATAGCATTGATCAATGCCAAAAAAGATAATAATTATGATTTAACCTTACGAATTGGCAATGAATTAGCGAATGAAAACGTCTATAGTGGCAATTATTCCACTGCCCTACTCGGTTATTTGGAGAATATTAAACTGGCACAGTCCTCTGGCAACAAAAAAATGGAGTCGATCCTATATGAAAATGTAGCCGATTTATACGCTGCCCAAAAAGATTATGATCAGGCCCTATATTTTTATAACAAGGTTGAAAAAATAAATATCAAGATAGGAAATGATATAAACTCAGCACAGACCATGAGCAATGTGGCTTCCATCTATGCTGAAACAGGGGATTTTCAAAATGCCCTTTTTAAGATAAACCGCAGTATCAAAATTTTCGAAGAAGGTAAGGCATGGGATTGGTTGGCCTATGCTTATGAAGTTAAGGGCAAAGTATACCTAAAACAAAAGCAATATACCAGGGCATTATATTGGTATGACAAAAGTGTGGAACTACATGAAAGCCTTCAGGATGACCGAGGGATAATAGATTTGTACAACGGGATGGCCGAAGCTAATTTTGGACTGGAAAAAGACAGTATTTCACATAATTATGCCATGATGGCCTATGAAATCTCCTCCACTATTAAATCTATGGAGGGAATGAAAAAATGCTCCAATACCCTTTACAAAGTTTATAAAAATCAGGAAAACTACGCTGCAGCCCTTAAATATCATGAAATTTTTAGACAAATATCCGATACCCTGTCCAGGGATGAGAACAAGATGAGCATGACGATGCTGAAAACAGAAATCAGTCATAAGAATCAGCAAGAAGCATTGGTACTAAAAAACGAAAAAGCCTTGGCTAAACAGCGCCTCTATATTTATGTAGCCATACTATTTATTATAATTATGGGCGCAATAGCATTTTTAGTGGTAAGGGGTCAAAAAATCCTGAAAAAACTGAACAGGGAACTCGAAAGCCAAAAGGAGGACCTAGAACAGAGAGAGGCCGAATTATGGGAAACCAATAACACCAAAAACAAACTTTTTTCTATTATTGCCCATGATCTTCGCGGTCCTATTGGAGCTCTGGAGGGATTATTAAAATTACTGAACAGCGGTGATATTAAAGAATCAGAGTTCAAAGAGTTTATTCCCAAATTAAAGAACGACGTAAATAGTATTTCCTTTACCTTGAACAACCTTCTTACTTGGGGTCAATCGCAAATGCGGGAAGCTACCACCGACCCTGCCAATGTAGATCTAAACGCCCTAGTGGAGAACAATATTAATTTACTAAGTGAATTGGCATTTACCAAAATGATTACAATGGACAATTTAATAGTCAATAAGGCCATAATTTGGTCCGATGAAAATCAAATGGATATTGTGATTAGAAACCTTTTGAGCAATGCCTTAAAATTTACCCCCAATAACGGACATATTACGATTGGCTATGTGGATAGGCCGGATTATTTGGAAGTATTTGTAAAGGATAACGGGATTGGTATGGACGAGTACGTTCAGGAGCAAATATTAGCAAAAAACACCAATATTACCACCTATGGTACCAATAACGAAAAAGGAACAGGGCTTGGCCTATCCCTTTGTAGTGAAATGGTGATAAAAAATGGTGGCACCTTATGGGTCAAGAGTGAAATCAATGAAGGATCTACCTTCTATTTCACCGTTCCCAAAGGCAAAAAACAATTCCAAAAATCGGCCTAAATAAGGCTGTCAAGGCTTTTAACAGCAACGAATCTTTCGGTAGTAAAACCTTCCCCATAGCTTATGCCAACCATTCTGCCTAGGTCTCTTGACCTGTAAACAACACTATCTATAAAGTTTTTGCTACTGATGGGCGTTTCCGGCTCCTTGCTTTTTGGGTCGTAAAATTGGGAACTATAGGCCATTATGGCTTTAACCTTTAGATCTATAAATTCCGATACATCCACTACAAAATCCGGTTCAAGGTTTTTCCATTGAATGTAATGATGTACAAGTTTAGGTCTCCAAGCCTCCTGCCACTTTTCCTCCCCATCAATTTTAGTATCGATCTTTATTAGTCCACTCAAAAAACATGCATCACTTACCAATTTGCTGCCTTTGGCATGATCTATATGCCTATCGTCTATAGCATTGCACAAAACGGTATCGGGCCTATATTTTCGGATCATTTTTATTATTTCCAATTGGTGCTGTCTGTCATTTGTGAAAAAACCATCGGCAAATTCCAGATTCTCACGCACAGTAACCCCCAAAATTTCAGCAGCGGCTGCAGCTTCCTTATCCCTAATTTCGGCAGAGCCACGGGTACCTAATTCCCCACGGGTCAAATCTACTATACCTACTTTTTTACCATTGGCCACTTCTTTTGCTATTGTTGCTCCTGCTCCCAGTTCGGCATCATCTGGATGCGCGCCAAATACTAATATGTCTAATTTCATTTAATCTATGTCTACTTTGTTCTTGAAAGCTTTCAAATTAACTCTCGTAAAACTTCAATTTTATTAATTGTATGTTTTCTCCAATTGTTAGGGCGTACGTGAATCTAAATAGCCAATTCCCTTTCCTTCCTTACCTTTTCCAAGGCCTGTTCAATATCTGCAATTAAATCCTCTGTTTCTTCTATTCCAACGGAAAAGCGTATTAACCCATCGGCAATTCCTTGTCGCTTTCGCTCTTCAGCACTCAAAAGGGAATGTGAAGTTAAGGTTGGGGAAAGTACAGTACTTTCCACTCCCGCCAAACTCATGGCAGGTTTTATCAACTTTAGGGACTTTTGAAATTTGGAAGCATTAAAATCAGCATTCAGCTCAAATGACAACATGCCTCCGAAGCCCTTCATCTGCTTTTTTGCGATGTTGTGGTCCGGATGTGAAGGCAGGCCAGGATAATATACCGCAGATATATCTTTATGGGCATAAAGGTATTCCGCCATGTTTTGGGCATTTGCATTCTGGGCCCTTACCCTGATACCCATGGTTTTAATACTCCTCTCCAATAACCAAACGGTGTAATCGCTAAGACTACCTCCAAAATTTTTAGCCAAACTGAATATCCTTTTTATATTCGCTTCCGTTGAAGCTACGGCTCCCGCACAAATATCGGAATGCCCGCCCATATATTTTGTAGCACTATGTATTACCACATCGATACCAAAATCAATAGGATTTTGATTTACCGGGCTGGCAAAAGTATTGTCGATCATGGATACAAGACCATGTTTTTTTGAAATATCGGCAACAGCCTTTAAATCGGTTATATTCAATAAAGGATTTGATGGAGTCTCAATGTAGATAACTTTGGTATTGTCCTTAATTTTTGCTTCAAAATCTTCAGCACCAAAACCATCCGTAAAAGAGTACGATATCCCATATTTTTCAAATTCTTCCACGACTAGGTTATAGGTGCCACCATAAATAATCTTTTGTATTACTATATGGTCCCCCGCCTTTAAAAATGCCAATAGGGACGTGCTGATGGCGGCCATACCGCTACCAAAAATCAATGCAGCCTCGGCATGTTCCAGGGCCGCTATTTTTTTGGCCAAGGCCACCTGGTTGGGAGTGTTGAAATATCTTGGGTAGCGCTTAACATCGATGTCTTCAAAGGCATAGGCGGTTCCCATATACAATGGGGAAATGGCTCCTTTAAATTCCTTGTCCTCCAGCTGTCCAAAATGGGTACAGATGGTATTAAGGCCTTTTTTTTGCTGTTTCATTCTATCTATTTAAATTGATAAAAAATAATGGTGTATAAAGTTACAAAATTAGCTTATACCTTAATTTTTTTCCATTTACCCTTTTTAAAAAGTATGTAGCTGATAACGGTAAGCAAAACCTCGGCTATTGAAATTGCCGCAAATACTCCAACTGCCCCATAATTAAAAGTGATAGCCATAACATACGCGAAGGGAAGTTGAAATGCCCAAAATATTAAAAAATTAATTTTGGTAGGGGTTCCTGTATCCCCAGCTCCGTTAAATGCTTGTGTTAGCACCATGCCATAGGCATAAAATACATATCCTGCCGCAATAATCTGTAAGCATAAGGTTCCATATTCAACCACTTGTGGAGTGGTATTGAAGAGCATAATAATTTTTTCTGCAAAGCATAGATATATTAATGAAATTGAAAACATAAATATGGCATTATACTTACCGGTTTTCCATACAGATTCTTCTGCCCTTTCAGGTTGATTGGCACCCAAATTTTGCCCCACTAAAGTTGCCGCAGCATTGCTCATCCCCCAAGAAGGCATTAAGGAAAACATTATAACCCTAATGGCTATGGTATAACCGGCTAGGACTTCACTGCCAAATTCGGACATAATTCTCATTAAAAAAATCCAACTGGACGTTCCAATCAAGAATTGAGCAATACCTCCAGCAGAAACTTTAATGATGTTTAGCATCACTTTAATTCGGATTACAATATCCGATATACGAATCTTGATTTTGCTCCATCCATAGAACAAAATTATCAATTGAAACAAAACCGCAGTTCCTCTGCCAATGTTGGTTGCAATTGCAGCGCCCATAACTCCATATTCAGGAATTGGTCCCCATCCAAAAATAAAAATTGGATCAAGAATAATGTTAAGACCGTTGGACAGCACTAATATCCACATGGCAACCGAGGCATCCCCCGCTCCTCTGAAAATGGCATTTATAAGAAACAGAAGCAAAATAGTGATATTACCTCCCAGCATCAGCCGGGTGTATCCTTGGCCCTCTTGTATAAGTTCAGGGCTCCCCCCCATTAGACCCAAGATTTCCTTGGAGTACATAGCGCCAAAGATTCCGGTGATAATGGCCACAGTGATCCCTAAAAGGATTACCTGTACCGCCGATTCCCTAGCTTCTTGTAATTTTTTTTCACCAACCCTTCTAGCTACTATTGCCGTTGCAGCCATACTTAAACCAATGGCAATGGCATAAATCAATGTAATCACGGATTCCGTAAGGCCTATTGTAGCTACGGCATTGACACTGACCCTAGATACAAAGGCAATATCAACCAATGCAAAAATAGATTCCATCAACATTTCCAATACCATAGGAATGGAAAGCATAAAGATGGCCTTTCTAATGCTCCCAGTAGTAAACTCAGAGTCCTTGCCCGTCAAGGCAATAATAAAATACTTATATAGAATACTTGGAGTAAGTTTTTTTGTATCCGGCATGTGTGTGAAATTATGTTAAACGAAGAAAATAAACATCATGAATAATTAAAAGTTCACCCTATGAACTCTTAACATTCCTGTTATGACATCTATAAAAAACATAATTCCTTTACTTCATAATGAAGCAAAATTGCACTAAATCAAGAACATTTCAAAATTACTTGGCATAGAATTTTTTATGTCTCCAATAACTTACAGCTCCCAATACCACTACCCCAAAAACGGTGTAATAAATAAAAGTAGGGGTAATAACCTGTGCCCCACTGGCATAACTATGAAGTCCTACCAAATAGAAATTTACCCCAAAATAGGTCATCATAATACTTCCAAAGGCAACTACACTTAGGAAATTGAACATCCATTTACCACGTAAACCAGGAATCAATCTTGTATGGATCACAAATGCATAGATCATTATGGAAATCAATGCCCAAGTTTCCTTGGGATCCCATCCCCAATATCGACCCCAACTTTCATTGGCCCATTGCCCTCCCAAGAAATTGCCAATGGTCAGCATAACCAGACCTACCGTTAAGGACAGTTCATTTATAATGGTAAGTTCCTTGATGTTCAGGTCCATTTTTTCCTTGTTCTTGTCGTTCGTCATTATAATCAACAACAGGCTCACCACTCCTAGGATCATACCCACGGTGAGGGGACCATAACTACCAACAATAACCGCCACGTGGATCATTAACCAGTAACTGTCCAATACGGGCACTAGATTGGCTATTGAGGGGTCTACCCAACTCTGGTGGGCGATCCACAACAACATAGAAGTTACAAAAGTGGCCGCAGCGACTGTCATATCACTCTTTTTACTGAACAGCAGCCCCATACCCAGTGTTGCCCAGGAAACATATAGTATACTTTCATAAGCATCACTCCATGGTGCATGTCCGGAAATATACCACCGCATTGCCAATCCAAGGGTGTGCAAAATAAAAAACAAATAAATTAGGACTTTTATACCGGCTATGCCAAAACGGAGTGCCTTTCTATCCTTAATAATCTGGAATACCAGAAGAACAAACATTAACAGACCAAACAGGGCATAATACTTATAAAGCTTATTATATATATCGGCCTTGTTGTAAAATACTTCCGCATTAATCTTATTTTCCGATGGCAATACTTCACTACCGTGGTTTTCCTGGTTCTTTTTGAACGCGGCCAACAATTTATCGGCCTCGGAGTAGTCGCCCGTTTTCACTGCTTTCTCCAAGCTCATTAGGTAGAAGGGAACGGCATTTTTAATAAAATTGGCGTAAAGGGAATCCGATACTTGGAATTGGCCTCCCCTATATTCCACTGCCGAGATCCATTTATTATTGTCGTCATTAAGCAATGGAAATATCTTGACTATTTCACCTCCCAACGCTCTATTCAATAGCACCAAACGTTCATCCAAACTCTTGAAATCTTTTTGGAATTGGTTTGGGGTGTTGGTTGCATAGGCTTCCTGAAGGTAAGAACTTAATTTGTATTGCCCTTTTTCATCAAAGAAATCTGTAGCCTTTGCAAATTTTTTGCCATGTTCCAGACCTATGATCTTACGAATACTATCATTTTGTCCTTTCTTGTCCAAAGCAATAAATTCTGCATAATACCAAATCCTTGGATTGAGCATCATAGATAGAAATACTTGATCGGAATTAAAGTCGGTATACTTGTCCTTTAGGCTTAGTTTTCTCAGTAATTCGGAGGAAAATGTATTTATGGGTTTCATTCGCCCACCGGCATCCTGAATTACCAATTTACCAAAAGATGCAGCATGCTCCTTGGATGGTGTCATAGCGTGCAACAAGGAATCTACCTGCTGGGCAGTAGGAGTGTTATCATGTGCATGTGAATCTACCTCCACATTTTCCTGCGCCAACATATTTAGACTGCTTCCTAGAATAAAAAGTACAGCCAATTTGGATCTTTTGTTTTTTAGTTTCTCCAAGGAAGCACCCAGACTTTTAAACCTGGTCTTACCAAAGAACATAATGCCCATAAGCCCGGCATACAATAAAAAATATCCAATATAAGTTATCCAAGTACCCCAAAAATCGTGATTAACCGATAATACGGTACCCTTTTCATCTGGGTGAAAACTAGCTTGAAAAAAACGATACCCCTTGTGGTCCAAAATATGGTTCATATAAATATCGTAATCAAATGGACGGTCGTCCTCAATGGTAACCTTGCTCATAAATGAAGCATAGCTATTCTCTGTTCCTGGATGTTTTTCGGCAATAAAATCGTTTAATTTAATTCCAAAAGGCAGGGTATACACCTTGGATCCATAGGAAAGATTAAAGTCCAAACCTCCTACTTCAAATTCCCCGGAAAAATTGGCCACACCTTTTGCTCCCAACAATTTTTTGCGGACAGTTTCACCGTTACTGCTAATATCCACGATCAAGGCATCTAGGTCATTTTCCGTTTTTTCGTTCTCTGGAATGGAAATTACCCCATAAGATCCCTTGATAATTGGCTCAGGAATTACGAATTGCATGCCTGCAGTAGTATATAAAGATCTTAACTGCAGTGTTTGAAGACTATCTTTCAACAATTCTCCCTGCAATTGATCGGCCATTCTCATAAATTGTCCTTCGAAGGGCGATTTAATCTGATATTCACCATCAGACTCAATAATATTGATGGCACCTTCGGTCATCTTGTTCAGGGAAAACAACACATTATGAATGTTGGTAACCTCCCCACTTTCCAAATAATGTTCATGACGCTGTCCATCACCCGCTTCAACAATTTTTAAATATTCTTTTCCATTGGAATCTTCGATCAAGCCTTCCTTGGCACCATCAATAAATCCCGCATAGGATATGGTAAATGGTTGTCCGTTAAAATCGGAATTCCAGGGTAAATTGGATTTAAGGGCCTCTGCGGTCACCAAAATATCACCTTCTAAAATTCTACGACTTGGCTCATTTTCAATTTCCCCATCCACATATACCGTAAGGAAGGTTTTGTCCGAATAAAAAACATTTTCCGTATTTCCTTCCCTAATGGGCATCATTCCTTCGAAGCTTATGTACCTAGTAACAAATGCCCCAAGAATAATTAAAACCCAAGAGAGATGTAATAAAAGTACTGCCCATTTTTCCTTCCTTAATAGATTGTAACGAGCAATATTCCCAATAAAATTGATAACAAAAAATACCATGATGGCCTCGAACCATGTGGTATTGTATATCCAAATTCTTGCAGTTTCCGTACTGTACCAGCTTTCAATAAAAGTTCCAAAGGCCATGGCTGTAGCAAAAGCAATAAATAAAACAGCCATTAAACGTGTGGAAAAGAAGATTTTTTTAAGGAGTTCAATCATTTTGGCAAGAAGGTTTGATTTAAACATGCAAAAATACATTTTTATAGGAGTTTAATTATTAAATGTTTTGTTAATTGAGTATTTACTTTTTTAAAACATGTTGCAATTTTTGATGGATAAAATCAGACCCCTTTCCCAATGCAATTGTAAATTGAAAAAAAAGTGCTTTTGCATTTTCAAGGTATGTTTGGTTCCCTTAGGGCTCAAGGTGCAAATCTACCAGTAGCTAAATCAATTTGCATTTGGACACATATGAAGAGGTTTAGGTTACATAATATTTTATATAAATACGAAGAAGTGTTTTACTGTATAAAGTGAAGAATTAAAACATAGACAAGACAGTTTTAGTTTGCTGCCAATCATTTCATCAGAACTTACCATCCAATAATACCTCGTTGGTCGCCCTTGGAACTTATTGAATAATAACATTCAAAAAACTTATCGCCCATAATCCTATAATTTTGATTTAATATTTACTTTTGAATATGATATCTATTGTTTTATTGGGAACTGGCAATGTTGCCAAGCATTTGTTCAATGCCTTTTTGAGGGTAGATGAAATAAATGTTTTACAGGTTATTGGTCGGAACGAAGGTCACCTCGCCTATTTTAAGGATAAGGTTGAAACAGGGACGGATTTCACCAAAATTACCGATGCAGATATATATATAATTGCCGTAAGTGATGATGCCATTGCCCAGGTAGCACCTTTCCTAAAGAAGAAAAAAGGTTTAGTGGCCCATACCTCAGGAAGTGTTGCCTTAAAATCTCTTGGAGATTTAAATCATAGAGGGGTCTTTTATCCGCTGCAAACTTTTAGCGAGGGCAAATCAATCGATTTTAAAAAGGTGCCGATCTGTATTGAGGGCGAAGATAAGAGCGACATGAACCTGTTGAAGATATTGGCGGGACTCATTAGTTTGGAAGTGCACGAGATTACGAGCGAGCAACGGAAATCGCTTCACCTAGCAGCAGTTTTCGTAAATAATTTCACCAATTATCTGTTTACGATCGGCCATGACATTTGCACGGAACATAATTTGCCATTTTCCATGTTAAAGCCTTTGATTAAAGAAACCGTGAATAAGTTAGATTATCTAGCTCCCTTGGATGCCCAAACCGGACCAGCCAAAAGAAACGATGTTAAGACTATAGAAAGCCATTTAAATCAGTTAAAAAATAAAAATTATCAGGATATTTACAGCTTGTTAAGCAAATTGATAGGAGAGAAATATGGACAAAAGTTATAAGGAACTGCTTCAGGATATAACCACTTTTGTATTTGATGTGGATGGTGTATTTACAGATGGCAAAATTATGATCACCTCGGACGGGGAAATGTTAAGGACTATGAATGTACAGGATGGCTATGCTGTAAAAGTGGCCATTCAACAAGGGTATAATATCTGCATCATTTCCGGTGGTACCAACGAAGGCGTGAGATTGCGTTTAAGGGGGTTGGGAGTTACCGATATACACATGGGGGCACATCATAAAATAGACCCTTTTGATGAATATTTGGATATTTATAATATTAATCCACAGCATGTTCTTTATATGGGTGATGACATCCCCGATATTCCACCAATGAGATTGGCGGGTATTCCATGCTGCCCACAAAATGCTGTGCCAGAAGTAAAGGCGATGTCCAAATACATCTCCCATAAACACGGGGGTGATGGCTGTGTAAGGGATGTTATTGAACAAGTATTGAAAGTGAGGGGGCATTGGGCCGAAAATTTCAGCGCCAAGAACGATTAACCATATGTCCAACAACAAAGTAAAGGAATATCGGGTTATACTAGCGTCGGCATCCCCTAGAAGACAACAGTTCTTTAGGGAAATGGAAATAGATTTTACGGTACATCCAATACATGTAAACGAAATATATCCAGATCATTTAAAGGGTGCGGAAATTTCGGATTATCTGGCAAAATTAAAGGCCGCTGGATATGAAAATAAGCTGGAGACCAAAGATATCCTCATAACTTCCGATACCGTGGTTTGGCACAACAATGTCTCTTTGGCAAAACCTGCCGATCTTAAGGAAGCCTTTTCTATGCTTAAGACACTTTCCAACGATTGGCACGAAGTAATTACCTCGGTTTGTTTTACAACCAAGGACCGGCAAAAAATTGTAAATCAATGCACAAGGGTTAAATTCAAAGAATTGACCTACGGTGAAATAGAAAACTATATTCAGAACTATAATCCGTTTGACAAGGCTGGTGGCTATGGCATTCAGGATTGGATAGGACTTATTGGAATTGAAGAAATTCAGGGTTCCTATACCAATGTGGTAGGCCTGCCGACCCAATTGGTTTACAAAACGTTAATGGCCATGGCGGATTAGGTTATTTTGAATAATTTTAGAAAAATTTAATTACTATGCAACGGCTTTTTACTTTCATCTTTGTACACATAATAATATTATTGGTTCTTTTTAGTGCTTGTAAGGAAAATACCAAAGAATCTGAAAACCTTTCCCTGATAGGCAATGATATGAAGATGTCCGAAGTTAAACCGGCAAAAAATCAGTTATCCGATGAGTTCAAGGATTATTGGTATGCAGGGAAAGCAGAAATAACTTCATATAAATTGGAACAGGCCCGTTATGGTGAACTAAGAGATGGTAGTGCGGTTTTAATATATGTTACCGAACCTTTTTTAGCGGACAAGCAGGTGAAGGCAGATCAATCAAGTCCCAATAACGTTTCTGTACTTAAACTTAATAGCACCAAAAAATTCTTAACCGGCATCTACCCCTACTCTATAATGAATAGTAGTTTTTATCCCGTATCGGATAATCAACATGCCATCAAACTCACAACATCCGTGCAGGAGTGGTGCGGCCAGGTATTTACCCAGATGAACAATAGGGATAAATTTGAGGTAAAATCCTTTTCTTATTTTGAGAGTGAAGGGGATCAAACCATAACATTGGATAAAACGGATTTAGAAAATGAAATTTGGAATAAAATAAGGATCAACCCCACCAAGCTTCCTATTGGTATTATAAAAATGGTTCCCTCTATGGAATATTTGCGCCTGGCTCACAAACCACTAAAAGCTTATGAAGCCAATGCTGAATTGAGTACTGAAGCAAATGTGAATACCTACAAAATTACCTATCCAGAATTGGAAAGAACCTTGGCGATCAGCTTTTCGAAATCCTTCCCGCATACCATTGAAAACTGGTCCGAAAGTTATAAGAGTGGGTTTGGACCCAATTCTCAAACACTTACTACCAAGGCAACGAAAATAAAAACATTAAAAAGGGCTTATTGGCAGGAAAACAAAAATAGTGATGTATTTTTGCGCGATAGTTTAGGATTATAATTTTATGGAAACATTATTTTTGGAGTACAAAAATGAACTATTAGGCACGGGTATATGCTTATTGGTCCTTTTAATATTAAAGTATTTAGGTACTAAAGCAATACAAAAAGTTGGTAAAATAAGCGATATTAATGAGGTTCGTACGCGCTTGATCGTTAAATATTCCACTGTTGGCCTTACGACTTTTGGAATAGTTGCTTTGATTCTGATTTGGGGGGTAGAAATGAAGGATATCGGCCTGGTATTTTCCTCGGTTTTTGCTGTTATAGGAGTGGCCCTTTTTGCCCAATGGTCCATATTGAGCAATGTTACTGCCGGGGTTATTCTATTTTTCTCATTTCCATTTAAAATAGGTGATAAAATTAAAATAATGGATAAGGAAATTGAATTGCCCAATGAAGTATATCTAATTGAGGATATAAGGGCCTTTCATATTCATCTTAGAAGGCAAAATGGAGAATTATTTACCTACCCCAATAACATGATGCTTCAGAAGGCAATAGCCTTGGCACAAACCTATGAAGATTCCTTGGAAAGCAGCGAGGTTCTTTAAGGTGTTAAAGTAGTTGTAAATATTACGGCTTCGGATTTTATATTTTTATATTTGGGAACCAACTAAAACATATATTATATGCGCCTTCCTTGGGTATTCTTTTTTGGGATACTACTCTCATGCCAACTTATTGACGCTCAAGCACCTAAAAAAAATACTTCTTCGGACATATTTCATTCCATTCAAAAATTAAATTTTTTGGGTTCGGCCCTGTACATTGCTGCACATCCCGATGATGAAAATACACGGCTAATTTCCTACCTTTCCAATGAAGTAAAGGCTAAAACTGCTTACTTATCGCTAACCCGAGGGGATGGTGGACAAAATTTAATTGGTTCCGAACTAAGGGAGTTGTTGGGGGTTTTAAGAACACAAGAATTGTTGGCTGCTAGGCGTATTGATGGCGGAGAACAATTTTTTACTAGGGCGAATGATTTTGGTTACTCCAAGCACCCGAATGAAACACTTAAAATCTGGAACAAGGAGGCTGTGTTAAGTGATGTCATCTGGATTATACGCAATTTTAAACCGGATGTTGTGATCAATAGATTTGACCATAGATCTCCGGGTTCTACCCATGGCCATCACACCTCTTCGGCCATGCTTAGCTTTGAGGCTTTCGATTTGGCCAACAATCCAAATATGTATCCGGAACAATTAAAAAGCACAGACGTTTGGCAACCAAAACGACTTTTTTTTAATACCTCCTGGTGGTTTTATGGCAGCGAGGACAAATTTCAAAAAGCGGACAAATCCAAAATGATCGATCTGGATGTTGGGGTCTACTATCCATTAAGGGGGGTATCCAACAACGAAATAGCATCACTTGCCAGTAGCCAGCATTTGTGCCAAGGTTTTGGAAGATTGGCAACGCGAGGTAGTGAGAATGAGTATATAGAACTTTTGAAGGGAGACCTCCCAAATAATAAATCCGATATTTTCGACGGAATAAATACGACATGGTCGCGCGTTGAAGGTGGGGAAGCTGTTGGGAAGATTTTATATGAAATTGAAAGTAATTTTGATTTTGCCCAACCGTCAAAACATCTGCCACAGCTTATTGAAGGATATAAGGCTATCTTACAAATAAAGGACGAGCATTGGAAAAAAATCAAGAAACAGGAGTTGGAAGACATTATCCAATCTGTTTGTGGACTGTATTTGGAAGCAACTGCAGCAGAATCCAACACATATCCCGGAAGTAATATCGCCATTGATATTGAAGCATTGAATAGAAGCAATGCCGATATTAATCTTATATCTGTTTCCACTAGCACAGATAATCTTATAAATAAAAAATTAGCCCTTAAAGAAAATAAGAAAGAGTTGTTCCAAATAAATATAAATGTTCCGAGCAAGAAGGACTACACAAGTCCCTATTGGTTGAACAATAAAGGAACTACTGGAATGTATACGGTAAAGGACCAAAATCTAATTGGAAAACCGGAAACTCCCAATGCCTTTGAGGTAAATTTTGAAATGGAATTCAACGGATTTACCATAAATATTAAAAAGCCAATTGTATACAGATACTCCAAACCGGAAAAAGGGGAAATATATCAACCCTTTGAAATATTACCGGAGGCAACGGCAAGTTTTAAGGATAAGGTAATCATTTTTGCCAATTCCGAACCTAAGGAAATTCCTGTTACCATAAAAGCACTTAAGGACAATGTAAAGGGGGAATTACAGCTGTGCTTTGGAAAAGGTTGGAAAGTGGATCAGGAAATAAAACCTTTTGAAATAGCAAAAAAGGGAGACCAACGAATATTGAATTTTCTTCTTACTCCACCCTCCACAGAGGATGAAAATTATATTTCTCCTATAATTAAAGTGGATGGCAAGGAAATATCCAAAGAATTGATAGAAATATCCTATGACCATATTCCCAAGCAATCTGTGTTGATGCCTTCCGAAACCAAAGTGGTTCGATTGAACATTAATAAGAATGGAGAAAATATAGGATATATAAACGGGGCTGGCGATGAAATACCCGAAAGTCTTAAACAAATTGGGTATAAGGTAGACAAAATAGACCCTACTACCATACAGGCCGGATCCTTGGCCAAATTTGATGCAATTGTTGTTGGTATAAGGGCATACAATGTGGTGGATGAATTAAAATTTAAACAACGTTATTTATTGGATTATGTAAAGGAAGGTGGCAACCTAATTGTTCAGTATAACACAGCTGGCAGAAATGGATTGGACATGGATAACCTTGCCCCCTACCCCTTATCCATTTCCCGTGATAGGGTTACGGATGAAACCTCCAAGGTAAACATACTGGCCAAAACACATGCCCTTGTCAACTATCCAAATAAAATAACCCAAAACGATTTTAATGGCTGGGTACAGGAACGTGGTCTGTATTTCCCAGATGAATGGTCCAAGGAGTTTACTCCTATACTTTCAATGAACGATGAAGGGGAACCAGCTTTATCTGGTAGTCTATTAGTTGCACCTTACGGTAAGGGGAACTATATTTATACGGGTTTAAGTTTTTTCAGGGAGTTGCCAGCGGGTGTAACCGGGGCTTATAGGCTGTTCGCCAACCTACTTTCCTTGAAACAAGAGACCCAAAAATAAGCAGTATCTAACAAGAATCATTATGTTCGAAAAATTTGATTGGAAAAAAGAGTATACCTTGGTATTGGTGCTCAATATCCTCTATATTATTGTTTTTTATTTAATAATGACTGGAAACCGATAAAATGGCTGCAATAGATTGGATCATACTTGTCGGAACCCTTATTTTTATTGTTGGATATGGTGTCTGGAAAACAAAAGGAAGCCAGAATGTAACGGATTATGTACTTGGCGGTCACGATGCCAAATGGTGGACCATAGGTCTTTCCGTAATGGCGACACAGGCCAGTGCCATAACATTTTTGTCTACTCCAGGGCAGGCCTTTCATGATGGAATGGGGTTTGTTCAGTTTTATTTTGGTCTGCCGTTGGCCATGATTATCATATGTATTGTTTTTGTTCCTATTTATCATCGGCTCAATGTATATACCGCCTATGAATTTTTGGAAAACCGCTTTGATTTAAAAACAAGGACCTTGGCGGCATTATTATTTTTAATTCAACGTGGCCTTGCTGCCGGTATTACCATTTTTGCACCTTCAATTATTCTTTCCGCCGTCCTTGGCTGGGACTTAAGAACCCTAAATATTTTAATAGGTATTCTTGTTATAATTTATACCGTTTCGGGCGGAACCAGAGCTGTAAGTGTTACACATAAACAACAAATGTTCATTATAATGACAGGGATGTTTATCGCATTCTTTTTTATACTTGGTTATTTACCGGAGGACATTACATTTAGTAAGGCTTTGAAGATTGCGGGGGCCAGCGATAAATTGAATATTTTGGACTTTAGTGTCAATACCACAAGTAGGTACACGTTTTGGAGTGGAATTACAGGTGGTCTTTTTCTTGCCTTGGCCTATTTTGGAACGGACCAAAGTCAGGTGCAAAGGTATCTTTCAGGTAAAACAGTACGGGAAAGTCAACTTGGACTAATTTTCAATGGATTGCTAAAAATACCTATGCAATTCTTTATCCTATTGGTAGGTGTAATGGTATTTATATTTTTTCAATTCAACCATTCTCCTTTAAACTTCAATCCAGCTGCTACCAATGCCATAATGGAATCTTCCTATTCGGAGGACTATAAAATATTGGAAGAAGAACATTTGTTATTGGAGAGCGAAAAAAGAATGGCCCAAAATAAATTCTCAGGAGCCCTTGATCTTAAGGAGTACGATGCCATTGAAGTTGCCAAACAAAACATTGTGAGTATAAACAATAAGGACAAGGAAAATAGAAAGGCAGCCCAAGCATTAATCTCTATGGCCGATGATAGTGTAGAGACCAATGACAAGGATTATGTGTTTATTCATTTTATTTTAAATTTTCTTCCTAAAGGACTTATAGGACTTTTATTGGCCGTGATTCTTTCGGCTGCAATGTCCTCAACCGCCTCTGAATTAAATGCTTTGGGAACCGTTACATCTTTGGATTTATATAAAAGAAATAAGAAAGGTGAATTTACACAGGCCCATTATGTGAAGGTTTCAAAGTTATTTACCCTTATGTGGGGAGTTATAGCTATTGCAATTGCTTGTGTGGCCAACTTGTTTGATAACCTCATTCAATTAGTCAATATTATAGGGTCCATATTCTATGGAAACGTTCTAGGTATTTTTCTGATCGCCTTCTTTCTTAAATTCATTAAGGGCAATGCCGTTTTTGTGGCGGCCTTAATAACACAATGTATCGTAATAATTGGCTGGAGTTACGATTGGATGTCCTATTTATGGTTAAATGCCTTCGGATGCTGCTTAATAATAGTATTGGCGACCATATTGGAAGGTTTTGATCGTCTTCTTAAAAATCCACCAATAGAAGCGTAATATTTCCCATCATTTTAATGGTATTCGTATTGGACGTATACCCACAATTAAACTATTAAAGATCCATTTTTACTTGGATACAAGTAGGTTTGATAGCATAGATATACTGAAAATTGATCAAGTCCTCGAAAATTTTAAGTAATTTCTTGGGATTATTTCTATATTTAATGTTAGCAAACTGTTAAGAGTTTCTTTATATGCCAAAAATAAAACCCTGTTCCCGCATCAACTACTATAATGATTAAGGAGAAATATACTATAAAGGACATTGCCCAAATGGCAGGTGTTTCCAAGGGAACAGTAGATAGGGTATTACATAAACGTGGCAAGGTTTCCAAAGATGCTTTCGAGAAGGTGGACAAAGTACTTAAGGAAATAGACTACAGGCCCAATCCCATTGCCAGGAACCTTAAAAAAAATAAGACCTATAGTATACATGTTTTGCTTCCAGACCCGGAAAAGGATCCCTATTGGATTCCTGCGTATGAAGGAGTTGTAGAGGCCGCAGATCAATTTACCCCTTTTGGAATACTAATAAGTAAATATTTTTACGACCCTACAGATAGAACCTCCTTTATGGACCAATCAAGGGAAGCTATTCTATCCCAGCCCGATGTTCTTTTAATGGCTCCCATTTTTGAAAATGAGTCCCAAGTGGTTTTGGGACAATGCTGTGGAGCCAAGATTCCGGTTGTGTTGTTCAACAACCATATGAACACTTTTAAGGAGCAAATTTTTATAGGTCAGGATCTTAAACAAAGTGGCAGGGTTGCTGCAAGTTTAATGGAGAAAATAATTGAAAAGAATGATGGTATAGCTATCATTCATATAAACAAAGAACCCCATATGCAATCAAAGGAAAATGGGTTTATAGAGTTTTTTACAGAAAAGCAGGGCAGCAATCACGTTATTGTATCCAAAACGTTTAATTCTGCCGATAGAACCAGTTTTAATCTGGAGGTATCCCAATTTATAAAAAGCAATCCCAATATAAGTGCCTTTTTTGTAACCAATTCAAAAGCATATATGTTGGTAGAAGCTTTTGAAAGTCTAGGAAAAAAGGATGGGAAAATTATAGGGTATGATTTATTAAAGCCTAATATAAAGTATCTTAAACAAGGGGCCATAAAATTCTTAATTCACCAGAAACCAAAAAGACAGGCTTTTCTGAGTGTTAATTACTTAGCTGAACATTTCCTTTTCGGAAAGCCCTTACCCCCACGGGAATTATTACCTATAGATATTATTACCACAGAAAACGCACATTATTATATTTAATTAGCTTGTTTAAACCGATTATTATTCGGCACTAGCCTTAGAAAAAATAAGGTTTTATTTAATGTGCTCGAACACATTAACACCTTTACTATTTGTTTTATAAAAAAAAAAGATTAATTTCACTCTTAACTTAATATTAACAAACAACTAAATTATTAACTCAAACAATTTTATTATGGTCAAAAAATTGCTATTATTTTTTGTACTAGTGTTCGGAACCTATCCGTTACTGGCGCAAAGCAAAACGGTGACAGGTACGGTCACCGATGCTACGGATGGTTCTCCACTACCAGGTGTAAACGTACTTGTTCAAGGAACCACAACTGGATCACAGACGGATTTTGATGGAAATTATTCCATTGAGGCAGAAAGCGGAAACGTATTGGTATTTTCATTTCTTGGAATGAAATCCCAATCGATAACCGTAGGTGCATCTAATACTTACAATGTATCTATGCAAGAAGATGCAGAACAACTCGGGGAAGTTGTTGTTACTGCATTGGGTATTAAGAGGGAAGAAAAAACTCTAACCTATGCACAGCAGACCGTGCGGGCAGATGAGTTGACGGCGACTAGGGATCCTAATTTCATGAACAGTATATCCGGTAAGGCTGCTGGTGTTGAAATTAAGAAAAGTAGTTCTGGTGCCGGTGGATCTACCAAGATCGTTCTTAGGGGTAACAAATCCTTGAGTGGTGATAGCTCACCATTATTTGTAATTGATGGTATTCCTATGGCCAACAACAAAGGTGGCCAACCAGGAATGTGGGGAGGAGTTGATGCCGGTGACGGTCTTTCAGCTATTAACCCGGACGATATTGAGAGTATCAGTATTCTTAAAGGTTCCAACGCTGCCGTGCTTTATGGTAGTCAAGGTGCCAACGGGGTGGTTGTAATTACCACCAAGGCAGGTAAGTCTGGTAAAACTACCGTTAGCTTAAATTCTGGTTATACTTTTGAACACTATCTTGAACTGCCTGATTTACAGTTTAAATACGGAGCAAATGGCAATGCCAAAGAAAGCTGGTCTACAACCCCAGGTGATTATCAAAACAGTTATGTAGAAGAATTCTTCCAAACTGGTCATAACTTCAACAACACAGTTACCGTTAGTGGAGGAAATGATAAGACTACAGCCTATTTCTCCTATGGTAATATATCTGCCTCTGGTATAACACCGGAGAATAAATACCAGAAGAACAACTTTACCTTTAAGCAATCTACCAAGATGTTCGATGACAAGGTAACTGTTACTTCCAGTGTTATTATGGCTTTGGAAGAAACTAAAAACAGGTTGCCTGCTGGTTACTACCTAAACCCATTAACAGGGTTATATATGTTTCCAAGACAGCGAAATTTTTATAGCTTTAAAGACAATTACGAGGTTTTCGACGCTGACAGAAACTTATATACACAGAACTGGTTTGTTGTGGATCACCATCAATCCAATCCTTATTGGATAATTAACAAAGAGCCTAAAACCGATGAAAATAAAAGGGTTATAGGAAGTTTAAGTCTTGAATATGATATTACCGAAAAGCTTAAATTACAGGTTAGGGGTAACTATGATTATGCTGTAAAAGAGTTTGAACAACAGCACGCTGCTACCTCCAACTCTACTAATGTACACCCAAAAGGTGCTTGGGATTACAGAAAGTATGATGACCAATTGGTCTATACCGATGCTATTCTTAGCTACGATACGGATTTAAGTGAAAACTTCAGTTTAAACGGTGTATTGGGAGCAAGTTATCAGAAAACGGTTTACGGAGACGGTGTAAGCGTAAATACTGGTACCATAGGATTACTTTATCCTAATGAGTTCACTTTTCAAAACCTTCCGACTAACGTTCAGGTAAGTTCAACCTATGACGGATCTGTTATTAAGCAAGGTGCGTTTGCCAACATACAGTTGGGTTATAAGGAAATGTTATTCTTGGATCTTTCTGGACGAAATGACTGGGCTTCCACTTTGGCCCTAACAGGAAATGACTCCTATTTTTATCCTTCTGTTGGTGTAACCGGTATTATTAGTGAAATGTTCACTATGCCAGAGGCTGTTAGTTTCGGTAAATTAAGGGCTTCCTATACCCAAGTAGGTAACGAAGTACCTTTTAACAGAATCAATCCACAAAATACAATTAGTAGTAACGGTGGTGTGGACAGAAATACGGTAAAACCATTTTTGGATGCGAAACCTGAAATCATTACCAGTTTGGAATTTGGTGCTGATTGGAGATTTTTTCAAAACAGATTGGGATTGGACATTACCTATTATAGTCTAACTAGTAAAGATCAATTTATTCAAGTACCTTTATTACAGTCCGAATCTGAGGGGGGTTATACTACCAAATTCATCAATGCTGGGGAAATCACCAATAAAGGTTGGGAAATTACGCTTAGCGCTACTCCAATACAGACTGATGATTTTCAGTGGGTTTCAGCTTTTAACTTTACCAATAACACCAATAAAATTGTCGATATAGGACCTGATGATGACAAAGTAATCAATCTTGGATCTTCAGAAGGTTATCAATCCAAATTGGTAGAAGGTGGAGCCTTCAATGACTTATATGTATTGAAATTCCTAAGGAACGATCAAGGACAAATCTTGTTTGATGGTGGAAAACCTTTAAGGACACCAACTACTGAGCTAGTTGGCAATTTGGATCCAGACTGGACCCTAGGCTGGAACAACAACTTTAGTTACAAGAGATTTACCCTTGGCATGCAAATAAATGGTAAATTTGGAGGTAATGTGTTTAGTCAAACCGAATCCATGTTGGACGGTGCCGGAGTTTCCCAAAGAACTGCAGATGCAAGGGATGCTGGTGGTGTTACTGTTAATGGTGTAGACCAGACCTCTGGAGCAGCCATAACAACTGTGGATTCCGAAACTTGGTTTAGGGCCATAGGTGATAGAAACGGTGTTGGGGAGGCCTATGTTTATGACCGTACCAATATTAGGGTTAACCAACTTTCTTTGGGTTACAATATTGATGTGTCAAAATTAGGATTACCGATATCTGCGGCATCATTGTCATTCATTGGAAACAATTTGTTCTATATCTACAAAGACGCTCCTTTCGACCCAGAATTGGCAATGAGTACCAATCAAAATGCTCAGGGATTGGATAACTTTAATCTTCCTTCAACAGGAACTTATGGATTTAATCTAAAAGTAACATTCTAATTTATAAAAGATGAAAAAGTTAATATATCTAATTACAATGGTCATTGCCTTTAGCGGCTGTACCAACGATTTTGAAGAAACGAATACAAATCCATATCAAATATCCGGTGAATCATTAAAGCAGGATTTTAATCATGTGGGAGCGTTTTATTCCTCTATGCTTAGCCAAATATTTGGTAACCAGGTAGATCACAACTTGACCAATGTTACCTTTGCGCAGCATTTGGCCACTCCTACTCCATTTGTTGGCGGTGTAAACAACACTACCTACTATATACGTTGGAATGGTTACTGGGCTAGGGAATATAACAATGTTATGGCTCCTGCCAAACAAGTTATCGATATTGCCGCAGCTGATGGATATGACGTGTTCGTAGAATGGGCCAATTTGATTAGAATTGTATCCATGTCCAGGGTTACTACCTATTATGGACCAATTCTTTATACCAATTATGGATCTACAGGAAGTGCCCTTTATGATAGCGAGGAAACATTATATAATGCTTTCTTTAGTGATCTGGACAGAATTATCTCTGTATTCAGTGCCAATACGGACTATGTTGGTCTAAATGAGTTTGATGCCAGTTATGGTGGTGATGTTAGTAAATGGGCAAAATATGCCAATTCATTAAGATTACAATTGGCCATGCGTATCTCCAAGGTAGCTCCTGATGTAGCCAAAACTCAAGGGGAAAAAGCTATGGCAGATCCAGTAGGACTAATTGAGACCAATGAGGACAATTTTAATATTTCTTTATATGGCGCAAAATTTCACCCTGCACAAATCTGTTATGAATGGGGCGATACCAGAATGAGTGCTACAATGGAATCTATTTTGATAGGCTACAAAGATAACCGTATTGCGCCGTTCTTTGAGCCTGTAGATGATTTGACTTTGGTTACGGATCACCCAGATTGGCCTTATAAAGGTATCCGTAACGGTGCTGAATTGGTTGCCAAGGATGACCGATTGAGCTTCTCCAAAATAAACGAAGATTTTAACAAACCAACGAAGGTTACCTCGCGTAAGGTAATGAGTGCCGACGAAGTATTCTTTATTAAGGCAGAAGCTGCTTTAAGAGGATGGGCCGGTGCTGGAGATGCACAAGCCAACTATGAGGCGGGTGTTAGAGCTTCCTTTGAATTATGGGGCGCAGGTGGTGTTGATGCCTATTTAGCGGACAATACAAGTCTGCCTATAGACTATAACGACCCTGTGGCAACTGGTTCTGTAAATGATTTTGTTAACCAGATCACTACAACAGTTGCTTGGGATGAGGCCGCGAGCAATGAGGTCAAATTGGAGAAAATTATAACCCAAAAATGGATCGCTGCCTATACCAACGAAATGGAGGCTTGGGTAGACTACAGGAGAACGGGTTATCCTAAATTACCTCCAGTGTACCAGAATAGTAGTAATTCCGATTGGGGTATAATTCCTGATGGAGAGGCTATAAAAAGAATGCCGTTCGTAAATACAGAACGCGAAGGTAATGCCGCGGGTGTTGCAGATGCAACAGCCAAATTAGGCGGACCGGATGAAATTGGAACAAGACTTTGGTGGGATACTGGCGGACCAAACTTTTGATATTCAAACATCTAATTTAATAGTAAACAAAATGAAAACCTGTGATTATAAAATCACAGGTTTTTTTTATTTGATTATGCTATTGACCAATTATAATAATTAATATAAATGTCCAAGAAATTCTTTTATATCCCAATCATTTATAGTGGTGAGTCCATAGAATTAATTAACTTACCTTTTGTAATTATTACCATTATATCATAAGCTTTTGGTTTTATAATATAATTCATGAAATCGAGCCTATGTTGATTAATTCTTTATATATATGATTCAAAATATCACCAAAATATGCCTGCTTGTCACAACACTATTTATTTTTTCTTGCCAAGGTGTAGATCAAAGCAAAATGTTCTCCCTAATGCCGGGCAACAAAACTGGAATTACATTTAAACCTATTTTACAGGAAACCGAGGAATTTAATATTTTAACCTATGGATATATCTACAATGGAGGTGGGGTAAGTGCTGGTGATGTCAATAATGATGGTCTTACGGATCTTTATTTCACGGCCAGCATGGTAGGAAGCAGGTTATATATCAATAAAGGGAATTTTAAATTTGAAGAAGTTGCGCAAAAAGCAGGGGTATTTGCTGAAGGCTTGTGGAATACCGGAACTACTATGGCCGATGTTAATGGGGATGGCTTATTGGATATTTATGTCTGTAGATCAGCTGCCAAAGACGATTATAAAAGAAAGAACCTATTATTCATTAATAACGGAGATTTAACTTTTACTGAAAAAGCTACAGAATACGGTGTTGATGATAGTGGTTATTCCACCCAAGGCGCTTTTTTTGATTATGACCGGGACGGAGACCTTGATTTATATGTGGTGAACCATTCCTCACAGGAATATTCCAGTTTTAGACAAATATCCAATAGCCTAAAGCAGCAAAGAAATCCTGCCTATGAAGACCGACTTTATAGAAACGATGATGGAAAGTTTGTTGATGTAAGTGATTCTGCCGGACTTGTTTCAAATGTGTTGGGTTTCGGACTTGGTATAGCCGTATCGGATTTGAATAATGACAACTGGCCAGATATTTATATTTCAAATGATTTTAAGGAACAGGACTATTTGTATATCAATAATCAAGATGGCACGTTTACTGAAAGTCTCGAAGAATATATTGGACACACCTCCCATTTCTCCATGGGTTCGGATGTAGCTGATATCAATAATGATGGCTTTCCGGAAATTATGACTTTGGACATGCTTCCAGAAAATAATTACCGTTTAAAGATGGTGTCCGGTCCGGATAATTATGATAAAAACAGTTTTTTGGAGAAATCCGGATTCTATTACCAGACCATGAGGAATATGATGCATTTGAACAATCAGGGGAAATCTTTTTCCGAAATTGGCCAATTCGCAGGAGTTTCCAATACCGACTGGAGTTGGGCCTCACTTTTTACTGATTTGGACAATGATGGCTTTAAGGATTTATTTATTACCAATGGAGTAAAACGCGATTACACCAATATGGACTTTTTGAATTTTGCGGTTCAGGATAGGATCAATCAAAATAAAACCGGTGTAGAGACGGCCATTACAGATTTATTGGAGAATATGCCTGCTACCATTGAAGAGAATTATACCTACCACAATAACGGAGACCTTACTTTTTCTAAAGTTAATGAAGAATGGGGCTTAAATCAGAAATCGCTCTCCAATGGAGCCGTATATGCCGATCTGGACAATGATGGAGATCTAGATCTTGTTGTCAATAATATAGATGAATACCCCTTTGTTTACAGAAACAATAGTGAACTACATACTACCAACCACCACCTAAAAATCAATTTTAAGGGTGAAGGAAAAAACACCTCGGGCATTGGCTCCAAAGTCACTTTAACTGTTGGAAACAAATTACTAATGCAAGAATTTATGCCTACTAGAGGGTTTCAATCTTCCGTAGATTTTAATCTGATTTTTGGACTTGGGGATGCCGTGTCCGTAGATCAACTTAAGATTATTTGGCCTGATGGCAGGGTTCAGGTTATGACCGATGTAAAGGCCGATCAAACAATTACCCTAAATCAAAAGGATGCGGCTTTAGTGGAGAATAATTCCGAAGCAATAGTTGGCAAAACCTTTTTTACGGACATAACTTTAGACAGTCTTATCCCCTACCGGCATTTGGAGAATGATTATAACGATTTTAAACGGGAACAGTTACTCCCCCATAAATTATCTACCCAAGGACCAACAATTACCAAAGCGGACGTAAATAATGATGGCTTGGAAGATATATATGTAGGCGGTGCCAAAGGAAGTGAAGGCCGAATGTTTAAGCAAATGTCTTCAGGCAAGTTCCTGGCCATAAATGAAAAAACATTCCTTACTGATAAGGAATCGGAAGATATTGGCTCTCTTTTCTTCGATGCGGATAACGATGGGGATATAGATCTCTATGTGGTAAGCGGAGGAAACGATTTTGAGGAAGATTCCAGTGAACTACAAGATAGACTGTACATTAACGACGGCAGGGGCAACTTTGCAAAAAGCACCACAGGATTGCCTAAAATGATTACTAGTGGTTCCTGTGTAAAAGCCAATGATATTGACGGGGATGGGGATTTGGACCTATTTGTTGGTGGTAGATTGGTTCCTGGCAAATATCCCACAGCACCAAGAAGTTATATTTTGCAGAACAATGGTAAAGGCGTTTTTACGGATATCACATTTACTATAAACCCAGATCTTGAATACCCCGGAATGGTTACAGATGCTATATGGACCGATTTTGATAACGATACTATTAATGATCTAATTTTAGTAGGTGAATGGATGAAAATCAGAACATTCAAAAATGCAGGTGGTAAACTTGTGGAAGTATATGAGAACAATGGGCTGAAAGATTCTGAAGGATGGTGGAACAGCATTGAACAAGGGGATTTTGACAAGGATGGTGATATGGATTATATTATTGGAAACTTCGGTAGAAATTCTCAATTAAAAACGTCCATAGCTGAGCCGGTTAGTTTATATACCAAAGACTTTGATAACAATGGTTCCTTGGATCCCATAATGACTTCTTATAATCTGGGAGAAGAATTTCCTGTTTTTTCAAAAGATGATTTGGTGGGGCAATTAAGTGGTCTCAAAGGAAAATATTTAAATTATTCAGATTATGCCTCAGCGAAAATTACCGATGTTTTTAGCCCAGATGAATTAAAAGGGGCCATGGTCTTAAAAGCTAAAAATTTCAATACCAGTTATATGGAAAACCTAGGTGATGGAAAATTTAAACTCGTTCCCTTGCCAGTAGAAACACAATTTTCGCCAATATATGGGATATTAAAGGGTGATTTTAATAATGATGGCAACGAAGACTTGGTTGTTGGTGGTAATTTTTTTGGAACCAGGGTGAAATTTGGAAGGTATGATGCCAATAAGGGCTTGGTCCTATTTGGTGACGGAAAAGGCAATTTTAAGCCTTCAACTGTACTGGAAAGTGGTTTAAATATTGACGGCGAAATAAGGGACATCACCAAAATTACCTTGGCCGATAAAACTCAGGTAGTGTTGTTTGTAAGAAACAATGATGCCATAGCAATGTATAAAATAGAATCAACTAAAAAATAGCAAAGTGAAAGTAAAGAGTATCAGCGTAATAATTGCATTGGGATTATGTCTCGGAACCATGGCACAATCGCCATCTGTGACCATAAAGGAGGAAATGATGTCCTTGGAAACGTATGACTATAGTAAACCTAACCCTGTCCCTATCCTGACGGACAATGCCAAAATCTTTCCGTATTTCAAGTATGAAGGTTATGAAAATATAGCAAAGAAGAAAAATTGGAAGGTAGTTACCTTAGAAAATGAATTCATTAAAGTCTTTGTCCTGCCTGAAATAGGTGGTAAAGTCTGGGGAGCTATAGAGAAAAGTACCGGTGAGGAATTCCTTTATAAAAATGAAGTAATCAAATTCCGGAATATTTCAATGCGCGGACCTTGGACCTCTGGAGGTATTGAATTCAATTTTGGAATTATAGGGCATCATCCCTCCACTGCTACTCCGGTAGATTATGTGGTAAAAACTAATGAAGATGGCAGTGTAAGCTGTGTCGTGGGCAGTGCTGACCTCCCATCAAGTACAGATTGGAGGGTAGAAATTAGGCTCGAGAAGGACAAGGCCTACTTTGAGACCAATGCCTCTTGGTACAATGGCTCCCCTATAGATCAATCCTATTACAATTGGATGACCGCTGCAGCAGTGGTTTCGGACGATTTGGAGTTCATCTATCCAGGGAATCAATTTTTGGAACATGGAGGAACAGCCAAACCATGGCCCATAGATGCAGAAGGTCGAGATCTTTCCCTCTATAAAAACAATAATTTTGACAAGGATATTTCCGAGCATGTTGTAGGCGATTATAAGGACTTTTTTGGCGGATACTACCACAATAGAAAATTTGGTTTTGGCCATTGGGCACCCTATGAAGAGATGCCGGGACAGAAACTCTGGTTATGGTCCATGGCAAGGTCGGGAGCTATTTGGGAGGATTTACTAACGGACACCGATGGACAGTATATGGAATTCCAGGCGGGGCGACTTCTTAATCAATATTTTCCCGGAGAAATCAATCCTATTTCCCAAGCCAATTTTGAACCCTATGTCATGGACCGCTGGAGAGAAATCTGGTTTCCTTTCAAGGAAATTGGTGGCATGGTAGATGCAACGGAATACGGTGTCCTAAACGTTAAGGAATTGGATGCAGGAATCTATATTGGTATCAATGCCCTTCAAAGTTTAAGAGACAATTTGCGGGTATCCATTAATGGGAAAGAAGTTTTTTCTGAGGAAATTAGCCTAAAGCCTATGGGAGTATTTTCCAAAGAGCTTCCATTGGAGGACTCCGGGGAAATAGTGGTGCAATTAGGTGATAAAAAATTATTTTATACCTCAAATGGTGAAAGCACCCTCATAAAGCGTCCGTTTATTGATGATGAAGCAGTAAAGGTTTCCATGAGCCAACAATTGTACCATGAAGGTTGGGAGGCCCTAAAGTTTAGGGACTATGAACTTGCCGCCAAAAAATTAAATGAATTGGTAGATATTGACCCCTCACATCAAGAAGGACTGTTGAAAATGGCGGGTTTGGAATATCGGAAAACGAATTATGACAAAGCCCTGAAATATGTTAATAGGGTTTTAAAATTGGATACCTATAACCCAGAAGCCAATTACTTGGCCGGAATTATATATCGTTCCCTAAATGACACTATAAATGCTTTGGAATCTTTTGGCTGGGCAGCCAGAAGCATTAAGTATAGATCTGTATCCTATGCCCAAATGGCCGAAATTTATTTTTTTGTTCAAAATTTTGAAAAAGTGGAGCAATATGCCAATAAGGCATTGGATTACAATACCTACAACCTAAATGCACGAAAAATTAAATTATTGTTGCATAGGAAAAACAATAACTCCAATGCATTTAATCAAGAATATGACGAACTAATTAGAATAGATCCATTGAATCACTTTGCCCTGTTAGAATCCCAATTTCAATCTGGGCGCGGCTCTATTAGTATGCCGAAGGAGATCAGCAATGAATTTCCCGATGAATCCATACTGGAACTGGCCATTTATTACAAGGGCATAGGATTGGTACAGGAAGCAATGGAGATTCTAAAATTGTCCAAAACAGCGAATGCCAAAATACATCTTTGGACAGCTTATTTGGCCCAGGATATGGCCGGTTGGCCTAGTAATGAATACTTGGATAGGGCCATAGCAGCCCCGGTTGATTTTGTTTTCCCTTACAGGCCTGAAACCATTGATGTTTTACAGTGGGCCATCTCCCAAAATGCAAATTGGAAATTTAAATACTACTTGGCGCAGAACTATATCGCCGTTGGACAAAAGGATTTGGGGTTACAGCTTCTACAGGATTCTGGAAATGAACCTGATTCCGATATTTTTTATCGTTTCAGGGCACGAATTTTGGAAAATAAGGATTACGAAGCCAATGAAAAGGATTATTTAAAAGCATTGCAGCTAAACAGTTCTGATTGGAAACTTAGGGAGGAAGTAGTTCAATTCTATTTAGATAATGATAAAATTGAACCTGCATATAAATTGGCTAAAAAGTCGTACGCCAAATATCCCAAAAATGCCAATATCGGGTTGATTTATGCGAAATCCTCCCTATTGAACGATCAGTATGGAAAAACCATTGAAGTCCTAAAGGATATATTGATATTACCTTTTGAACATGCTTCAGAAAGTAAAAAAATATATACCGAGGCTCATATTTTAATGGCGTTGAACAATATGAAATCCGGGAAATACAATAAAGCCATATCCCTTTTGGAATCGTCAAAAGAATGGCCAGAAAACCTGGGAGTTGGAAAACCTTTCCATGCAGATGAAAGGCTACAGGATTATTTGCTTGCAGTGAATTATGAAATGCTCCAAGATTCAAATAAAAGTGCACAGTTGTTGAACGGTATATTGTCTTTTAAAAATAAGAACAAACAGAAAGTGGTAACCCCCAATGACCTGTTTGAACTTTTGTCCCTTAAAAAATTGGCGAAGAACTCGGAATTGGAATCTTCCATAAATAGAATTTCAAATATCGATTCCAGCTTAATGGGCAAGATGGTTTTGGCGTTGTACCATAATGATACTGCCTCACTGCAGGAATTAAGAAACAAAAACGTTTTAAGCAATCCGTCGCTGAAGATAATGGAAGCGGCCAGCAAATATTGATTGCACCTACCAGAGGGATAATAGATTAACGGTCAGTACTATAATCCTTGGAATTACGAACCATTTGTCAAGGGATTTTTAGATACAAATCTTCCAAAAAAAAAGCTCACGGAAAAGTGAGCTTTTTATATTCGGTACAAAGATATTACTTAGCCCCCCACTCTTTCAAGGAGTCTTTGTTCATCTTAACGTAGTCGGCATTACCAGCGGCTTCGGCAGCGGCCAGTGATTTTTTTGCAGTTTCAATAGCCTGTTTTTTATCGCCTGCTTTGGCATAAATTAGCGACTGTTGTCTTAATTGCCAAAATGCGGGTTTCTCCGTCATGCTCATGGCTTTATCCATCCATTCCTTGGCCTTATTGATATCCTTACCGGAATTCATGTAATATACGGCAGCGGCATAATAATCATTGGCGTCCGGACCTTTCATTACTTTTTCTATGGAACTAGTGACCGCTTTGTCCGTAGGAACATCAAACTTAACACCTACATATACATCGGACCAATACATGCCTAAAGTGGCAGCGTTATCAGAAAGGCCGTCGATAGAAATCGTAAAAGTTTCAACCTGAAATGGCAGATTTTGTACTTGAGCGGTTGTTTTGGCAGCAACTTTGCTTTCGTCCCAGGTTGCCGGTGTTCCTCCGCCATCGGCTTCGGTATAAAAGATTACCTCCCAGGCTGCAGCTCCCGGTTTAGTATAAATGGCATAAGAACCAGCTTTAAGCTCTTGATTTCCTATCATTACGTTTTCACTGAAGGTTATCTTTGTCCTGGCGTTGGCCCCTGTTCTCCATAATTTATCATAAGGTACCAAATCCCCAAAAATGGTTCTTCCACGCATGGATGGCCTGGAATATTCCACCGTTACATCGGTCAATCCAACCTTCTGAACAAGTGTCGAGGACGGACTCGGTTGCGGCGTGTTGATCTGTGCCTGTACTCCAAAGGATACAGCAATCATTAGTACTAAAAGTGTTATTTTTTTCATGTTAATAAGTGTTTAGAATGTTTATGCTAAATTACATATTAAAAGCCTAATCTGGAAGTGGGTCAGTCGTATTATACCCAACTAATTATAATATCTTCCAAAGCGATAATGAAATATACCCTATGTTGCTTTACTCCTTTTTTAGTAAATTTATAGTACACCAATTTGCAAGGGATGACGGAGAACAAAACTAAACCGAACAATAAATCTGTTATGGCTTTTTTAAACTCCGTTGTGGGTATAGAAAAACGTAAGGATGCCCATGCATTATTGGAATTGTTTAAAAACATTACCCTAGAACCGGCAGTAATGTGGGGTGAAAGTATAATCGGTTTTGGCAGTTACCATTATAAATACGATTCTGGTCGGGAAGGAGATATGTGCATCACAGGATTTTCCCCTAGAAAATCTAATTTTTCAATCTATATCATGTCAGGATTTTCCAATAATCAGAAGCTTTTGGATCAATTGGGTCCCCACAAAACGGGCAAAGCCTGTCTTTATATAAAACGATTATCAGATATTAATATGGATGTACTATCCAAAATGATAGAATCATCCTACCTTTATTATAAACACAAACATTCCCAATAAATATTTACATGCAAAATTTCACTAAGTATTTAAAGACCAAGGCGAACATAGCGGAACCTGAATTTCAGCTGCTTATCAAAAAAGTAGAATTCAGAAATATTGAAAAAGGCGAGGTGCTCTTGCGTCCGGGTGAAGTTTGTAGACATTTCTTCTTTGTTGAAAACGGCCTCTTACGCTCCTATACGGTTGACGACGGCGGCAAGGAGCATATTATTCAGTTTGGTTCCGAAAATTGGATCGTCTCCGATCGGAGTTCTGCTTTTTTTAATGAACCTTCAGACCTGTTTATCGATGCCATAGAGGATACCAAGGTAGTTTTAATAAATTCGGACTTTATAAATGAAGCTAGTGCAATAAGCTCTTCCTTTAGGAACTATAATCAAATAGCCCTTCAGAACCACATTCGACACCAACAAAAACGAATTAATCTTTTGTTGAGCGCAAGTGCAGAGAGGAGATATATGAATTTTATTAAATTATACCCAGATCTAACATTAAGGGTGCCACAATGGATGATTGCTTCCTATTTGGGCATTACCCCGGAGAGTCTTAGCAGGGTACGCAAAGAATTGGCCCATAAAAACTTTAAACCTAACTAGGGAATATATTACTTATCATACATCAATGCACAGGACCCTATATCCTTGTATTATTGCTATATAATTATTAAATAGATATTGATGAATACAAAGAATATAGAAATAGTAGTGGCGCCAAGGGAGCCACACTATGTGGGAGACGGGTTTAGAGTTCATAATTTTATCCCCAGTGGCTATAGGTTGGATATGGAAAGAATGGACCCCTTTATCCTTCTGGATTACAATAGCCCGTTTTACTTCCCCCCTACCGATAAGCCTAGAGGGGTAAGTGTACATCCTCACAGGGGTTTTGAAACGGTTACCATAGCCTATCAGGGGAAAGTGGCCCATCATGATAGTTCTGGCAACAGTGGCGTTATTAGCGAGGGGGATGTACAATGGATGACCGCAGCCTCTGGTATACTTCATAAAGAATATCACGAAGAGAAATTTAGCAAGGAAGGAGGCTATTTTCAAATGGCACAACTTTGGGTAAACCTTCCGGCCAAGTACAAAATGTCTACCCCGAAATATCAGGGAATAACCAATGCCCAGATAAATAAATATCAGTTGGAAAATAATAAAGGGGTAATTGAAGTCATAGCCGGGAACTATAAAAATATTGAAGGTGCGGCATCTACATTTTCCCCTGTCAATATGTTCAATGCGAGACTAGAAGTTGGTGGTAAAGCGGATTTTAGCTTTCCAGCTGCCTATAATACCGCCTTGCTGGTAGTTGCTGGGGAAATAAATGTGAATGGAACGCAGACCGTAGCCGAAAATCATTTTGTGCTCTTCGAAAATGAAGGTGAAGATTTTAGTATGGAGGCTACGAAGAAATCAATTGTTCTAATTTTAAGTGGTGAACCCCTTAACGAACCTATAGCCGCCCAAGGGCCCTTTGTAATGAATACCCGTGAGGAAATAGCCCAGGCCATAAAAGATTATAATTTGGGCAAATTTGGCTATTTGGAGGAATAAAGTGTAAATTAGAAATAGGAATATACAGGACGAATAATAACGATAAGTATGAACTACAAATTAATAGACAATACGGAAAGAAAGCAATATGAGTATCATATTGATGGCGTTATTGCCAAAATTGAATATATAAAGGCAAAAGATAAAATTTATCTTACCCACACAGAGGTTCCAAAGGAATTGGAAGGGCAAGGGGTGGCCTCCGCTCTAGTGAAAGATGTTCTTATAGATATAGAAAGGAAGGAATTGACCTTGGTTCCGATGTGTCCATTTGTAGCTTCCTACATAAAAAGACACCCTGATTGGAAAAAGTTGGTTTTAAAAGGAATTAATATCGCTTAATTATGGAACAGAAAGAAAATTTTAAGGAATACACCAATGGTGAAATTACTGTAGTTTGGAAACCTTCAAAATGCATTCACGCCGGAGTATGTGTCAAAACCTTGCCAGAGGTATACGATCCAAAAGGGAAACCGTGGATAAAGCCTGAGATGGCTACGACCGAACAATTGAAATCCCAGATCATGAAATGTCCGTCCGGTGCCCTCTCGTTTTACATGAACAGAAAAAGTTGAACACTTATATCTATCCTTAATTTGAAATGCACGATTCTCCAATTAAAGAGTATCTTTATGCAGGACTAAGCGCTCCTAAAGGGAGCATTAGTTTCAAGTTTTAATGATGTAATGTTTAAAACGAAGTCTAAAAGAATGATTACTATATTTCTCAGAAGTTTCCATTTTATAGGAAAAAAAATATGTCTAGCCCTCTGCACTTTGTTACTGATCCTTAGTTGTTCCGAGGAAAAGAAGGTCAGTCATATAGATCCTATTAATTGGGAAAAGAGATATATGGCCTTACCCGTTCAGGACTCACTTATAAAAGGTAGTTCCTATTTGTCCATATACTCATCCATATATGATGGAACAGAAAGAACACTGCATCATTTAACGGCTACCGCAAGTATGAGGAATGTAAGCAATACAGATTCCATTTATATTTTAAAAGCTGAATATTACAATACCCAGGGAGAACTTATCCGCACCTATTTTAACAAACCAATATTTCTTAAGCCTTTGGAAACCATTGAAATTGTTATTGATCAAGATGATGAATACGGGGGAACAGGCGCAAATTTTGTTTTTGATTGGGCTGTAGAATCGAATAATCACGAGCCTATTTTCGAAGCCGTGATGATTTCTACCACAGGACAACAGGGAATCTCCTTTACTACGCGGGGAATAAAATTGTAGGCTTTAAATTCAGGCACTAAATTGACTTGGCATTAAAACTCCCTGTCTGTACCAATTAAAAAAAAGACTATATTTAATAAGCTCTAGTCAAAGGCCAATTTACCATCCTTATTGTTATTTCTTTTAACCTAATTCATGCTGCATTATGATCAAGGTACCTTCTTTTGGTAGTAAGCTAAGAAAAAATATCGTGGAGGTGCCGGAGGTAATCAACTCTTGTTCCGGAATACGGGTTTTTGGACAATTGCTAAAATCGTTCCTGTTCAGTACAGATGTTGCCATTATTAGAAACACCAATGCCAATGCCATTATTGCCGTCTATCCCTTTACACCACAGCCCTTAATTAGTCATGCTTTAATTTTGGCAGCGGACAAGCCTATCTTTTGTGGGGTTGGAGGCGGAATTACCACAGGTAAAAGATCGGTGGAACTGGCTTTGCACGCAGAGTTTCAAGGTGCTTTGGGGGTTGTCCTGAACAAACCCACTCCCAATGAACTTATAGCGAGATTAAAACTTAAAATTGATATTCCAGTGACCATCACCATTGTCTCTGAAAAGGATGATATAAAAGGTAGAATAGCCGCCGGGGTGGATATTTTTAACGTATCAGGAGCCGGTAAAACTGCGGACATTGTTAAGCGTATTAGGGATATTGACAACGACATAGCCATATTGGCCACAGGAGGACATTTAGAGGAGGACATTGTAAGAACTATAGAAGCGGGTGCCAATGCCATTAGCTATACCCCTCCTTCCACCAGTGAGTTGTTCAAGGACATCATGTTAAAATATAGAAGCGAATAATTAAATGGCGATAATCAATCCAAACATAAAACAATTAGCCCTTATTACATGAATATCATACACAGTATCCCAGAGAACATTTTTGAAAGCATAGGAATTGTAGCAGGTCTAAGTGCCTGTCTGGTGATTGCTATACAGGTCTATAAAGAATACCGTTATAAGGGCCCCAGTAGCCTTTCTAACGGTTTTATTTTTGGCTGGGTATTTATTTATCTGTTTTGGTGCTTTTACGGAATTCGTTTTAATACCGTAGCCCTTTGGCTTACCAACGCCATCGCCGTAGTCCTCCAGTTGGGCCTCTGCTTTATTGTGGTCCGAAAAAGAAAACTATATACTTAACAAACCTAGCCATTGGAACATTAATTTTTTAGCATGAAAACAAGGCAGAATGCCTTTATTGGCGTATTTATTCTTTTGGTGCTGTTGGATCTGGTAACAGGATACTTGCACTTTCAAGGCCTCAGACAATTGACCAAACCGAGTATACTGCTTTCGCTGATATTGTTTTTTGGGATATACGGAAGGCAACTAGCCAAAAAGACCTATCGTTACATCTTGTTGGCTCTTTTCTTTTCATTAGTGGGAGACATATTCTTGCTCTATGATCATCTCTCGTCTATGTATTTTATGCTTGGACTAATAGCTTTTCTCCTTGCCCATATAACTTATGCCTTGGTATTTCTTATCCAGGGCAAAAGCATATTAAAGAAGAAAATGCCTTTGGTTGCCATATTGCTGCTGGTCTACGGCACTACCCTTTTCATAATTCTACAGGATAATTTAGGCACGTTAAAAATTCCTGTAATTATTTATGTCCTGGGTATTCTAGCAATGGCCATTACGGCCTATAGTAGAAAGGACCAGGTAGGTCCAACAAGTTTCAAATTGGTATTTATTGGAGCAGTATTCTTTATCTTGTCCGATAGCATCCTGGCCATCAATAAGTTTCTTATAACCGTACCGGGATCACATATTCTGGTCATGGGCACTTATGCCACGGCACAATATTTAATAGTCCGTGGATTATTGGCTGGTAAAGACTGAATTGAACATGGAATAAATAACAATTTCCTAAAAATTACCACAAAAGTAGATTAGCTTCAATAAATTGATTCATTTTTATTTACCTTTCTTTCCTGCTAAAGTTTACGTTGCCTTATAAACCAGATAACCTAAAGAAAATAACACCTTATAATTACTTTTAAAATTAAAACCTAATACACATGCACAAGCCATTATTTCTGCTTCTCAGTTTTTTTATATTGCAAGTCAATGCCCAAGGCTTTGATTTCCAGATAGACCATTCTTCTTTAATCGTCAATAAACTGGACACTACTGCAGATTTCTATTCCAATATTTTAAAATTAAAGGAAATTCCACACCCGGACAAGGCACCGGGATTCCGTTGGTTTCAAGTCCAGGGCAATTCACAGCTGCACCTGATCTATAAGGATACGGTGGTCATGAAAAAACATAAGTCCATGCACCTCTGTTTATCGACACCCAACTTGGAAACCTTTATTAAACATTTGGTAGATAACAACATTGAATATGAGGATTGGCCAGGGACAAAAGGGGCGGTTACCTTACGTTCAGATGGGGTACGACAGATATACCTCACAGATCCCGAAGGCTATTGGATCGAAGTCAATAACGCCAAACACGATTAAAAAACCTGGACAATAGTTTAACTAGATTTAGTAAATTTGGGTAATAATGAAAAAAATAAATTAAAGCATATGAACAAGGACAATGCGCAACGGAACACTGTAATAGATACCCTCCTTAATAATGAAACCACTAATTGGCAGGAAGTCCTTTCCACTGTAATTTCCGCTTTTGACTGTACCACTGGTACCATTCATTTTCTGGATGAAAAATCGGGATTGTTAAAGGTTCAGGCACATCAAGGCATTCCTCCCTTTTTAATCCCCAAACTTTCCGAGATTCCCATAGGTAAAGGTATGGCAGGGATTGCGGCGGAGCGGCGTGAACCGGTAGAAATGTGTAATCTACAAACCGATGATTCAGGGGTAGCACGTCCTGCTGCCAAAGAAACAAAGGTAGAAGGTTCTATAGCAGCCCCAATGATGCTCAATGGAAAACTGTATGGAACCTTGGGAATAGCCAAACCTGTTCCTTATGATTTTACGGAGGAAGAAGTTAGTGACTTATTAAGTATAGGTGAGAAAATAAGTCGCCATATAAGTGCATAGGCTCATTAACACAATTGTGTTTTTTATATTTAGATATTTGAACGCTTGTTAATCCTCAAAATAGAAAAGGACTATCTAATTGATAGTCCTTTTTTATTTCATATTAAGTTATAACCGTGGTTAAACCCTGGTGATCTTGGCACCAATAGCTCGCAAACGCGTATCAATATTTTCGTAACCCCTATCGATCTGTTCTATATTGTGTATGGTAGAGGTGCCCTTGGCAGACAAGGCTGCTATCAGCAAAGAGACACCGGCCCTAATGTCCGGAGACACCATGGTGGTGGCTTTTAGACTGGATTCAAAGTTATGTCCAATAACGGTAGCCCTATGTGGATCGCAAAGAATAATCTTGGCCCCCATGTCTATTAATTTATCTACAAAGAACAAACGGCTTTCAAACATCTTTTGGTGGATCAATACCTCCCCTTTTGCTTGTGTAGCCATCACTAAAATAATGCTCAACAAATCTGGCGTAAGTCCAGGCCATGGCGCATCGGCCACGGTTAAAATGGAGCCATCAATATAGTTCTGGATCTCATAACCATCTTTATGCTCGGGAATAACAATATCGTCCCCTTTTCGCTCCAGCTGTATCCCCAATTTTCTAAAAACAGTAGGAATTTGCCCCAGATCGTCCCAACTAACATCTTTAATAGTCAGGTTACTCCTTGTCATGGCCGCCAGGCCTATCCAACTACCGATCTCGATCATATCCGGGAGCATTCTGTGATCTGTTCCTCCCAGGCTATCAACCCCTTCTATTTCCAACAGATTGGAGCCGATTCCTGTAATTTTGGCTCCCATCCTATTCAGCATTTTGCACAATTGCTGTAAATAAGGTTCACAGGCTGCATTGTAAATGGTGGTTTTGCCATCTGCCAAAACAGCCGCCATAACTATGTTGGCTGTTCCTGTAACCGAAGCTTCATCCAAAAGCATGTAGGTGCCCTTCAATTTTTCGGCTTCAACACCGTAAAAGTGCTCTTCCTTATTGTATCTGAATTTTGCCCCTAATTTTATAAAACCTTCAAAGTGTGTGTCCAATCGCCTGCGTCCTATTTTATCACCGCCCGGTTTGGGAATATATCCCTTGCCAAAACGCGCCAATAATGGGCCTACGAGCATAATAGATCCCCTAAGGCCCCTACCGTCCTCTTTAAATTGGGCAGATTGCAGGTATTCCAAATTAATGTCATCTGCCATAAAGGTATAGGACCCTTGACCTTTCTTTTGGATCTTAACCCCCAAATCCTCCAATAAGGATATCAGTTTGTTTACGTCTACAATATCAGGGATATTGGTAATCGACACTTTTTCCGAAGTAAGTAGTACGGCACAGAGTATTTGTAAAGCTTCATTCTTTGCCCCTTGCGGTGTAATCTCACCATGTAATTGATGACCGCCTTCTATTTTAAATGTTCCCATTAAAGTTTGAGAAGATTAGTACCGCTTTTTACCGCGGTTTTGATTTCTTTGCGTTTTTTTACCAGAACTGGTCCTAGGCGTTTTAGCCACACGATTTTTAAGGAATTGTCCACTTTCTGTCAAGTTTTCCCCTTCCTTGGCAAGATCTATTTGTCCATCGCTTAACTCGTAAAGATGCTTAAATATGGCCTTGTCGTCCACAGTGTCCTTATTCCAGTTTAGGTAACACTTTTTCATGTGATTGGCTATGGCATACTCCAACCCGTCTCGCATATCGCCTTTTTCCCACTTAACGGCCACATCGATCATACGTTTTATGTTATTTCCATAAAACCTATATTTTGGAAAATTTTGAGGATACTCCAATGGATCCGGACGTTTTTGCAAGGTCTCCTTGGAGGTAATTGGGAATGGCGAGTCCACGTTCAATTTAAAATCGGACATGATAAACAATTGATCCCATAGTTTATGTTGAAAATCGGGAACGTCCCTCAAATGTGGTTGAATATTGCCCATAACACTTATTATGGCCTGGGCCACACGGTTACGTTCCTCATCGTCCTCGATGGAGATGGCATGGTCCACCATTTTCTGGAAATGGCGCCCATACTCGGGTATAATGAGCTTTGGTCGCTCAGTATTGTATTCTAAGTTTTCTACTAAATTCAAATTGAAATATTTATTGCTATTTATTTATGATAAGGAAGTGCTCTTATAACGTCTGCAAATTAACAAAATTATGCTAGAAATACTATTTTAGAGTGATATTACCCCTTTTACCTTCCCTACTTCCTTATATTTTTTTATTACTTCATCAGGATTTTTAAGGTTAACGGTAATGCTCAAACTGGTATATTTTGCATTTTTGGATTGCTTGGATTCGATTACTGCCCCCGTATTATCAAAAATATCCTGAATCTGTTTTATTTTTTCCGTGTCGGTTGGGACTATAAACTTATATAGGTAATTGGAAGGCCATTTGCTACTTTCCGCCAATTGGTCCCTTAATCTACCATAAAATTCCTCTGATTTATCCTGATCCATGCCAATGTTTTTGCAAATATATAAAGTATCGTTGTCAATTTTTTAATCTTAAGGCTATTTCATTACTTTGCAACACCATTTTACGCATGTAAATACCGAATTTTAAACGCGCTATTTGAATTTAGAAAGAATTGTCATTACAGGTGGACCCAGTACAGGAAAGACATCTGTCATAGAAAAAATTGAAAAGGAAGGCTTCTTTTGTTTTAGTGAGATATCCCGCGAGATTACGCTGGAAGCCAGGCAGCAAGGTATACCACAGTTATTCGTTTCGGACCCTTTGCTATTTAGTGAAAGAATTATCGAAGGCAGGATCCGGCAATTCCAGGCTGCAAACGAGGTAGGTAAACCCATTGTTTTTTATGATCGGGGTATTCCGGACGTAGTGGCCTATATGGATTGTTTTGGTCAGTCTTATGGAGATCATTTTGTTGAGAGCTGCATTAATTACCAATACGACCACGTTTTTTTATTGCCACCTTGGAAGGAAATACACGAGTCCGACAATGAGCGCTATGAAAATTTTGAAGAGGCAGTGCGTATCCATACCTTTTTGGAAGAAGCCTACGCCAGATACGGCTACAATATTATAAATGTACCCAAGGAAACCGTAGCCGGAAGAGTTACCTTTATACATAATAAACTAAAAAGTCTATAGTGCATCAGCACCCTAAGGATATATTGGAGAAGTTTTGGGGGTTTCCGGATTTTAAGAATTCCCAGGAAGACATCATAGGCGCCGTATTGGATGGACAGGATGTTTTGGCGCTCCTCCCTACAGGAGGTGGAAAATCTTTGTGCTATCAGGTACCGGCATTGGCCCGTGAAGGTATTTGTATTGTGGTATCGCCACTAATAGCCTTGATCCGCAACCAGGTAGACACCCTAAAAAAATTGGGTATAAAAGCCATTGCCCTTACCGGGGGCATTTCTTTTGATGAAGTGAACAACCTGTTGGACAATTGCCTATATGGCAACTATAAATTCCTGTACCTGTCTCCAGAAAGACTACAGCAGGAATTGGTGCAGGAGCGCATCAGGCAAATGAACGTTAACCTTATTGCCATTGATGAAGCGCATTGCATTAGTCAATGGGGCAACGATTTTAGACCTGCCTACTTGGAATGCCATATTTTAAAGGAATTGGCGCCAAATGTTCCTATGATAGCGTTGACCGCCACGGCAACGGACATGGTGGTAAAGGATATCTGCCAAAATTTACATTTGGAAGAACCGTTGATAGTGAAGGATTCCTTTTCCAGGAACAATATTACCTTTAGCGTTTGTTGGGAAGAGGACAAAAAATACCGTCTTAAAGAATTATGTGCCCAGACCAATACGAGTACCATAATATATGTGCGCAGTAGAAAAATGACCATGGAATTGGCCTATTACCTATCCCAGCAAGGACATACGGCTACCTTTTTTCATGGTGGTATTTCCAAAAAGGACAAGGATACCAGATTAAACCAGTGGTTGGAAAACAAAGTGAAGATCATGGTGGCCACCAACGCTTTTGGAATGGGGATAGACAAGCCCGATGTTGGCCTTGTTGTACATTACCAAATTCCGGACAGTATGGAAAACTACTTTCAGGAAGCAGGAAGGGCCGGAAGGGACGGAAAGCCGGCAAATGCCGTTTTAATTACCAACCCTATGGATGAGGCCCAGGTGCGCAAACAATTTTTAGGGGTCCTACCAGATGTTGACTTCCTTAAATTATTATATCGAAAATTGGCCAACTATTTTCAGATCCCCTTTGGGGAAGGTAGTGGCGAAACTTTTCAATTGCCCTTTAATTCCTTTTGCGAAATCTATAGGCTAAATACTACATTAACGTATAATGGTTTAAGGCTGTTGGACCAAAACTCCGTGATATCCCTAACCGAAGCTTTTTCGCAAAGAACGACTATACGTATGATAGCTTCCAAGCATCAAATATTTGATTACCTGGAAAAAAATCGGCCATCGGCAACCATAGTCCAAACCATTCTGAGAACCTACGGGGGAATATTCGATTTTGAGACCAAGATAAATCCCCTATTGATTTCTCGAAAGGCCAATACAAGCGAAAAGGAGGTAATAAGTGTATTGGAACAAATGGAAAAGGATGAAATTATTGAATACCATGCCCAACATAGCGATCTGGAAATTACATTTTTGGTTCCCAGGGAGGATGAGCGCACGATCAATATCTTCGCCAAAAAAATAAAACAGATACAGCAGGTTAAAAAGGACAATGTAGAAAGTATGTTGACCTATATAAAGGATTCCAAGCTTTGCAGAAGTCGGCATATTCTAAACTACTTTGGCGAAACTACCAAGGACAACTGTGGTAAATGTGATGTATGCCTTCAAAAAAATCCTGTAAACAATGACATTATTAAAATCATAGAACAGGATATTTTACAAATTTTAATGGTCAAAAAAGAAAGTTCCAGAGGGCTGATAAAATTATTGACCTATAAGGAAAGTTCCGTTATTTTGGCTTTACAAAGATTATTGGAAGAGCAGAGAATAAGCGTGAATTCTATTAACCAGTACGAAATAATCAAAAGATGAGCAAACCACGAATAGTGTTCATGGGCACCCCGGATTTTGCCGTGGCCATTTTGGACAAGCTAGTAAAAAACGATTGTAATATTGTGGGGGTAATTACTGCGCCGGACAAGCCTGCAGGCAGAGGAAGAAAATTACATGAATCTGCCGTAAAGGCATATGCCATGGAACATGGTCTAAAAATAATGCAGCCTACCAACCTAAAGGATCCCAATTTTATTACGGAATTGCAAGGATTGTCACCAGAACTTCAGATTGTGGTGGCTTTTAGAATGTTGCCCAAAGCAGTATGGAATATGCCAAAGCTGGGCACTTTTAACCTTCATGCTTCCCTCCTGCCCCAATATCGCGGAGCGGCCCCTATTAATTGGGCCATAATAAACGGAGAGAAGGAAACGGGGGTGACCACTTTCTTTATAGATGATAAAATTGATACCGGAGCCATATTACTTCAAAAGAAAACCAGTATCTCCGAAGAAGATACCGCAGGCAGCTTGCACGATAAGCTGATGCATCTGGGAGCGGACCTCGTATTGGAAACCATACATAAATTGGAGAGCAAAGCCATAGCACCATCCAAGCAACAGGAAGATAAGCCTTTAAAAGAGGCATATAAGCTGCACAAAGAGACCTGTGAAATAGATTGGAACCAGGATATTGCTACCATATATAATTTTATTAGGGGATTAAGTCCCTACCCTACTGCCTGGACTACCATGTACAATGGGGAGGATGAACTTTTCCTAAAGATATACTCCGCCAAAAAGGATTTGGAACAACACCAATTAAAGGTCGGGACCATTGCTTTTACCAAAAATGAACTGAAAGTAGCCGTAAAGGGAGGTTACATCAATTTATTGGAAATTCAATTGCCCGGTAAAAGAAAAATGACCACCAAAGAGGTGTTAAACGGATTAAAATTGGCTAAAAACACCTATGTTGGGTAAACCCCCATGTTCATTGGGGGTGTGGGAAATCGTAAAAAAAACCCTACTTTATCAACAAACGTTTCAAGTTATCAACAAAATTGCGGATTTCCCCCCATTTTACTTGCGTTAATGGCAAATCCGTATAAATTTGTTGAAGTATTTAATTATAATTAATAACACTTAATTTATCGAAATTATGAACAAAACAGAATTAATCGATGCAATGGCAGCTGATGCTGGCATTACTAAAGCCGCAGCTAAAAAGGCATTGGAATCTTTCTTAGGAAACGTTGAAGGTTCTCTAAAAAAAGGTGGTAGAGTATCTCTAGTAGGTTTCGGATCTTGGTCTGTATCTAAAAGAAATGCAAGAGAAGGTAGAAATCCATCAACTGGAAAGACTATCCAAATTGCAGCTAAAAATGTAGTGAAGTTTAAGGCAGGTGCTGATTTGAGCGGTGCAGTAAACTAATCATAATATCATTATACATAGAAAGCACTTCTCTAACCGGAAGTGCTTTTTTTGTACAAAAGACTTTTCAGATTAACGGAATTGTTTTATTTTAGGGATACTAGAACTAAAAATATGGTCGCTGAAAAACCAAAAAAAGGCAAACTCCTTATTGCTGAGCCTACACTTTCCGGTGATGTTTCCTTTAACAGATCTATAGTTCTGTTGGCGGAGCATAACAATGAGGGGTCTGTTGGTTTTATTCTGAACAAGCCTTTGGACTATAGTATAAATGATCTGGTTACCGAAATAGATCTGCCTTTTCAGGTATACAATGGCGGTCCGGTAGAACAGGATAATCTTTATTTTATCCACAAGGTCCCGGATCTGATAGAAAATAGCATTGAAATTTCGGACGGAATTTATTGGGGCGGAGATTTTGGTTCTATTGTGGACCTGATCAATAATAAGGTCATTTCTGAAAACGATATCCGTTTCTTTTTGGGATATTCCGGTTGGTCCTCTTTACAGTTGGACCAGGAATTGCACTCAAAATCATGGGTCGTGGTAAAAAATGTCTACGAAAGTTCCATCATACAAAAATCTTCCAACGCTTTTTGGAAGGAAAAAATGATGGAATTGGGCGGAAATTACCTGATATGGTCCAATGCCCCTGAAAACCCTAACCTAAATTAACCAAGGATACTTAGTTTAGCCTTGCAGCCGCATTAAGTTTGCCCAATAAATCGGCAGCTACCTTAGTTTCGTACTCTTTCTTTCTATATTTTGTAATGGGTTGAATACCGGTGATTGCGTTGGTTATGAAAAGTTCATCCGCTTTCTGCAGCTCGAATGGAGAAATAAAAGCTTCTTCAAATTGGTATTTATCCAGGGAACCTAAAATAGCGATCAGTTTCTTGCGCACAATTCCGTTCAAGCATCCGTCCTTTAAGGGTGGGGTTTTAATATGTTGATCTTTTACCAAAAAGAGATTGCCATTAAGGGCTTCCACCACCTTTTTTTCCTGGTTCAGCAAAAGACAGTTCTGATATCCGTTTTCGGAAGCAAAAATACTGCCCACCACATTAATTACCTTATTATTGCTCTTTAAGGTAGAAAGCATATCCGGGTTCACATAAAAATCCTTAAAAAGCTCTACTTCGTAGGCATCATTATTTAGGGTAAAGAATGGGGAATCCAAAACATTGGCCTCAATAATATAAGAGACGTCATTGGTTTGCGGCAGATATAGTCCGCCGTTATTTCTAAAAACGGTAAATCGTATCCTGGCCGGTTTCTCCAACAGGCCGTTGGCATCCACACAGGCCAACATTTGTTCTTCCAGAAATTCCATGGTAAAATTCATGGGGATTTCCATTCTCAGAATCCGCATGGAAGCCATAAGCCGAAGATAGTGGTCCTCCCAAAAGAATATTTTTCCGTTTACTACCCTAATAGACTCGAACAGGGCATCGCCATAGCGGAGTCCCCTATTATCGTGATTAAGGTAAGATGAGTTTTTAGAAAGTAGGTTTCCGTTAAAATTAACCATAAAAAAAGCCTTGAAAAAATCAAGGCCAAAGATACGTTATATTCCATTAATGTATTAGGCAGAACCCAATACCTGTTTTAAACTGGATACTTGGTTCTCCCATAGCATTTTAGATTCGTCCACTTCATCCTCCTCTGCAAAATCGGTAATAAAAAGAGACACATCTTTGGTTATTTCGTCTACGATAATGCGCATTTCAAAAAAGCTATCATCTTCTTCCGCTACCCAGGTAAATTTTACAAATTCATCGCTCTTGCGCTTTAATAATTTTGCCTGCTCTTCGGAGCCATCCCAAATAAAATTGAACATTTCACCTCTGGAATTTACGTTATCTGCGAACCATTCGGAAAGTCCTGAGGGGGTAGATATATATTGATATAGTAGTTGTGGTGAGGATTGAATTACGAATTCAACTTCAAATTTAATTTTATCGCTCATTCTGAATAGTGTTTATGGCGGACAATATATATATTTATAAATGATTAAAAAATAAAACTGAGATAATATTTTTAGCAATCTAATTTGGATAGGACAGAAAATTAACTTTATATTTGCACCCGTTAAAAACGGCATGGCGAGGTAGCTCAGTTGGTTAGAGCGTCGGATTCATAACCCGGAGGTCGGGGGATCGTGCCCCCCTCTCGCTACCAATAAAACAAGGGACCCAAGAGTTTATACTCTTGGGTTTTTTACTTCTGTACAACATATGTACAACATTTTAAAATTTGCTTTCATAGTAACACTTTCACTTCAAAAAACCTATTACCAATTGTTTGGATCACATTTTACTAATAATTTGATTTAAACTTTAGTTTACCGCACGGATTATGCCCAAAACCTATTTGGATGAGTCGATCAAAAAGACCGATTTGCGCCGAATTATAATATAAATAGGAAACTAGATTCTTAAAATCGACTCCTTTGTATTTAAATTTATTTTCGTTTTTTTTTGTTGATGCCACTGGATTCAAAGCTGGACATATAGAAAACATGCTACTCCTTCTAAACCGCTATACCTTGATTTTATTTCCTGATAAATCGGAATATTGTGGGATAGCAGACAAAACCATTTTGCTGGCCTCTAAATGCTTTAAAATAAGTTTCTGCTAGTTACTAGAATCTTATGTTTGGAAGAAAGTGATTACTTAGTGGATTTGTTTTTTAATTTCAAGCGCAGCTCCACTCTAAACAACAAACCTATTTGATAACTTTTGCCGAGTGAAAAACTGAATATGTGTAAAAAAAGTTGACTGTTGACAGCCAACATCAATCACAATAATTAGCAATGAGTTAAATTCTAAATGCAATGAATTTTATCTTACAAATGATTAACCTCAGAATTTATCTTTAGGGGCAAAATTTAAAACTATACAGTCTTATTGGATTCAAAACTTTTGGTCCGGTCCGTAAATTATTTGGATTAAGTTTATTAGCGAAAGACTATCCGACAATCTGAATATTTCTTATATTAGTGTAATTACAAACCTCCAATCCCGTGTGTTATTTGTACAATAAACGGAATAATTTAATAGGTTGATTTTATGTGGAAAAAGGTATTTAAAATTTTCGCAATACTTTATTTTCCTCTTTTAGTATTTTCCTCGGCCCTATTCATCTATCAAAAAAACGTACAAATAAAAAATTTCTCGTTGTTACAAGAGCGTGAAACAATTATGAAGAGAAAATCTTTTATAGATCTTTTTCAGGTACCCATACAAAATGCCAACTATTGGTCAAAACTGAAGTTTCCTAAAGACTTTGACCCGTTGAATACCCATAGGGCCTTCATGGAACCATACCTTGAAATTATTAAGGGAATTACCCCTTACGATCAGTTTCGATTTCTTGACTTAAATGGTAAGGAATTTTTTCGTGTGCAGCGGAAAGGAATCGATTCTTTAGAATTTGGAGAGTTGCAGGACAAAAGTAGCCGCTCTTATTTTAAAGAGGGTATTGGCCTTAAATACGGGCAACTTTACCTATCTCAAATTAATTTGAACAGGGAAAATGGTAAAATTGAAAAACCATATAAACCTGTTATTCGGGCAGTACAACCCATTTTTGATGGCAATAAAAAAAAGATAGGTGTTATGGTCATCAATTATAAAATGGATCGAATTCTTAACCAACTGAGAACCAACATAGTTGATAATAATTTCTATCTACTGGATGATAACCTGAATATAATTACATCCAATACCTATATAAACCAAATTCCATTTGAAATATCGGATTCAGTAGTTCCTCTGAACCAAAAATATGGTCTTTCCGGCCAGTTATTTAAAAAGGATACCACCTTTTTGAGCAATGATCATATATGGTCTGTTCAGACGTTAAGTCTGAATGAGGTGTTGAATTTTGGTTCTGATACACCATTAGAAATAGTTGCTCCTTACCATTGGAAAGTTGTTCAAGAATTACCTCCAAAATTTTTACTCGCCAATTTAAAGTTCCTTTATTTTGGTATCGGTATTTTCAATTTTATAACTATTACCATGCTATTGACCATAGCTTACTTTATTGTAAATAGCAGACAACAAAGAGAAAAGTATGTCAATGAATTGGAAACAAAGAATGCGCTGCTCTACAAAAAAAGAAATCTATTAGACAAACACAACAAGCAAATTTCCAATATAAATAGTCGATTAACGATCAGAAACAAGCAATTAAGTGAATTTAATTATTTGGTTTCGCATAACCTTAAAGCTCCTGTAACAAGCATGTCATTGATTGTATCAATGATCAACAAAGAACAAGATCCCCAAAAAAAAATACATGATCTTCTTCCAAAACTAAGTCAAATTGCCGAAAGTATTACGGAACTCACCAAAGATATGGGTGAGTATGTATCCATTATAGATGATAGAAAGGTTAAGCTCGAGGAAGTTGATATTTTAACTTTGATAAATGAGGTCAAAAAGGATTTCTCCAAAACGCTGTTGGATTCAAATGATTTTAAAATATCGCTCATTTTATTAGCTTGGCATCAGGTACACTTCTCAAGATTTTACTTAAAAAGCATACTAAATATACTTATATCCAACGCCATAAAATATCGGCGGGATGGGGTATCATCCTATATCCATTTTGAAACTTTTATTGAAAATGATAAAAAAGTGCTCGTGATAAAAGACAATGGTATAGGAATCAATCTAAATAGACATGGTGAGAATGTATTTAAGCTGTATAAAAGATTTCATAGAAATATTTCAGGTAAAGGTATTGGTCTTTTTTTAGTTAAATCCCAATTAGAAGCTCTAGATGCAACTATAACTATTGAAAGTAAAGAGAATATAGGTACTACCTTTAAAATATATTTTTAGTTTTTATAAAAAAATCCTTCCGAAAAGCGACGGAAGGATCAAATCTTCTAATTCTTAATTCTATTAAATCATTCAAAAAGAGAATCCAGTAATTAATCTGTACCCAAATGCATATAGGACTACTATAAACATAGCAAAACTGAACCATGAAAAAGCTTTGAAATAGCTTTTTACTAGCCAACTTCCCAGCTGCTTAAATCCATTGAGATATATTTCTTTAAAAAGTAAAATTGTTTCCATACCAAATTGTTTAGGGGTTTGGATGCAAAGGTATCGCAGTAATTTACCTTGAACTTTCTTTTTCTACAAGATGTCAATAAATACGGTTTAATGAAGAAAAATAAATATTCATCAGGAATTATGGCACTTCAACGAATTCATATCTGCATTTTATGCATTTTCAGGGAAGCCTATGAAATTACAATAAACTTTGGATGAAATGAATTGAAAGAACACTGCTATGCAAGAGCATAACGATCTTGCAATTCTCAAATGTACAGTTTTGAAAAACGATTCGTTTATTACTTTTTTGAATGAAGAATCTTTTCCATAATGCTTTTGGAAAGTGGTTTGTCAAAATGCCCTTTTATCATGGGGTGCTCCTTAGCCCTTGTCCGGTCTTTCGAATTTGAAAAGGCGGATAGAATATAGATGTCCGTTTTTTGTAAAACATTGCTGCCAATCTTTATAGTATCAAGAAATTCCCAACCGTCCATGCCGTTCATGACCAAATCTAGAAATATTAAATCCGGCACATCCTCTTTATTTATTACAGGATGGGCAAACATGTTCAAAACTTCTTCCGCAGTATCACAAACTATAGTCCTGCAATTAGAAATTGATTGTTCTATGCAATATCTTGACGCGAATTGCGACACTAAGTCGTCATCTATAATGCAAACTTTCAATTCCATTTTTGAGAATTTTAATAGTTGTAAATATGAGAAAGAATTATCAATTAATTATATATTCTAACTGGTAAACGTTCAAAAGGTCCATATTCTCGCTGTAACAAGAAAGCTTCATAAATGAGGTGCGTCTATCAGAACTTTGTTCTTTTTATTCTTTAGCCGGTGTTTTAGTCATCCATTTTTAACAACCGTTAAATACCTAGTTCGGTGTAATTGCTACTTGATTTATCATAGTTACAAAACGAACGTAATTATCTGGCAATTACCAGTCTATTCAATTTCCTTCCCAGCTCGTCCACTATTACCATTAAGATGGTTACAAATTCAAAGTTGGAATGTGAAAATAGGTTATTTCTGACATCTACGGTATTTGAAAATTGCAGTTCCATTCTACTATTTTTCAAATAGAATAGCAAAATTGTTCAAGATTTTTAAAATCTAATAATAAAAATAGTTAACAGGGAAAAAGCATATTCAAAGAAATCAATATGTTCTTAACAGGTCACCTGTCCAATAAGAGGTTATGGATTGAAATTGAAGAACAGTCACAAATTTAGGTTATGAAGGGCATTAATTAATCATAAATGGACTCGACCAAACTCCTAAACAATCACTACCTGCATCTACGCAACATTTTAGGTGCCGTTCACATCATTTTGACAGGCTGAAATGGCTATTTAAGTAAATTGGCTGTGATTTAAACCCCGAATATACCTATCATGAAATTAAGATGTATAATTGTAGACGATTCCTCTATGCAGCGAATCGCCGTAGCAAGATTAGTGAACAATCATCCAAACCTGGCTATGGTAGCCGAGTTCAGCAATGCCATTGAAGCAAAAAGCGGTATCAAAAATGATGACATCGACCTTATTTTCCTAGATGTAGAAATGCCGATCATCAGTGGTTTCGATCTTTTGGAATCCTTGGACAACCCACCACAGGTAATTTTGATTACCGGTAAAACTGATTATGCCCTGAAAGCCTTTGATTATGATGTAACCGATTACCTGTACAAACCTATATCTTTATCCCGTTTTGATGCCTCTGTAAAAAGAGCTGTGGCCAAATACGAGCAGATTCATAAGTCAAACGAGGAAGAAGAATATATCTTCGTGAAAAGTAACCTAAAAAAACGCAAGGTAGTACTAAACGATATTAAATGGATCGAAGCTCTTGGTGATTATGTTAAATTGGTAACCAATGAAGGTAATATCGTTATTCTTTCTACTATGAAATCTTTTGAAAAACAGTTGCCAGGGGATAAATTCCTAAGGATACACAAATCCTATATCGTGAATTTGGAAAAAATTGAAAAATTTAACAGTAAAATTGTTCAAGTAGCTGGAACACAGGTACCATTGAGCCGACACAAAAAAAACGAATTGGCTGATGCACTTTATAATGTTTAAAGATTATTCAAGGTATTTAGATTCCCAACACGATAGCTTTAAGAAGCTCTCGTGTTCATGTTATAGATATTTATGAAAATACTTATTATAGAGATGAAATCTAATAATTAGGTTAAGCCATAACCAAAATTAGTTATTTTATATTTTTGGATCGAGCTCCTGATTCTGGCAACAGTCAAGATATCCTATTTAAATTATAAACAGTGGTATAACCATGATATTTAAAATCACTTTTGGCATACACCAATCCCTTTGCCACTCCTTTGAAAATTGCTTAGAAGCTATCCAGTCGTTTTTCCCCTATCTACAAAAAAACCAGTTGGGCACTAGGTAATATCTGATTCTAACATCTGTTATTTTATATTCAAAAAATACGATTTTAGGAGTAGACCCCTTAATACTTTTTTTTAGGTGTATAACTATACTTAAATTTAGAATATTGAATCCACCACTTTCTTTTACTCCACTCCATCTTTGATGGTGTTTGATTTAATTAAATGGCTATAAATATTCTTCTTTAGATTGAATGAAAGTTTTGGGTCTATTTGTAGCATGTTCTTCAGTATCTCATAGTGTAGATGGTTTCCAGTGGAGCTTCCAGTACTACCCACCGTACCAATGATTTCATGTTGTTTTACCCTTTGACCTTTTTGGACAAGCACCTTATTTAGATGTCCATATAAAGTTTCAAAACCGAAGCGATGTTTAATGATAATATGTGTACCGTAGCCTTTTTTGGAATATAAGATATCCTTAATGGTACCTGATGCCGATGCATAAACATATTTTCCACTCGCGGTGGCCAAATCGATTCCATAGTGTTCTTTCTTTTTTTCAGAAATTGGATGGATGCGAATGCCATAGTTGCTCGTAACAGAATAGTTGCCTTTCTCTAACGGAACTGCAGATGGAAATTGCTCTAACAACTGAGGTCGGTATTTTAGGTATGTCTCTAAAGAACCAATATAGGAAAAATCAGGAATTTGGTATAAAAATGCAACTATTCGTTCTTCAATTGCCATTAGCAAATCATTACGTTCCCTTTCTACAAGGACCGAATCCTTTAATGTAGATTCTAAATTAATTTGAAGGCGTTCTTCATACAGGTCCATTGTTATTGCGTTGTCCTTAAGTCGTTGTGTTGAAATATCCGCACTGTGCCATATTATATAGAACAGGCACATGAGAATTAGAAAAAGGAAATAAGCTAGCTCTCTCCTACCCCAGGTTTTATCCGTATCCGGTTTGGTGATGTTCAATTTTTTCCTCCAATAAGTTGTGGGTTCGAAAAAAATCATATATTTGTATTTATACACAAAGTTATTATTTAAATACAAATAAGCAAATATTTCTAAACAAGATGAACAACTGGCTTATAGAAGACCACCTAATACACCTTCCAAAACTCTTTGAACATTTGGGGTTCCAACTAGTACAAACCGAAAATAGCCACCATATATTCAAAAAGGGCGGTGAGCACTATGTGATCATAAATACTGAAAAAGGATATTTTTATTATAAGGTGCAACGGCCACAGGAAAAACTATCCGCATCTGACCTGATTACTGAGCATGGATCAAAGGTTGAAGGCATTGGCAAGGAACTGATATGGGATAAGGTAGATAACCTATATAATAAAGTATTGGAAACCATTACCCTTCTAATAGCCAATAACCCGGAATCCACTCTTAAAATAGTACCAAAGGATTTTAATCACTTTCTATATTACAGGTCACCTTTCGAAGATACTTCCAAAGACCTATATCATGGTGTGGAAAGCTCTATTCCCTTTTCGGGGCGTGTTTTCCAAAATCATGAAGGTGGTCCGCTATTTCCTTTGTATAATCTGCAGAACGAGGTCTGCGGATATTTCCTAGATACGGACAAAGAAGTAGTTCCTTACAAAGAGTCAGCTATAAAACACTCTCTTTGGTACTCCAATATTCCAAAGAGAATAGAGGGCCTTTTTCTTTTTAAAGATCCTAAGGAGGCTTTGGCATTCCATAAAAAATTCCAATTAAAAAATGTAGTATACATGGCATTGGGAGCGATAAATTCCCAGACGACCGATATACTTTTCCAGATACAAAGGCTAACGAAAGTGGACAAACTCTTTTTAAGCTTCACGGGAAATAAAAAAATAGAGGGCTATTTGCGAGACCTCCATTTTATATCATATACAAATGATTCCGATTTTAATTTGACCTTGACCGATAGGGATATGCTATTACGCTTCCCCATGGGAAAGGAAAAATCTTTCTCCCGCTTCTACGACCATACCAGACGCTTTAACCAAAACTTGGCCCAAAGCTTTTTGAAGTTCAATAAAATCATCGACCAAAACAGGCTGAACAAATACAGTATTCTGGTTTCCAAGGATAATGAAGACATTAAAGTTCGTTTGCCCATTGAATCCAACGCCATTAAATTATTGGTCTGGTCGTATTACAAAAACTATCTGAACAAGACGATAGATATTCTAAAGCCTAAGTCTGACAATTGGTATACTGAATGGGAAAATACCCAAAACCAAGTTAATGAAGGGAAGGAGGTGCATTTGAAAGAATATAGAATCGCACTATAAAATGGAAAAAGGGCGCTCCCGCCCTCTTTCCTTCAAATTCCGTAACTCACAAATCACTCCTGATTTGAAAGTTATTCAAAAGTAACAAATTCAAATTCCGTAACAATTAAAAATCACTCAAAAATGGAAAATCAAGTAGAAAACACGATTCAAAAAGTATTCGTCAATGTCAATCAGGTTTGGCAAAAGGCCGAAGCAATATCCATAGACGATAAAACCTTCAAAATAAAAGCCGGTAATAATCCATCCTTTGAAATGTTGAAGGACAGCAGAAATGTGGAAGTCCAAAAAAACAAGGACCAACAATTTGCCGAGGCCGATGTAAAAAGTCGTTTGGAAGGCGCTTACATAAGTTTTGAGAAGTTGGAACCCAACATTCAAGAGTCAATTCTAGAAGGTAAGGAGCAGTTGATCGAGACAACGTACATCAACGACGGCAAATTAAAGGAAACTGTCAAGATGGTCCAAATGCTATACAACTCCACTTACGGATCCAGACTGGATGTACAGATCAAACGTAAGGAACAGGTTAAACTTGAAGATGCCAATGCCTTTCAATATCAATTTACCAAGGATGAATACCGTGCCATGGTACAAGAAGGCAAGACCATTCAGTTTACTGGCACTTCCTTGAGCGGCGATACGTTCCAAAAACTGGCCTATTACGAGCCAAAACTGAACGATATCCGTACAAAACCGGCTGTGTCAGCAAATATGTATGTTCTGGGACAAATATTGACCAAGCAACAGGCAGATATTTTGAACAAAGGGGAAGAAGTGAAGATCACCATTCGAAAGACACAAAAAGGACCTTTGACCTATATGGTTCGATGGAGTGCTAAAAACCAACGTTTTCTTTACAAAAATTTGGACAAAACCAATGTTTTGGATAAAGAGGCCAAGGAGAACAAAACCATTGACGGCGAAAAAAAAAAGAAACAGCCTAAAAACGCCATAAGCATGTAACTCATTTATACTAATTCAAGCAAATGGCCGACACGCCAAGCATGTCGGCCATTTTACATCCTTCCTATGCAAAGTCCTAACTACCTAGATGACCCTGAATATTATAAAAGATTGATTTCAAAAATCAATACTGAGGCCAATTTTCCGATGCACCTACATCAAAATGGGTACAAATTGATAAAAAAAAGTGCAGGTTCCATGGAATTTAAGAACGACAATGATCGCATTGTTCTACAAATGGCCAGGGAACCCGTAACCTATTTTAACCGAAATGATTCCCAGGACAAAGGGCTTTTCTTTATGTACTTGATGAAGCGTAACATTAATTTTTATAAAGCCGTTCAGGCCGGTCTCGAAATAGTGAATGGGCTTGGTTATATGGAAAATACCCCTATGAAAGTTCGAAGTTCCAAGGTAGTAAGGAAATCCTTGGAGGAAAATTTTAATATCGTTCCATTGCGAAACTCCAATTATCTAAGGCTACAACGGGGTATTTCCAAGACAACTTTAAACAGCCCTATATTTAAGGGCCGTATTTATAATGCGTATCCCACTGTGGAAAATGGCTATCAGTTCGCCAATATTGCCTTTCCAAAGTACGATTTGAACGACCATCCCCAAAATTATATCCTTTACAACAAATCATTTAGGAGCAGTAGGGAGAATAGAATTAAGAAGTTTCGTCTAGTCTTGAACCAAAAAGATCATTTCCTGTTTTATTCCAACCCCATCAAGCATCCTTCAAAAATTATAGTAGCGGAAAGCGGGATAGACCTCCTCTCCTACCATGAACTACATGGTGGTCCAGATAATTTTTATGTATCCTTTAGTGGCAACGTCTATCAAAAAAAGTTAGAGTTCTTCGGTCAGCTAATCGAACCTTACCTAAAAACAAATACGGTGTCCATGGTATCCATAATGGACAATGATGTCAAAGGTTTCGAGTTTGACATAAAGTTATTTACTAGCCTTATCAACCGCTTTAATCCAAATGTATATTTGGAAAGTTCATATAGCCATGGAAATGTAAGCCTAACTTTTAACAACACTTCAAAAGTCGCGGATCAACTGACCAATCCTATCACCTTGCTGGAGGAAAAATTATCATCCCCACTAGGAGGGGACAAACCTATGCTCTGCTCGGTTAAATGGGTAAGATATAAAGACAAGATTGTATTGAAATTTTCCTTACCAGAAATCATAAATAACGATCAGCTTGAAGAAGGAAAAAATCTGTTCAAATCCTTGATAGAAACCATTACCGATTTTCAGCTACCGTTCCGGGCCACTGTCCATAAATCAAAAGGCAAGGATTGGAACGATGACCTTATGGATTCGAAGAAGGCCAAATATATCAAAATGGAGAATGTAAGCGCTGATTTTATGAACATAGGGGATCAAATTGAATTGAGAACAACAAAAGGCCCTGAGGGCGGCCCTAATCATGGCATCATAAAGGCCATAAACAACCAAAGTGTGGAATGCGATTTTGGATTGAAATTTAGCTATACCATTCCCTTAAATGAAATTAGCGCACATTTAAAGAAAAAAGCCACCCTTGCTTCTGAAAAAAGGAATGACAGAATAGAGAAGAACAATAACTTACAAAACTCGATAGAATGACACTCATGAGCCCCATAATAGAAGAAATAAAGGGCAATCTATACTAAGTAAATTATAACACCTTAATTTCATAATGAACGACAAGAATCTGGCATTCTCGGCCATGCTACTTTCGGTAACCTTTTTTGCTATTATAGGCTTTATTTCCTATTACCCGATCGTGCAATATCTGGAATGTGATTCACAACTTTCACAAATCATACATGATTTCCTTATTCGATTTAAGCCTTTGCAAGAACCCTTACCCGGAAGAACAATGTTATTGATGTTCATTTTAGGTTCGGTAATGCTATATAATCCCAGAAAAAAGGAGGGCAAATCATTTTTGACCGGCCTAACGTATTTTGGAATTGGCTGTGTACTGTTATTTATAACAGGATATTTTAAACCTTCCCAAATCAGTTTGCTCTGGTGCTCTTTGATTTTATATAATATCGGTTTCCTGTTTTCTGTTTCTGGTTCGGTACATATTTTCCAAGTGATGGACTTTGTCAATGATGCCGAGGATGACCCTTTTAACGATCGGAACGAAACGTTCCGGCAGATGGAAGAACGCATAGATACAGAGTATTCCGTAAACATTCCCTATGAATACCAATATCAAGGGCAACTGCGAAAAGGGTGGATAAATTTTGTCAATTTATTCCGGGCCTTGTTGGTCATAGGCACACCAGGTAGTGGAAAATCCTTCGCGCTTATCGAAGAGATTATAGAGCAAATGATAGAAAAGAACTTTACACTATTGATTTATGATTTTAAGTTCGATACGCTTAGTAAGGTTGCCTACAACTATTGGCGAAGAAAAAAGGAGCGCACAAACGATGTCCAAGAAAAATCCAAACTACCCGAGTTTTATACCTTGAGTTTTGACAATATAGAAAAATCGCATCGCTGTAACCCTATCGACCCATATTTAATGCGAAACCAGACCGATGCCGCAGATGCTGCTACAATTATCATGAAAAATCTGAACAAAGATTGGATAAAGCGCAGTGATTTCTTTTCCAAAAGTGCCATTAGTTTTGTTTCGGGGCTGATCTGGTACTTGAAGAAAAAATCCGAGGAGACGGGTGAGAATATCTGCACTTTGCCCCATGTCATAACGTTATCTACCATAAATATCGAATACTTGTTGGAAATTATGATGAGGGAAGTAGAAGTCCGCAGTCTGATGATTCCTTTCAAGGATGCCATGGAGCGGCAAGCGGGTCAGCAGTTGGCCGGTCAGACCGCAAGCGCCCAAATATCACTTTCCATGCTGGCAAGCAAGGAAATCTATTATATTATGACCGGTAACGATTTTCGATTGGACATCAATAATCCTCAAAAACCTAAAATAGTCTGTATTCAAAATAATCCCGACCGTTCCGAAATCTATGCCGCTCCAATAGGCCTCTACATTAATAAGGTTTTGCAAGTGGTAAATAAACCTGGCTGTAGGCCTTTGGGTCTTATCCTGGATGAACTCCCAACCGTTTTCATTATGGGACTTCGCAAGATAATCGATACCGGAAGATCTCATTATGTGGCCACCGTGTTGGGTATACAAAGCATTACACAATTGATTGCCGACTATGGCAGGGAACTGGCAGAGGTCATCTTTGACAACTGCTCCAATGTGTTCAGTGGAGCTGCAAAAGGGGAAACGGCCCGAAGAATCAGTGAGATATTTGGACGTATCCATCAAGGAAAAAAAAGCAAGGCAATTTCCAACAACGACACCACTGTAAATTTCAGTACCATTCTTTCGGAATTGTTGCCAAAAAGCAAGATTACTAGTATGTCTACAGGCCATTTTGGGGGCATTGTCGCAGATACCTTTGAAAACCCTATTGAACAAAAACTGTGTTTTGGGTTGCTAAAACCCAATATGGAATCCAAAAAAATTCAAGGGAAATACGAAATACCAGTGCATAACAAATTTAAAAGTGCAAATCATCAGGAACTAGTGGATTCCAAGATGAAACTGATACACAGCCTTGACTATTTTGATGTTGTACGGAACCTCGATTTTGGTCAAACGAATTATTTGCACTTTTATACGACTTACATTAAGAAGTTTGCACAAGATCAATACGATAATCATATAAAGCAAATGCAATTTGTCCCTTTGGCCCATGAGCTAAAATTGTTCGACCATCTACAAAAGTTGGAGGAATTGACAAAGAATCATTCCGACCCTATAGAAAATGTACAGCACTATATTGCCAAGCTGGTAGATCGCATGTATATAGACCAGGAAATAAATAGGATTTTGGACGATAATTTTCTGAAGGTGATCAAAGATATCAATGAGCTTGTTGAACGGGAATATGTTCATTGTACTGGAAATAAACCAAAGTTGGCTATTTTTGACGAACACAAAATTGGCGATAAAATAGCGGCATCCTTGGAAAAGGACGAGGTCATTGCAAAAGATTTTATGAAGAAATACCGCAGTAAATCCAATAGAGAGTTGGCAGATGCCTTTCGCAGGCAATATGAAACACCTACTTTTGAGAGCGTTTCGGCGGTTACTCAAACAGACATATTTACTGATTCTTTGGAAAGTTTGGAAACCTTATTGTCAAGTTATCCTATAGAAATGTATAAGGAATAATCTATATTTAAAATTAAAAATATGAAAGATATTGAGGAGATGATGAGAGCCTCTACTGAGGATTTCGCATACATCAGCGAACGATTAAGAATGATTCGCGAAGAGCTTATCGAAAAGGATACCGGCAATAAACGTTCCAGCGAGTTTTCCATTAAATCGATAACCGAACGTTTTGATATGGACTATAATACCTTGGTCAATGTAGAACGTGGGGCCATTTCCTTGACCACTATAAAATTGGTTTTATATTATTACTCGCTAGGGTATAATCCAGCGTGGATTCTTACGGAGGATAACGAGTTTATTCCTAAGGGCAATATTGGGGAGAATGTAGTGTACCAGACCGATGTACAAGAGGAATACAAGGAGTTGGAATCTGCTATTGTCACCGCCCTTACGGAGTTTAAGAAGAAGATTTAAATAGAATGATTCTAAAAGTTGGCACAAAGGCCCAATGGTGATTTAAACTACCATTGATTTTTTGAGTTCAGTGTTGCCCAATCTGAATTTATTTAGGGGTTGGGTTTTTCCTTATTACAATTCCGTTTGTTAATTACTGGTCAAGATTTAAGTGGGCACAGATATCTTATGATCTGGAATATAATAAAAAACAAATTTTTTCTCAGAATCATTAATATTTAAATAATAAGAATCATTTTGAAACCTCCAAGCCCTCCCCTGCCAGTTATTTTCGATTATTAATTTTTTATCCTCTTCTGTGAATTGTTCTTGAGAATAATTGTCTGGGCCCAATAGTGAGATTATTTTATTGGTAACCTTAGAAAACTCAATGAATGACATAAATCTTGAATAATTGTTTGATTCATTGTAAAAAATGAAAACAGGATTTTCTTCATTTTTTATTACGAGGTTTAGGTAATTAAAAAATCCAAAGAATTTATATTTCAGCCTATACACAATAACTCTTTTATTCTGTTCTTCAGTATTAAAATCATTTACAACCTCCCCACTATTAAAAAGATCAAGTAATTGTTCTTGAAATAATTTAAAATTATATTCTTTCTTTTTATTTTGATTAATTAAAGTTTCAAACTCAATAAAATTCAAAACCCTTGTTTCAATATTAAATAACTCATACAATATTCTGGCTTTAATTAAAAGCTGTTCATCATTTGAAACTAAATAATCACAGTGAGAAGCATAGAAGGCATGCTGAGCATCGTTTTGAAAACTAGAAAAAACCACTTTCTTATTTCTCTCTTTGTCCAAGCCAAGTAGGTTCAAGCAATTATAAGCGTTAATAAAAAAATTAAACTGCCTTTGCTTTTCTAGATCTTTGTTGTGCTTGAAAGTATCCTCAACAAACTCTAAAAAAGTTTTTTGTATTGGGGTGTCTTTTAATAGATTATTGAAATCCACGCTATTTATATCTAGGTCAAACTTTTGAAGACCCAAATATTGAATAGAAAAACTCCTGAACTCCCTCCAAATAGACGGATCTTCAATTAAATCGTTAAAGGAGTTTAGCATCCCTTGAATTAAATCTTGAAGAGTTCCATTTTCTGGAAGTTTGGGCAATAGTTTTTTGACTGGGTTGTCATCCCCTATGATATCAGTTAAATTTGGAAATCCAAGAGATTCTAGTGGCACATGTAATATTGTTTCAAAATTTTTCTTAGCTAATTTGATTTCAGGAGAATCGCCGTCCCTAATCTTCATTTCCTTAATTAATTCTGGAAAATTTAAAACTTCATTAATTGATGAAAAGTCACAACTATTATATGCTTCCAATGGAGTGGCAATTTGGGAATTAACAAATTCTTCGTCTGGATAAAGGTTAAGAAAATTTGTATCAACTATTTGCTCCATAAAAAGAAGATCTTCAAACTTTTTTTCACTTTTATCTCTTGATAAATCTGATAAATGAGCAAATGAATAGTAGTAGATTAAATCATCTTTTGAGGAAATCAATTTCTTGAATAAAGGATATCTTTCAACTTCCTTTAAATATCTGAAAATGTTGCTATCTAAATATACTCGAGTCATTTTAATAATTATTATTGATCTCCTTTGGGAGAATCTAACTATTCTCAATAATACTAATTTCATCCTCTGTTAACCCATACAACTCATAGACCATCTTATCTATTTCTTTTTCTGTATCGTTTATTTGGGTTTGAAGTTCTTGTGCTTTCTTCTTGTTCTCCTCAAAAATTTGCATCCATTCAAATTCATCTTTTTTGGTTAATTCAGAGACAGGTTTCAGGTTTTCATTCACTCTTATCTTGTTCGTGCTTTTGATGGCTTTGTTGAGTTCTTTGATGAAGTTTCCAAAGTTCAATTCGTGCCAACTTTCGAGCTTTCTGGATGTTTTTTCAAGTTCATATTTTGACTTGAGGTATTTTAAAAACGAGGTAGATGCCTTATGAAACAAGGAGGAAAATTTAATAGCATCGATTGCAATATTTTTCAGCTCAACGCTATTTGAGTATGGAATTTTTAGATTACGCCAGTCATCTGGGTAAATATGAATATTACTTCTTCTATTGGCGTTAAGTTCATATTTAAATAATTTAGAGTTGAAATACGCAAGACATTCTTCGAGGCTGTACTTTTCGGAAATGAATTCTTTTTTGTCCCGGTTATCTTCATATTGCTGAGAAATAGAATTGTTTTCCACATTCTTTAAATCACACCAACGCACAAAGCCTATAGCACTTTCATTAAAAAACCCATGATTATTATCTATAAAAGATCTTGGATTTTGCCCAGGACTCCGCATAGCAACTATTTTACGGGTTGTAAATAGCTCGGAAAATCCTTTTCTACTCCATTTACTTGGTGACCTTTCTGTATTGTACTCTATAAATCGCTCTTCATCCAAAACCCATTTTAAAATATTCTTTCCTTCATAATATAATCGGCAATAAAGCTCATTCTGATTCTCTGAAATTAAATCTCCAACCTTAAATTCACCTTTAAATTTTTTTTCATCACTGTTTCCTACTATTCCTTTAGAAATATAAAAGAGATCAGATATTTCCCTTAGATTCGAATTTGTTAAAAAGGATTCTTTAAAATCATAACGAAAGCTTATTGGGTATTTCGTATATCTAACTGTTGATACCTCCTTATTCGAATTATGAATATGTTTATAGTAATTTATGGAAGTCTGATTTTTTATAAAAGTAACTATAACACTATGCACTCCAACGTTTGGAAATACATTTATATCAGGAAAATAGTCAATTGCAAAAAGAGAATTATTATCAGTAAAAGTGTTTAGCGATGACTTCGAATATTCAGAATGACAATAGGCGTCGGGAATTATTAAAGAAATAAGTCCTTTGGGTTTTGTAATTAAATGAGATAGCTCAATGAAAGGGATATAAAGATCCCACTTTCCAGATAACGTTCTGAACTTTGAGCTGTTCACGAGAAAATCTCTTAATTTCGGTTCATTACCAGGTGCATCTGCACGTACGTAAGGCGGATTCCCAATAACAACATCAAAACCTCCATTTGTAAAAATATCGGGAAACTGAGTTTCCCATTTAAAAGCCTTATTACCAGCAACTTTATTATCATCGATCAGACTATTTCCACATTTAATATTACTACTTAAATCGTTTAGTTTTCGCCTTGGTTGAGCTGTACGAAGCCAAAGAGATAGTTTGGCGATTTCCACACTTTCTTCATTAAGGTCTACTCCGTAGATATTATTTTCAAGAATGGTGTTTTCAATATCTGGAAACTGCAAACCACCACCTAAAATTTTGGTTTTTAGTTCATCAATATAGATATGTTCCTTAATCAAAAAATCAAGAGCTTGGTTTAAAAACGCACCAGAACCACAAGCAGGATCACAAATTGTCAGTTGTAACAACCAATCTCGATATTCATCAAGAATTATGACAAGCCTTTCGATGGTAGTTTTATTACGATTCTTACGACCTTTAAAATATTCTTCTTCGTGGAAGTTTAACTCAATTTTCTTTTCTTCACAAAGTTTACCAACTGTATTTTCTACAATGTATTTGGTAATATACTTTGGTGTATAGAAAACACCATCTTTTTTACGCTTGCTAGTCTGTTTATCAAAATTATCACCCTCTATCTCAGCGTTAACACTTTCAATTTCATTCAGAGAATTTTCAAAAATGTGCCCAAGTATATTGACATCTACCTGACTTTCAAAATCATAATTAGATAATTTGGTTGTGTATTTGTACAAAAGGTGATTGTCGATTTCCAGTGCATCAAGAAGGTTATCCGGTTTAAACAGCCCGCCGTTGTAAGCGTAGATTTCCGCCCGTTTTTCTGTTCCCCTGCGCCCTATGTCCAGAAAATTGAAATACTGCTTAAAAAGATTGTACAAAGGACGTTCATCGCCGAAATCCCAATCATCTTTCCACTTATTTAATATCTGAAGCGTAGAATTAGAGGGTAACAACATTCTATCTTCTGCAAAAAATACAAACAGGAAACGGTCTATAAGTTTTTGGGACTTTTTGAACAAGGTTAATTTTACATTCTTCTCTAGACGTGTAACATCTTCTTGATTTTCTATACCTTCAATTGCCCCTAACCTGATTTTTACACTTTTAGCATTCCTTTTAACTAAATCACGGTATAGTTCACGCTTGAAAATTGAATAATCCTTATAAAAAGATTTAGTGATTTCCTCTTCTTTAACAACAGATGCTTCCTTAATTTTAAGTGAAGTGTTATTAAGAATGCTATCAATATGTAAACATAAATACAGTAGTTTAAATCTGTCCTGTGAAAGTGCGAACAAATCAAACTCTTCAAACTCTATGGCATCGTTGATATAAAAGCGTAGCTTTTCAAAATTGGATGTGATTACATAGACACATCCTTTTTGATTAGCTTTATAATCGAACGCTTGTTTACGGATGCTTTCTAGGTCCTTTGTATTGGTGCCTTTTAATTCAATAACTCCAATAGCACTTCCATTTTTTAGAATTGCACCGTCTGCCTTGCGTGCATTCTTTTCGTTTTTAAACTCTGTGGTCAGGTTTGAGTTAGGGTTAGGAAATAAGGTATAGCCTAAAATATTAACGAATAATTCATTAAGAAATGTCGTTTGATATTGTTCTTCTTTTGCACTTTTGATATTTTCCTGTATCGCGGTGTTCCAGAAGTATTTTTGATACTTTTTATATGCTTTATCGACTGCTGCTTCGTTAAGTAAAGCGAGATGTGATTTAAGTACGGATGTTTGGAATAATGCCATTAACTATCTTGAAGTATTATTAAGCCTCTAAAATAGTAAAACTTAATTAGCATTAACACTTTAAGTACCTATATGCTAATAGTCTTTTTTACAAAATTCTATTTTATTTATGACAATGTGTCCAACCAATATCAGTTTTTCTAAATGTCACCTTTTTGTATTCCCTCTAGATTGCGGTTTTGAGGTGAATCTTCAACAAATGGGCTTTCATAAAATTCTATAAATATCAATTATACGTTTCATTTCCTTAAACGATTTTAGACACCTAGGATGCCTCTAAAACAGCCATTAACCTATGGTTGAGATATAATTTTTCTTTACCTACTTTTTCAGATATTAAAAACCCAGCTTCTTCCAATGCTATTAGATAATTACCAACAGTTTTGGGTGTTCCTAATTTGGCATCGATCAAAAATTGTCTTTTAGTATATGGCAATCTAAATAATATTTCTACAAGCTCTTTAGTATATACTTTTGGCAAGGTTTCTTTAATTTCAGTGGTCATTATTTGCATTAAATCGGTTACGTCCTTTAAACGCTGTAATCCCTTTTTTGCAGTATATTCTACCATATCGAGCATATATAATATCCACGATTCCCATGCATTATTTTCGGTAACCTCACGTAATTTGTTATAATAGTGAGCCTTATTTTTTATAATATACTCACTTAAATAAATAGCAGGTGTATCCAGCAATTTTTCAAGTTTTAAGTAGAGTAACAATAAAATACGCCCTGTTCTCCCATTACCATCATTGAAGGGGTGAATGGCTTCAAATTGATAATGCATTAAAGCCATTTTGATTAATGGATCTATTGCATCTTCACCATTAACAAAGGTTTCGAGGTTTGCCAATTTCTCTCGTATCACATTTTCGCCTGTAGGTGGTGTGTAGATAGTTTCACCTTTGGCATTTTTTAAAGCCGTTCCGGGTGTTGTTCTGATGCCAGCGGTATTCTTTTTAATACTTTGAACAATTTCAATACACAAATTGGTACTAATAAAAGGACGCTTTTCTATATCGCGCAAACCATTCCAAAGGGCTTCTTTATAGCTTATCACCTCTTTCGTTGCAGGGTTATCAAACTTTTTGTCCGCCACTATAGATTTGTACAGATCATCATTGGTAGTTATGATGTTCTCTATTTCGGAACTTGCTTTTGCTTCTTGTAAATGTATAGTATCCAAAAACAGCGTAGGGTTAGGCAAATTGGTGAGCATACCGTTTAGCTGTGCCAATGCCCTACTGGCATCAATGGTCTTTCGCAAGACATTAGTAGTTTCCAATGCCGTCTTTGGTGGTAATAACGGTAAATTATTGTAGGGTGTATTTCTATTAAATGCTGCCATTTTGAAAAAGGGTAATAATTACTTGCGTTTTATTAACGAGGGTAAATATAACAAAAAATTACCTTTGTTTAAACAACAGAGGTAAAACCTACTCCTGTTCAAAACCTAATTAATCTAATCTTGCGCAATTAATTTCCTATATTATGATTTAAATGTTTTCCGGAACAGAATCGACTAATCAATAAAGGTAAATTCCTTTACGTTTGGAATAATCTGTAAACTCGTCCTTAAATCCATTAAATACTTCTTCATCCTTATATGGTCTATTTCCTAAAAACGTACTGAAGACAAAGGCACTCCTACGCCAAATAGTTGTCTGTTGTGCATTTAACTTTCGTTTGGATACTTGAAGTAGCTGTTCCCTCAACCCTTTTTCTAAATGGTATTCGATAACGTCCTTGTCCAAATTTGGACGTAATTTATCGTAGATCATCATAAAAGCAGCTTTACCGTATAATTCTTTTTCTATCAAATAGGAAAGCCATAAGTTTTTGAGTTGTCCCCTACCCTCATCCAATATGTTGGATATTGTTTTGGATTGCTCGTTCAATACTTGATCCAAATTCTTGATCGATTTAAGATATGCCTGGGTTTTTGATGCTAACGGAATACTGACCCCATGTTTGGAATAAATAGAGCTGATGCAAATATCATCCTCAATTTGCTTAAAATGAAATCCCTTGGCGTTGAACAGTTTTATATAATCGATTGCGGATTTTTCGTAATGCAAATGAAGCCGTTCCGTTTTATGGAGATATGCCTTTAAGCTATGTTTTTCATACCACTTTCCATAATCCGATGTCATTGAACCGTATAGTTGGGGCAATAGCATTGGAAGGAAAAAAGCGGTAGCGTTTAAATCGGCAGCCCTAGCTCTTTTTTCTTCCATTAACATTTCCAATACCCTTTCATTTTGATTGATACAACCAAAGGATATGTAGGCTTCATTCTCATTTGGTATATAATAATTGTCCAGGAACATCTTAACCGAATGGACATCAGAGTTGATATAGGATATAGCGCCATTACTATATTTGAGGCCCAAACCTTGTAACAAATGAAATAAGGTACTTTTACTCCCCGAAATATCGAATACATTGGCTTCCAATACCTTTTTTATAATCGAAACCCTGTTTTCCAGTATTTTGAGTTCTTTCTTTGATTCCGTTATACCCAACATATCGCGTATGCTCTCAAATTCCTTTTGTACCGAAATCAACAAGGTACTACAATTATTTTCGGGTATGTAATGGTTTAGAAATGCATATCCTTCCGAACTCGCCAAAAAGGGAAGCACCTCTTTAAAACTTTTGAGCGATACAAATTCCGATAACAGCATATCACGTTTATTGGCATCGAAATAGGCTTTGTAAAAGGCGTTTTTTATAAGTTTTTGTAATTCCAGAACAAACTGGTTGCTATCGACATCTATGCTGGTTTGCCCATTCTCGGAACTGTTTAGCTGTGGATGGTTTGCAAAATTTATCTTCGAACTTATTTCCGAAGTTCTACATATAAATCCTGATTTATCATAGATAATAATGTCACTTAGTTGGCCTTTCCTTCCGTAAAGCAATTCACAATCCAGATTCTGATAGGATTTAAATACATCCGGCAGGTCTTCCATGTGAATGTTCTTGAACAATTTATATGTCGTCACTATTTGCTTTTCCAAACGCTTTTTGACCATAGGTAATAGCTTGGAACTTACGTTCCGCTCAAAAACCTTTTGCAGTTTTGGTCCGCTTAATTGAGGATGTACGGTAGAGCCGTTGATAAATCTTGAGCTGTAGCCATTTTCTACATCGACCCCAAAAGCTACGCCATCCCTGCCATTGTGGTCTACCGTCCTTAAATGGATATGGTGCGGTATCAATATTTCGGACAATTCTTTAAAGCTTCGCACCTTGTACTTCTGTAGAATGTTGTTTGTAATGTCCTGTATATAGAACCTAACCCCGTTAATGTCCTGATTCTTAAATTGGGGGGTCCCATAAATTGGTAGCTCCCTGTCCTGTCGTTTATCAGGAGACGGGGAAAGGCCGAACTGTTTTTCAAGGTATTTTTGGGTGGCTACATTCCTTTTAAAATCATTGGAAAGGTTTATCTGCAGACAATCCTCCTTAATGGTGGTGGAGACGATGTGGACATGCTCGTGCTTGGTATCGTGGTGGCGTACCACCATATAAGGTTGTTCTCCATAGCCCATATGTTCCATGTAAGCTTTGGAAAGTTCAAAAAAGGCCATGTCATCCAAATATTCTCCCCGCGGAAGATTGATAGTTGCATGTACATATCGTCTTTCAGAATCGTGCCGATTGCCGAGATAGTAAAGGACCCTACCGAAAAATGCTGTGTTCGTATCGGTTTCCGAATAGGTGTTCTGGAAGCCGAGTATAGTGCTATCCGCCTTGCCCAATACATAATTCATAATCCCCTGCACATTATTCCGATATAGTATCCTTGCTATCATTTTAATTTTCGTTGTTGATCGTTTCTATAAGTTCTATCATCAGTTCGCTGACCTTTTGCATCTCCCGATCTAGACAAGCATTTGGGCTTCGCATATTCTTGTAGTTGGCCACCTTTACCAGTTGGTTGATGTTGGATCCTATTTTGTTCAATTGGTAATTGAGGTTCGATATTTCATCTGGAACTCGTTTCTCTTTTATCGTTTCCCTGTTTAGGATAAGCTTTCTCAAAAATGGTCCCACCGATCCCCTTTTAGCAAAATCAAGATTATAGGACTGCAGGATAGTCTTTACTTTTTCAAGTTCCTGGCCATTGAACCTAAGTGTTATGGCATGCTCCCGCTTCCTGTCCCCCAAACGTTTTCTCCCGCCTTTGTTGATTGCCATTTTCTCCCTCTATATTATCAGTTTTCACTTCGTCAGAAGTAGGCGTTTTAAGATGCTTAAAACATAACTTGCTATCCGTCTACACGGATAAATATAGCAGAATAAAATTGATTACAACAATCTAATAATCAGTATTTTACACTTCAAATACATATCAAGCCATATGGATATTAATGGGTACAGGCATAAGAATTATATGGTCTTATTTGATGTATTGGAAATGAGGAGAATCATCGAAATACAACTTTTTTTTGTGGGTTGGGCGAAAAAAGGTCAAGCGACTTTTTTTGGCGCTTTTACTTTTGTGCGGTCCCGAGGGTGTCGAGGAAAACAGGAACGGAAAGACTTCTCGAGTGGACCGGCGAAGCGTGTCCGCATGGGGAGGGTTGTAGTGGAAGGGTTGCTCGACTTCCGGAGGGATTTGGAAATATACAGAAACCAGCATTATATTAATTCCCGTCCCTTCAAAAACCTAATTAAAAGGTATTAAACCTCAGGGCTTGCCCTGAATCCCATAATAGGAATCGACCCCAGGGTCAAGGCATTGAACTTAGATCCCGCCGAAAATGGCGGGATTAGTTCAACTTTCAATTTTCATTGCGTCTTACTGACTTCTCAAAATTGAGTTTCACTAATAAACCATATTGAGGTGATGAAAGAAAAACCAAAACTCTATCCAGGCGTAAAAAGTGGTAATAATATCCTCTACATGATTAGTAAAAAGTTCAAAAATCCTCAGCAAAAACCAATGCATAAAACCATATGGAACCTCCCACTGTACCTATCTGTTTTGATATGGTTTTATATGATCCTACATTAAATTATTTATTATAAAAACCTGATTATTAATTAATTATATACATATATTTAAATATAAATATAGGTGCATATTCAAATATGTTTATATGTCAATATATCTCTATTAATATATATTCATATTCCAATATATACTTATAACGGCTCAATAATATATGTATATATCAAAACTAATATCTATTTCATGGAAACAAAAATTATAAGTATCGTGGGTGAAAAAGGTGGTATAGGAAAAACGACCCTAAACCTTATCCTTGCTTCCAATCTTCATTATGCAAAAGGAAAAAAGGTAGTGCTCCTTGATGGTGACAATCCACAGTATTCGATTTATAAAAAAAGACAGCGTGAACTTAGTTTCTTGGATGCTTCGGAAATTAAGGAATTGGAGCCTTACACCATCGAACGGGTCAGCGTTGTATCCATCCAAGACACAATAATGAAATATTACGGTCTAATGGATTATATTATACTGGATCTACCCGGTAGTCTCAACGTAGAAATGGTCAAGGGCCTGTTATATGTGGAACATATTTTCATCCCATTTACCCACGACGAATTGGAAATAGACAGCACCTCCAATTTCTATTTTACCTTAAAGAACAACTTTCTGGACAATGAGGAGCGGGTACTCAAAAGTGTCAACTTATTTTTCAACAAGTATAAATTGGTAAGGAAAAACAAGTTTTCATTGCTCCGTCAACAGTTCGAAGAAGCCGGCATCCCTATAATGCGAAGTGTGGTCAAGGACAGGACTATATACAAGGAACAATACAGGAATACCCTCTACCCTATTCCAGAAAATAAGGAAGAAGGGGATATGGATATTAAAAAATTCCTCGAAGAATTAGAACAGTTATCGAATTTATAAACTAGATTTCAATGGGAAAACAGAAAAAAATCACCACACTTGATCTGCTGGAGCAAATGGCAAATAAAAATCAAGAGACATCAAGCACGCTAGAACAGCTCAAACTAGATCGTATGGGCCTAAAACAACAAACCACTTCCATCAACGTTAAAAAAGAGGATGCTATCAACAAATTGGAGAAAAACAGGAAACCGAAGGAAGATAGTCCTTCTGAAAATAACCATAATATCGGAAGGCAGTTGGATGTATTATTGCAAACCGATAAATTGAAAAATAAAAAAGAAACCTTTTTTATGACCATCAACAGCGATTGTGCAATGAAATACGAAAAACTGGCAATGGGTATCTCCTATAAAATGGGTGTCAAAACCTCAAGGAACGATTTGATTCGAAAGGTTTTGTTGGATTTTACGAATAGAAATTATGAAAAATTAATTACGCTCATTGAGCAAAAATAAAACTGAAATTTGAGCAGTTACTGGTACATATTGTTCGGTCTTGCCCTTGTTTGGTACGGGTATATCATGTGGGTGCTATTATCCAAAAAAAGCACAAAGACAAAAAAACATTCGAAAAAATTAGATTATTTGCGTTTAAATGATAAATTTGTATATAAATCAGATAATGATAAGACCGATTTAAACGCTGTACTCGACCAGATAAACGAAGTAGAAGACACTTCTAAACTTTTGGAAGCTTTTAGAGAGGGTTCATTTGAAGATGATTCAAATTCCATAACTCGCAAAAAGCATGAAAAACTCAAAGTCATCCGCAACAAGGATACGGCCGATGAAATACCGCCGGAATCCGAAAATTGAAACATTTCTTCTATTTTTAATTCTGTTATCCATAACCGTGTGCTCCTATGGTCAATTCGATCAACTGCTTCAGGAAGCACAGGATTTCAAGAACGATTCGAAAAACCTCTCCAGGGAAATTGTCGATATTATTAAGGTTATTGCTGGCGTGGCCATTGCCATAACCGGTTTGACCTATCTCTATATTCGAGATCAGCAGACGGACCTGGCCAATAAATTGGGCAAGATTATTATAGGTATCGCCATTTTTTTTGCTCTGATCGCCATAGGTGAGGAAATAGCTAACATCTAAATTTCCCGTATTATGGAAAACTGCCACATTCCTATAAAGAAAGGGCTGCAAAAAGATGTCTATTACAAAGGTCTTAATGCAAAATACATTTATTACTGTATATACCTTGGTACAGCAGCCATTATAACTGGTCTTATTCTATCCACCTTTATTTCTATGTTGCTTGCCATGCTAATTACTGGTATAGCAATTGTCGTAGTATTCATGATCTTGCTGTTTTACTCCAAGACCTATGGTGCCAATGGCTTTATCAAAAAACTTGCAGATGCTTCCAAACCTGATTCCATCAAAATAGGCAATGACTATAAAAATCTATTGTTATGGGAAAACAGGTAGCTCTTTGGGATGCATTCCCTATATACGGATATGAACGGCAGGCATTAATATCAAAAGAAAGGGGATGTTTAACAATTCCATTACAGCTTATTCTACCCGAAGTGTTCACATTGGACACCAAAGACTATGGTACCCTTCAAGAACTTTTCTTGAACATCATAAATATTTTAGGCCCAAATAGACTCTTGCATAGGCAAGATTTCTTCCTCCAGGAAAACTATACGCCCATATCAGAAAGACTGCAGGGCGATATGATGGAAAGGGCAAACGAAAAACATTTTCAAGGTCGCCCCTATTTAGTTGGAACGCACTATTTATATATCAGTGTTGTTCCAGAAAACTATATCAAATACAGTTGCAAACGGGCGAACTCCTTTTTAGAGAAAAACCGGGATTTCTATTTGACCCAAACCGTTCCCGATGAATTCATCAATAGTAGTTTGCTAGCAGATTTTGAAGCTCAGGTACAGAACGTGAACAATCTGATCAATTCCTCCGGACTCATAGCATCGCATATTCTTGAATACAACGACTTATTTTCCCAAAATGGACTTTACGCCAAATATTTTGGCCTTAAGGAAAATAACACAAATCTGGTGGATGTAGATTTTGACAACAACACCATACATGTGGGAAATAAACAAGGACAGTTTTTTACCCTTGAAAACTTGGACCAGTTTAATAAGGACCATATCGGTACCTACGAATTTTATGGAAAGTTCACTACCCGACAAAACCGGTTTCCTATAGGTAATCTTTTTTCTTTAGGTTTCAAAGTTCCCCATGAGCACATTATTAACCAATATATCTATATTCCAAATCAAGAAAAAGTCCTCACAAGCTTAAGAAAAAAAGCCAAAAGCTTTCTACGGTTCGGTAATGGCAAAAAAGATGACAGCAATGCCATCTATGCGGACCAGATTTATGATTATACCAAAGAAATTTTGGAAAATCATAAGGAATCTGTTTTTTACCATCTCAATGTTTTTGGTTTTGATGAAGTAGGGAATCAGCCCAAGCAAATGGAAAACTCCATTACAGGCGCTTTCAAAAAACTAAGGATAAATGCCAAACACAACACCATAGACCGTAAGAACCTTTTCTTTGCAGGTGTAGCCGGAAACGCAATCGGGATATCTTCCGATATGTACATGCCCATGCCCAGTGATATGGCCACTGCCCTACTCTATTTTGAAGGTGGTTATAAAGATGCAACCAGGGCTGTTGATGGATTGCGGTTGGTTGACCGAATATCTGGTCAACCCCTTTCAGTATCTGTGTACAGGGAACCGGAAAAAAAAGATTGGATCTTCAATCGGGGCATGTTGATTGCCTCGGGATCAGGTGGTGGCAAGTCTTATTTAGCCAATCATTATTTTGCTTCCGAACTAAGACAGGGCGCGGAGGCCATAATTATGGAAGATGGCAACTCATACGATAGACTTACTGAAGTATTTGGCGGTGTAACGTTGCAGCACGATGATGAAAAGCCGTTTACATTCAACCCCTTTTTATTGGACAAATATGATTCTCTTGAAAGTGACGTCAAGGGCAAAACTTTAGCTCAAGGAAAGCTAGTCTACCTTGTAACCCTTCTAAAATTGATTACTGGTCAGGATGGGAATATAGGCGGATCAGAAATAACAAATACCGTTTTGGAATTTTTGATTACCGACTATTACGAATGGATGTGGAAAAATGGAGACAAAAATTATAAGTTCGATACCTTTTTTGAATACTGGAAAATCCACATTGCAATCTATATTAAAACTAAAAAAGTCCCAAAGGAAAAGTTCGATCCTGATGTGTTCATGTTCCTTTTGGAAAAATACTATGCCAATGGCACTAGGGGAAGCTTACTGAACAAATTGGACGATCGGATTTCCAGCCTAAGTGATGAAAAGATTGTTTATTTCAAATTGGGCAAATTGATTGATAACGAACTGCTATTTCCTATTACCGCCTTGATGATTATGCAAATATTCAACAAGAAGATGCACGACCCTACAAAATTATCCATTAATAAAATACTGGCCGTCGACGAAGCCTGGAAGGCTCTAGTAAGACCGGAACTTGTACACTACTTTAACAACCAGTCCAGAATGGCCAGAAAGTTGGGCGGCCAGCCAATCTTCATTTCCCAAAAAGTTGATGATTTTATATCCTCGGAAATCATCAAAAATGCTATTGTGGTCAATTCGCATATAAAAGTGTTTTTGGATATGCGCGACTTTGCCCGATCCTTTGATAAAATACAGTCCTTAATGGGATTGGGTGAAAAACAGAAACAACTCATTCTTACTCTCAACAAAGACCTACCAAAAGACAGGAAATTCCGTGAGGTTGCATTTTGTTGGATGGACAAGGTAAAGGTGTATGGCGTGGAAACGTCTTTGGAAGAAAAGTGTATTTATGAAACCAACCCCAACGAAAGTGCCAAGATCAAACAACTATACACTAAAAATCATAAAAATTGGGAGTTGACGGCTAAGGCATATGCCTTTGACAATACTCCATAAAACCAAAAAAAAAATGAAACTAACTCCAGTAATTCTGAGCCTATTGCTGCACCTGGCGCTTTTTTCCCAGATTCCAGTAACAGATGTTGCCACCAACACTAGCATCGGGATGGTCAACAGCCAACTAATGAATATCAACATAGAGCTAAAAGCTGTAAACAAAAACTTGTCTCAGTTGATTAATCTAATGGAGAAAAACAATAATGAAACCTCTAAATCCAGAGAAATTCTGAAGGAAGAGCTAGAAGCTAAGAAACAGGCACCCAAATATGTGACCGGATCGACTGATGTGAGCTTGGCCATAGAACTAAAAACTAAGATTCTCGAAGCATATAGAACTTCCAAACAGACAGTCCAAGAATTGGAATATTTGGAGCGAAAGGAAATCGATGAATTTATTGGTTATGCCACCAATGCTCTTTTGGAGACTAAAAATCTATTTCAACAATGCAATGAAATTATAAATACCAAAGCCATCATTTTGCCCGAGGAACGGCTAAAGAAGGTCGAAGCCATTAACCTCAAACTGGAAACCATTTTGGACAACCTAATTGTTTACAATCATAAACTATCACAAATCAATTCCCTCCGAGAATCTCGCCGCACACTGATCAATATGAATAAAAACTAATCATGGTATGAACATCACTGACAAAGGAATACGGGAATCGGTCAATGAACTTTTTGATCAATATATTTTGGATGCCTACGAAATTGTAGACCCGATGATAGAAATCGGTCAGGTTTTCGCATGTATTGGTATCTCGGTTTTTGCCATTCTAGTGTTTCTCAATAAGGATAAGCGAGCTGATATTTTCGAACATCTCAAATGGATGCCATTGGCCTTTGTCCTTTTTAATTATCGGGCCCTGACAAGGACCATTCTTGAATTCTACCAAGGAATTGGAATGTCCCTAAAGGCTAATGATATTTCATGGGACGTCCTCCATATTAAAATTTTGGTGGCCCAGACAACAGCTATGGTAGATTTTGGTGTTTCCTGGGTACTTCTACAAGGAGATCCGGAGGCTATACAAGTACTTGTTCTCGGGGCTTTCACTTCCGGTGTTACTGCCATTGCATCCGTTATTTCCGCCGTTGTTTTCGTGGGAATAAAAGCAATGTCCGTAGTCTATTTGTTCGTGTTGATAATATTTGGGCCATTAAATATAGGGTTATCCTTCATCCCTGTATTTTCAGGCATGTGGAAGGCATGGCTACAAAAATTCATGAGTGTCTGCCTATGGATACCCATGCTTCACCTTATCGATAACTTCATGTTGCACGTGTTGGATAAGCTCATAGACTCACTACTATCAGAAAGAGATGCGAACTTAGGTTTAGTGCTCACCTGTGGTTTATTGATGTTGATGAACGTTTTTGTTTATCTAAAGGCCCCAATATTATCCAACTTCATCGTCCAGGGAATGAGCGTTAGTGCCGGCCATTTGAAGGATCAGGCAAAACACTATGTGAAAAAAGTAGCACAAACGACAGTTGATGCAAACACGGGAGGAGCTACAAAGGGAGTAAGAACCTTAATACAATAAGCGGTTTAACGATAAAAATTGACTTTAAACGATATCAAAAAAACAGATGGACGGTAATTATAAGATTTTCAACGATTTAAGCAAGATTGGTAGTAGGAGTAATAAAGTGCTATATGTATCTTTAATTCTCACGTTCGTAACCACTATCCTCAATATCTTTTATACCTACAAGACGAACGAGAGCGCCAAAAACAATTTCTATCTGCTCGATAACGGCCAGAAGCTGGCTGCCGTCAGGATAAAGGACTACAAGCGGGCAATAGATATTTTATGTGAAGGCCATATTGCCAATTTCCATGAATTGTTTTTTGCGTTGGAACCCGATTTACGCCATATCAAGAGAAATATCGAAGATAAGGCGCTGTATATGGCCGATCATTCGGTACAAAGGCTGTACAATCGTTTGATCGATCAAAACTATTACGAGGATATCGCCAAAAGTGGCTATTCGATAGAGATAGAAAAGGATTCAATTTTCGTGGATTACTCCGAATATCCATTTCTATTTCGATTCGTTGGAAAACAAAGGATTTTAAAGAGTGGCAATGTGGAATATCGGAATATGATAACCAAAGGGTACTTGGTAGAGACCAACTCAACTCCAAATAATTTGAACGGACTTAAGATTATAAAGTTCGACGTTTTAAACAACCAAGATTTGTAATTACGAACCTATGAATCGCAAAATTGACCAATTCAATCTTTGGATAAAACGGCATAGACTGTTCGCTTTCTTTGCCCCTATTATAGTTCTTCTGGCAGTATTCTTTGTAATGACCAGTATCAGTACTATGGGCAAGGACAAGCAAAAAAGTAACAATGACGATGCGTACAACAATAATTTGCCGGACCATAACAAACAACTCGATGCTACGAAACCTAACGATATTTACAAAAAGTTACAACAAGATTCACTTGATCAATTGAGGTCAAAAGGACTCTTCAAGAGCATTTTAAAAACCAAGAATGAGAATGATTCCTTAGAACGTATTTTAGAGGAACTCAATAACTTTTCTTTGGATGAAAAGGAAAACAGTAGCAATAGGAGTGTCAAGGACACTTCATATCCCGAAACAATTATTCCCGAGTACACTTCCAAAACCACGGATGCACAAAAAAAACTGGAATACAGAAATCTATTGATGCAGGCAAGGGATCAAAGGCTTGCCCGTAGTCAGGATTATTCCGCTCCATATACAGAACCATCCACCGACTCAAAGACAAATGCAATAGCATTCGATGCAGCAATTTACCGTGACCAGTTTATTTTACCTGGTAACCGTGTTACCCTGATCTTAAAGGATGATATCTATTACAAGGGTAGGCGATTCCCTAGGAATACATTTGTATACGCAACAGCCAACGTGAAAGGATCAAGGGTTTTATTGGAAATAACCAATATTGACAATTTAGCAATGGAATTGACCGCAATTGATCAGGAAGATGGCATGGTCGGACTGCACAATGAGCGAGCTGGTCAATTGTTGCAGGAATTCACAGCTGATATTCAACAACAAAGTGTAAACGAATTATCGGAGGCTGTCGGCGAAACAGTAGAAATTCCATTGGCACAAAACCTGGTACGCTCCTTTGGCAATTTTTTCCAAAAGAAAAAATACAAACAGAAAGACAAGATACTTTTGGTAAATGGAGACCGTGTAATTCTAAAACCAAAAAAAATATAGTGATGATGAAGGCACTATTGCTCATATCGGTCCTATTTTCAGGGTGTGCGTTGGTTGGCCAAGCCTCTAGCGATACCTTGCAGATATCCAAGGACTTCAAGACCATTCTTATTTTTCCTGAAAACATTTCCGAAAGTAGTATCGGCAACGATTTCGGTTTTATTGTGGACTTACCAAAACCGGAAGGCGGCAAATTTAGTGGCCGAATAATAAAACTCTATTACGATGAACTCGCCATCGAAAAAGAAAATGTAACCAACTATTTGGTCATTACTTATACTGGAAACGTTTACGATTTTGTATTGGAATTGGTTGCGGTTCCGGAAAAAACGACATGGTACATCACTCAAGAAATGGCCGTTGCCAACATTGAGGGAAAACCAATTGAAAAAAGGAATGAAAATCAGCGGCAGATAGCAACACCTGAGAAGCTTAACAATGAAATGGAGAAAATGGACACTATTTCTCATATTAAAAACTCCGACAAAATAGTTGCTGGTAATTTTAAAGATAGTGCTACCAAAGAATTGTACCTATCCGACCCCTTGGAATATTATCGCCTTCGATGTTATTATATGCAATTCGACAAGCCTAAAATCAGTCGGTATTTTTCTAGATTGGACAATGTTTTCCTATGGCTAAAAGGTGTATACTATAACGAGGACGAGCTTTATTTTCAATATAGGATAGAAAACAAGGAAGGCCTTGATATGGATATCAATTTTATAAAGCATCAAATTGCAACCAACTATAAAAATAGCAGTAGTAACCAAAAAATGGAGCTCAAACCGGTTTTTGTATATAAACAACCTAAAACCATTGCAGGAAAAAGCGAGAACCATTTTGTTGTGGTATTTAAAAAGTTTGCCTTGGATGAGAAAAAAGAGGTTCTGGTGGAATTGGACGAAGAGTCCGGCAACCGCAATCTTTCATTGCGCATTGGCCATGAAATTATCAATAATCCCATAAACTTTTAAAAATGAGGAACTCTATAGCCTTTTTGGCACTTTTCATTACGACAACGGCATACACGCAAAGCGGCAATTATGCTTCATCGATCGGAATAAGCGGGGGTTACGCGGAGGATGGCTATGGTATAATGGCCACGTTCAATTACCACGTAAACAGAGAGCGTTATGTGCAATTAAGCATATTCGCCGCCATTGCAGAGGATAAAGGTACGTTTGATATTCCTTATAACATTTTCACTGTACAGCCCGGATACTTCATCAAGATTTGGGAACAGAAAAATTTTAAACGGTATGCCCTCAATTTTGGCGGTGGGGCAATTATCGGATACGAGGTCATTAACAATGGCAGCAACTTGCTTGAGAACGGAGCGATCATAGATGCTAAAAGTCAATTTATATATGGAGCCTATTTGGGACTGGAAGGGGAAATAACCCTCAGCAATGATTTCTCCTTTTTACTAAAGGCCAACGAATACTATCACGTCAATAGCGATATAGGAAATTTTTATCCTTATGTCGGAATCGGTCTTCGCTATTTTCTGTTCTAAACTCATTGAAGATGAAAAACTACAAAATAGTAACTAAAGTAGTGCTGGGGCTTGTCGCCTTAATATCAGTGCTTATCATTGCTTGTAGCAAGGATTTTGAGGATACAATTTTGGATGATTTTGATTTTGATTTCTCCATTGAACAGCCTGAAGCCAGTTTCGTTTTTGAAAGTGCCAAAACTTTATTTTCAATTGTTCCTGAAAAAGAAATAAGTACTGTTCATTATTATGCGCGATTTACGACTTTGAATGGCAAAGGATACTTCATGAACATGTTAGGCGATACTATCCTTGAGAATGATACGCTGAACATTATAGACAAGCAGTGGTCATATAATTATGTAGCCATCGATACAGGCATGCATAAAATTAACTTCATTGCTTGGGATTCAAATGCCAGGGAGAAAAAATTGGAACTATTGCACTATGCCAAATACGCCAGTTTTAGCTTTTTGCTAAACAAAGGGGTCAACGATTTTATCATCAATTCCAAGAATCCTGTGAACGTTACACTACTTAGGGATAAGGAAACTGAAAACCCCGATAATAAAGGGGAATTTGAAATAACGTATCAGATAGAAAATGGAACCGGGAAACTCTATTTGAAAGAAGAAGCCTTTGACGCTGGAAAGCCATTTAACTTACCAAAAGGAATTTCAGAGATGGGATACCTTCCAGATACCTTGGGCGAACATAAATTAATCGTTACGGCCAAAGCTCCTGATGGTGCTACCTTGACCGAGGTTCTTCTTATTACTGTACTTAACCTCGGCTTTACAATTAATGCCACTGCTGCATCGACCCAAGTGGAATTGAATACTAATTTGGCCGTCGCCATAGATCTGAGGACCCAAGACGAAGAATCTGACGTAGCATATGAAATTACCCATTCCTTTTCATCTACTAGCGAAGGTGCAGGTACCGTGCGCGACCAGAACGGTGGCGTAATGGATCCAGGTAAATTTAGGCCTATAATTCCCAATTCCTACAATTTCACTTTTACGAGTACTGAACTGGGAAAACGGACAATATTCTTTGATGTGAGGGATTCCAACGGACAGATAAAACAGGACAGCGTTGAAATCGAGGTGGCGAACATCCCATTTACTTTTTCCGGTAATTCAGAAAGCAATTCAGTTTTTTTAAATGAGCGTACTCAACTCAATTTTAATATTAAATCCAATGGCAACACAGAGAATATAGATTACAATATTTCCTATGAAATTGTGGAGGGCAACGGAAGGCTGACCGGGATCCATGACAACACCCTACAGAACTCAACAGGCTATCCAGTGGAACTTGGCAACTTTTCACTTTTTTATTATCCAGAAAGTTTAGGTTCGCACCAAATTTCATTTATTGTAACCGACAATTACGGTCAGGAAGTGGGGCCGGTCAATATTGACCTTGAAACTAAACAGAACGATTTTACATTGAGTATGACCCCGTCAAAGACTTCCGAGTTTGCAAATTTACCAGTAGATATAATTATTGACATCAATGAAATACCTGAAGGAACCAATGATACTTATGAAGCCTTTTATTCATCCGGCAGAAATAGTTCACTTCGAGTAAACGGAATAGAATACGGACCAGGCGAAAAATTTCAACTTGTACCAAATAACAATAATGTAGTCTATACTGGTACCCAAGCTGGTCAGCATGATATAGTTCTGAGTGTAGAGTCAAGTGCAAACGTGACTCATACTGCGAATACTATGGTGAACTACAACCAAGTGGATTTTCTGTTCACAGGTGGAAGTCAAAAAACAGATATTTCAGTCGGGGAGATCACCTCGCTTAACTTCAACATTTCGGAAAGTATTGGTTCTTCAGAATATAATATCAGATATAGCTCAAACGGCAATGCCCTTATTAGGAATGAAAATGGCACAGAAGTGAGTGCAGGAAATATTTATGATATTCCCAAAGGAAATTTCAACTGGAGTCTGGAAGGTACCGACGAGAGCAATATCAATTTAACCTTTTATGTTCAAAACGATACCGGTCTGGAAAAAACGGTTACCATATCCATCGGCGTAACGCCAAAGAATTATAATTTTACAGCAAATGCGACACAATCACAGGTTTATATTGGAGAAACTGTAGATATTAATTTCAATATTACCGAATTGGGCATCGGAGGAGATAGCTATGTGATGTATTTTTCATCCGGAGGCAGCAACAGTAGCTTTGAATTTCAAGGCAATACTTATGCGGCAGGTGAAAGTTTTAACGTTCCAGTTGGCTCTTTCCAGGGAAGGTATACTGGTATATCTGAATCCAACCATAATATTGAGTTTACGGTCAGATCATCTTCAGAGGTTGAAAAAACAGCAGATGTAAATATCAATTTTGAAAAGTATGAAGAATTTTTTGATCTTACTATCGGCCAATCAACCCAAGATAAATATGAAAATCAACCCTTCCTATTGAATGTGGTCACAAATGCCGCCTCTGGACACGATACAACTGTCATGTACCAAATGACATTTGAATTCGCCGATATGAATGGGGGTTATATAAACCATCAGGGAAAGATATATAGGGAAGGTGAGGTTATTCCCCTGGAGTACGGGTCTGTTGCGATGCAGTTTTATCCACAAATCGACGACAGTTTTACTATTAATTTCCGTGTCGAGAATTCAACCGGCATATCACAGACCACCAGTGAATCGATATTAATGCTTAAAAAGCCCACAGCAGCCGTCAAAGGAGAGAAGCATAATATACGATGTGGTGGTCTAAATGGCTGTGACTACGTGGTTCGGATATATACCTGTTTTGCTGCAAATTGTTCCGAAGCGTACAACGGTGCTACTTTACAACAGGTGGAGGTTCGTATTTACAACATTGATGATAGAAGATGGGATACAATGCTATTCAATTACAATGACGCCAGAGGAACGGGTGTTGAACGTTATTTTGAACTAGAGGAAGAACCCAGAGAGAATAGACTTAAGTATCTAGACCAAGATTATGAGGTTAGGGTACAGGACAGTAATGGACAATGGAGTAATACCGTAAGGGGGTCAATAATAAGAGTCTAAAGGAAAAGGTAACATAAGAACCATTATGGGAATTAACTTTTTTTGAGAATAATGGTTACCAAAACATCGGTGCCGCCAAGATTATCCTGGGTCTCTACCACAAGTTTATTTTTGGTAAACTCCATTATCTTCATTTCATTTCGTGTTTCAAAAACGATACGATTATTGTTTACGAGTTGATAAGTGTCGGTTTCTATCGTAGTAAAAGCTTGATTTCCATCACAAGCAAGCCCGTTCTCGTTAATGTTATAAACACCTTTCTCGCCTTCTCCCCTTTCAGCAAAAAAGGTCAAATTATCTTTGATACATTGTTTGATTTCCTGAGTATTGAACAAATCTATATTTGAGGTGCCGTCGCCATTGATATCCACTGCCCTATCGGTCATAATAGATTGATATTCCCATTGGCCCAGTAAGGCTTGAGCCTTGTCCGATTCTGAAAGATTATCATTATCATTACTACATGCAAAAAATATCAAAATAGAAAAAATGAGAAAAACATTAGTAATAATTTTCATCTGTTATTTTTTTGTTTTTAAAAGGTCAGACCTGCCCGACTACTTCATTCAGGCGGGTGTAATTCGCCAATAATCATGTACTCACGAGTTTTTATTTTAAATTTTGGAGTTCGTGAATCTTCGATTTCGGTTGATATCAAGAATTTTCATGGCTCATTTCATAAGAACATGTTTTAGACCTTTACATAAAGATAAATATTATGAGCGTAGGTATGGCAATAATTAAAACACTAAAAAACACTAATTATATCTTCATTTAATTAAACTTCCATAAATTTACAAAAACCCTTTAGTGTAACACCTGTTGCCCTGCGTGGCCTCATGGCTCTGGCTTTAGGGTTTTGTTTCTTTAAATTCTTAAGTAGAGGATTTAATCGCGATGAAACCCATACTTTACCAACTCTTTCAATAAAGATTCATAATGCTTTTCCGGAAAGTCCCTTCGTTCATTCAGGAAATGGCGTAGGGTATCCCTTGGCATTTTACAGTTGTCCTCCAACTTCCTAATAGAGAGAGCTTCCCGTTCCAACAACCAATTTCTTAGGGGCACAAACTTATAATCCATAATGGTATAGATTTTTGAACTTATTACAAATGTACTTAAAAGCGTACAATTTAAATTATATATTTTAATCAAAATGAAGGACTTAAAAAAGCCCTTCATCTGCGAAGGAGTAATATCCCTCCCTGGTGATTATTATACTGTCAAGGGTTGATATGTCCACCAACTTAGAGGCTTCCCTCAATTTGTTGGAGATCTGTTTATCTGCTTCTGAAGGTTTCAGATTGCCAGATGGATGGTTGTGAACCAGGATCAGGGAGCTTGTTTTGATCAGGATTGCATGTCGCAGCACATCCTTTGTCGAAATGAGACAACCGTTATCGGTGCCAGATGTTAGATGGTGTATGTTCACCACCTGATTTTTACGGTTCAAATGTATGACCTTCACTTCTTCGTGATCGTCCATTACATCGTCAAAATATGGATAAATGAACTCTCTCACGGAACTCGAAGAGGTTATTTGAAAAGTGGGTAGTTCTGTTCTCCTGTAAATGGCCGTTAGCTCTCCAACGAAATCTTTAAAGGTTGCGATTCGAATGTCTTTCATAATAGTATGTTTTTAAGATTATGCGGCGAAAAAATCAACAGGAGCGTAGCGGTGGGGATAAGTCCATGTGGAGATTTTAAAAAATTGTGGTGGGCTCCCCCGAGAGGAGGGATACCCCATTTTTTCAAATACTACATGGACAGGGCAAATGCGGCTTGATTAAATTGCGGCATAAGTATGAAAAATGAATTTTTAGGCTGGCACCTACCCTTATAAATAAGAAACTCCCAGATCATTTTGGAAGGGTTCGATTCCCTTTTTAAAACGAACCCAGTTAGATCGGTATAGAAATTAATTGTAACCATAAAATATTGATATTAGGACGATTCCGCCCATAGTCGATCCCTTACTCCTGAAAATTTACGCAAGTACGGAACCCCAATGTTCATGTTACACGCTAACTCGAACCGATGTCCTTTTTTTGCATATATCAAATGGATATCTTGCTCGTAGAGGGTCAAAATGGTTGTCTTTTAAATGGAAAAAATGATAAGAATAAAAAAAATAGAGATAAAGTTTCCTAAATGGAAATGATGGCAAGTAAGTTTGGGATTGGGAATAATTTACATATTTACAAATGTAAATTCAATAGAACTATTACAAGTAGCAAAAGAACTGCTGAAAGTTTGGCTAGAAGGTTAATGTGCTAAGGTTTCATTTGCAGATTGGCGAACAGACAAAGTTCCTTTATCTCGTCGACAGTTCTTCTTCCTGCATTCTTGGTGCCCAAAAGTTTCTTCATCGAGAGCTTGGCCAAGTCCTGGGTCGTTCCTTCCCATATGTCGATATGGTCTATTGCTTTCAATACGTTCAATGCCCGGGTGGACAACGGCAATTGGCAGATCTTGGTGTTCTTGTCAACGTTGACAAATTTGGATATCAAGTTGACCTCCTCTTCCATTTCCTTATAAAGGAGAGGAACTTGTTTCTTGAATTTTCTTATGGTGGATAGGGCTTCCAAAAATTCATAGTAAGTGATCATGTTCTTTTTATTTTTCGATCTCGAACGCTTTTAGCTTGGGTATGCGTACCCTATCCGGTTCCTGCTGTTGAAAATCTTTTATTTCCTGTACGACAAGATTCATGTCCTTCAAAAACTCGGTATCCGCCCCGTTTTCCTTTGCGACCTGATAATAGGCCTCCAAGTTGGCACGGTAAATAAATCGTGACCGACAGTCACGAACGCCGGGACATCATTTTTGATGCATTTTATCAATATGCCCTTTTGGTCTTTCATCATTTTATTAAACTTTATAAATGTTCAATGAAGTTCATGCGTTTGCCCAAAATCCTGATAATAAAAATTTCGTTTGCATTGTGAAATTGATAAAAAATTACATGGGCTTTATAACTGAAATATTTTAAGGAATCGGCAATTGTCGAGGTATCTTTGGCCAATTCTGGTCGTTCAGCTAGTTCTTCCAAAAAACCTTCCAGATCGAGTAAGTACTTGGTCGCTTGGTCAGGGCCAAAAAACTTTATTCCGTACTTATACATACCCACTAGGTCATATTGTGCCCTTGCAGATAAACTATAATTCCCCATTATCCACTTTTGCGATAATGTCGCTTATTTTCAGATTGCTTCTTCCGCTTTGCAACCCTTCATCTATGGCAGTTTTAAGTTCTAGGAGCTTCATATTCTGTTCTTGATCCTTTCTTACCAAATCTCTTATGTATTCACTATCATTGGTAAAGTCCCCCGCCTGAACCCTAAGCTTTATCCAACCATCCTGTTGATCGGTAAAAGTGATTGATTTTCTTACTGTTTCCATAATTTTAAATTATGGTGCAATATAGTTCTTTTTTGCACCATAATCAAAAATACTTGTTTTCTAACCACCCTTTATTTGAATTTTAAGCTTTGTTTAATTTTCTGATTCGGTTTGCGATTTTCTCGATGCCCTTGCGCTCTCCCGTCTCGATATATCTTGCGGCAAAGGTATTGCAAGAATTGCACAACCCTTTTAAAATAACGTCATTAAGGTTATTTAGATAACTTTTATAGTTGACCAACTTTTTACTTTGGGCACCACAATTACAAAATATAGAGTTCACCGCAATTTCTATGTCCTCTTTATATGAAGGACCAAACATTATTTGCAATTGAAAGGAATCTATTTCAACTTCATCATCATGAATTATATGATTGGTTCTTTTTATGGTCATGTAATATCGTTTATTTAGACTTTATGTTTCGGGATTACTTCACCCCAATTTAGATTTTTTGATTTGGAAGCGTGCCTAAGGGTTTGGGCTCTGGAAAATCGCATGGGACTTCAATTTCCTGTTCGTGCAATAATCCACCACCAATTTTATCAATCCTTGTACATTCTTCCTCTTTTGTGCAACCAACTAATGTAAGAATAACAAAGCTTATTATGCCTTGAGCAACTTTATATCTCATGTTCTTGATAATCGTTTAATTAGACTTTGACCGATTATAATTATCAATTAATGCTTCCGACACGATTTGAGCCTTTTCATCGCTTATGCAATCAAAAGTAATTTTTTGGGTGGTGGTAAATTCTTTTAGCAGCCTTATGACATCCTCAGTGGTCAGAAAACCATTCTCGTTTAAATTGTCCAATATATCACTATATCTATGAGACCTATATCCATCTTCTAACATTTCGTTATTTTAAACTTTGAATTCCGCCCATAGCGGATAATGGTCCGATATGAGCCAAGAAAGGCTGTTTTTGGTCAACCCACGGTTTTGAAGTGCTATTGGAACAAAATCATAGTTGCCTCCGTTCAGGAATTCCATTGAAAGCTTTGGTCCGTTCGGCGGGCCATCGAACCAAGCAATTTGATCATAGTACTTGGTTTGGTCAAAAATCGATCTCGTCACTTCCTTTTTCCGAAGCTGAGGGGGCACGTACAATCCTTCCGATAAGAATGTTTTATCCAAAAGATCCCCGCGTTCATCTATATTGAAATCTCCCAAGGCAATCAGGTCATGATGATAGGCGTTCATGTCATTCGCCCAGCTTGATAACCATTTCGCGATTCCCTTTAACTCTTGGATACGGCTTTTTCGACTGTCCCCGTATAAAATATGCAAGGTCACTAAAATAAAAGTGTGCTTACCGGACTGAAAGCTTACAGCGTAAGGAGATCGTACGAATTGTTTCGCCAATGCGCCATCATTTATGTCGTCCTCCCATTCTTCCGGGACAACCAATTCTCCGGCAAGTCCGGACATTTGGACTCTTCTGGTGTCGAACAGGTAGGCCATGCGTTCCCCGTTACCAACCTTGCCCTTGTTAACATCCGTAAGTATTAAGGACCAATTATGACCAAGTATTTTGAGTGTATCCCGTAAGGCCCTGATATTGTCCTTGACCTCTTGGACCGCGATCACATCGAACCTTTTGATAATCTCGGCAATGCACAGAATGGAATGAAGATCACGCTTGGGAGAATCATTTTCATCCGAATCCCATTTTCGGGTCAAATTACCGAAGGCCCGAATATTCCATGAGGCGATCAATAAATTTTGGTCAAGTTTTTTTGGTGGGATCTTTGATTCCAGATCTGATCGTAATAGATCAAGATTTTCTAAGACCTCAATGGGCGGAATGTCGGTTATGGAGTTCATTATTTAATTTTAAGCTTATCAGTCAGGTAAACATTGCAAAAACCTTAATATTTGAAAATCGTTTTATTGAACTTTAGTTTTATTCTTCCATACAGCTTTTACCATATTGTTGAATCTATCCCCATAAATTTTATCAACCTCCATTTGAATTTTCCAATACTCGCCAAGAAAGGAAGGGTCATTTTGAGGGAAATCCTCAAGATTTCCTTTGAAGGGAACACTTTTTTTGCTGTTAACAAGAAACTCATTCCATTGATCACAAATTGAGTTATGAAGTTTTTGAAAATATTCTTTCTCCTCATCTTGTTTGGTCAAATCTGGAAATGTCTCCAGTGTAGCTCTACAGTTTAATAATATTTCTTCGCGATGTCTCCCGAGGAGATCTCGAACCATACTTTTCCAATCTTCCATAAAATCGTTTGTTTGAACTTTTAATTCATAAATGTTAAGATAATATAATCAACCATTCAATTTGTTCAATATCTTATTAAGTAAATAAGCTTTTGCAATTAAGCTTTAATTGCTCAACAGCGTCTACAATATCATTTAAGTTTAGAATTTCTCCATGAATCACAAGAGTATTATTGTAAGAGTTATATCCTCTGTGACAAGATTCTCCAATGGATGAACTTAAAGACGGATTCATTGCTAAATCAGTATAAGAGTAATTATTCTTGTCTTTAAAAAAATTATCTAATAATTCATCATAGTGCTCAAATTTATTCCTGATTTTCCTATTTTTTAAAATACTTTCGGAATCAATTTTCAGAAGTTCCCTAAGTTGTATACCTCTTTCTTTATATTTAGATATCATTGGCCATAGAATTTTAGAAATATTACCTGATGATATTAAAATGGATTGAATACAAGACCAAACAGCAATTTTATCAAAGTCCTCAACAGAATCTTTCAATCGCTCGTGAGAATGTGATACAAGTTCAGCTTGGAAAATTAATTCTGTTATAAAAGCGCCTTCTCGAATTAAGTTCATCCTTTATTTATAATATTAGCGATAACCAACTACCTTAAAACAATTGGAGCAGATTAAATCTCCTGTATTCCCTCCAAGGTCATATTCTCGAAGGGTCTCATAGTTGTGGTCGCAAGTCTTTCCGCTTTTTTTGAAAAGCGCCCTTTTTCTATTTACCTCTTTAATTTGAATATTTCCCATCGTTTATTTAAACTTTACTAAAGTAATGATTTTGAATTATGGCCTGTTTAGTTTAACGGGGGCGGGGGAGGTCAGTTTCAAGAGACCTATATTACATAAGTGGTTATTATAAATGATTGTGTTTACTATGCAGTGTAACTTATAAGAACAGGCATATATCTTATAACCAACTTAAAATTTCGAAAACAATTATAAATAAAACCACCCCGAGCTTCCTTGACTTAATAGAATCCAAGAAGCCAATTTTTTTGATTTCGGTTCAAATACCAGAGTTCCTATAGGTTTTTCGGGGCTTCCTTTTAGATAATATACTAGAACATACTGTGACACTTTATTTAAAGCTTTTCTAAAAGGACGATAAATCGAGTCCGTTTCTTTATAGAACCTTAAAGGTTGGGCATCTAAGTTCTCTAAACCGTGCTTATCAATTGCTTTCGTAAAATAAGTATTGAACAATCCATTTTTATACTCAATACTATAGACTGTGTTTTTATGAATCGAATCCTTTGATTCTTCATTTATATATATGTATTTCTGAATTATGGAATCTTTAGAAATTTCAAAATCAGCGTCAGGTTTCCCCCCGACATGGTATGCCAACTTTTTTAGATTTTTGTAATATTCAATTTCGGTAGGATGCCAGTCTTTAAATTTGTCTTTCTGAGAAAAAATATTATGACTGATAAACACTATTATCCCAAAAACTAGTAGTTTCTTACACATATTTTTTTATTATAATGAACTCCTCCCCGTAAAACCGAACTGTTCAAAAGTAGAATAATAATCCTTTATTTAAACTTTACTTTAAGTGTTTTGGAAAGTCCATCTTACCACCTAAGATCCTAACTATGAAAATACCTTTGGTGTCGATATAATAAAAAACTATATGTGATTTGTATCGATACCTCAAAAGCATTTGGTTTTTGACGGCAACATATCTTCTACCCATATCTGGGTTATTTGCCAATTCTCCCAAAATATCCTTTAAGCCTTTTGCGTATTTCAAAGATTGACTAATCCCGAATTCCTTTATCGTGTATTTGGCAATGGACTTAATGTCACTCCTTGCTTTGACACTAATGACATATCTATTCTCCGGCATTATGCTCATTTATAGCCTCCTCCCAAATACTATCTATAGTCGCATCGGATGGCCCGCTCTCCATCCCATCGATGAGGGCTTCGTTCAAATCCACAATACGCTTTCTTCGCTCCTGATCTTTACGAATAATATCTCTGACGTA